>NZ_SOHI01000039.1:0-84229 GCF_004403585.1 Cryobacterium sp. Hb1 | reverse complement strand
AGCTCCCAGAACCGCGCCTGCTTCTCCACCAACTCATACTTCGACCACACGTACAACACCTCACAAAATCGAGTGTTGCGACGACCAGTTGAATCCGCCAACCTTATACGGGACGGCCTTATCGTGCTTTAAAAAAGCAGATCACAGCAGTGCACGTCGCAGTCGTGCCATTCGAATACCTTGTGAAGTTCCAGATTCCGAAACAGCAGGATTGGGAGCGGGGCCCTCGGATTGACTTGGTTCGAATGGTTAAGCTTGGGCAAACAGGGATGGGGATGAACGGGGATGCATGTAATTGGCTTGGGCGTTTCGTGCTCATTAGACCGTACGTCTGAGGACTCGCTCTCTTTTTCGCTTCAAGAATTTGTGTGCATTGACGATTCCTCGCACGTTGCCTTTCGGAGTGATCGCGGGTTTGGAATAAGTTTCCGCCCTGAGAGCCGTCAGTGGCAGTTGGCGGAATCCGAGCTGCGGCATCACGTCTCGATGGCCTTGCTGCCCGATGAGGGAATCGTAGAGGATGACGGAGAGCGGCTTCCTTGGCATGAATATTGTGAACTTCTGGAACGAATCGGGATAAGCGCATCGATCGAGATCTTGAAGAGTAGCCCTTATATTTTGCTTTTCTCTCCCGAAGTGCGGCGACTACTTGATTATGAGTAGTCGCGGGGACTGCTTGGGGCGACCCGCACGGGAGAGTTCTATCCCGACAGATCGTCATCGGGCTGACCTCGATTTCTCGATAGGGTGCGGACATGGCATTGCATCCGATTGGCCTCGTCCCGCACGTCATCGCTGAGCTGCCATCTCTCCAGGGTCGATCGATGACCGTGGGTGACTACCTGCCTCGTGGGCATGTTTCATACGCGCGTGTGATGAATCCCATGCACGACGACGACGGTCAACCCCTCGCCTGGCGGACCTTTGCTGCGGAGCAGTCCGGGGTGGACGCAACTACGAAGTGGACCGACCTCAACGTCGGCGCGCGGGAAGTAAATCGCACAATTGGGACCATCGAACCCGGCGTGGCCGCAACGCTCGCGCGGCTTCTCCGAGCACACACGTCCGCACCCACCGAGTGTTTCTTCCTCATCTGGGAAGGGTACGCCGGGATGCGCGATGACCTACGAGACACGGCAAGCATTAAGATCCTGCCCGGTCGTAAAGTACTCATTCTCGCCGGCGACGTCGCCGATGGCGCGGAGCCCTTCGATGGGATGGCCGGCGGCAGAAGTGCTCAGTGGTGGATGCCAGCGGATGGTGTGTGGGCAGTCGGTAACGACCTCTACGGCGCGAGCGTCTATGTCTCAGGAACCGAAGAGCTGATCACCGCCATTCTCGCCGCCGACGACATCGAGGCATACCGTGCGACAGCATCGATGCAGATCGTCTCCGAAGAGTGGGCCTCTTAGCTCCCCTTCGATCGCTGACTCTGGATCCGTTCCCGATAAGGGAACGGCCAGCGGACACCAATTGCGTGAAACCAATCACGTCCCTGACTGAAGTGAGATGCCGCGTAAGTGGAACGGTCGGCGGGAACGTACTGTCGGCGTGCCTGTCGAGCCCTCGCGCAATTGTCCAACAGGCCGTTGGACGAATGTCCCACAAGCTGTGGGACATTCCGCAGGCTGAAGTTTTGTGACCGTCAGAAGCCGGACGACAAGCGCGACAGATCTGGGACCAAATCAACCGGTGGCCGAAGGCGCCGACGTTGCGTCACCGGGGAACGCTCTGCGGGATATCGAGCCTAGGTGGCCGTGATTGGTTGCTGAACGACAGCTGGACCCTAGATCGCACAGTGTATGAGCGCAAATGAATTTGTTTGTTTGTATCTTGTCTCGCAAGGTATAGTCAGCCGCATGGCTGAGAATCCGACTAGTACACAACTCCGGCGAGGAGTCGTGGGGCCCTGCATCCTGGCATTACTGTCTACGGGGCCACGTTTCGGGCTTCAACTCGTTCGGGAGCTGGATGACGTAGGTCAGCTGCTCTCCAGCCAAGGAACGGTTTACCCGCTTCTGAACCGACTGCACGATGCCGGTTTCGTCACGAGCTATTGGGAAGTCAACGACACCGATCGGCCACGCCGGTACTACCAACTCACGGAGGTTGGACGTCAGGAATTGGAATCCTTTCAGGAGGACTGGGAGCGATTCTCCGGTTCCGTCACGTCGCTCCTGGCCACCATTCCCCAGAAACACTAGGACAGGACCCGCGATGACGTCTGACACCGACCACCGACTTGTTACCCAGTACTTACGCCAGTTTGACGCGGGTGCAGGGTCGCTCTCAAACGCTCGACGAGCGGTACTTCGCGAAGAAATCGCCAATCACCTGCGCGAACTCGTTCAGCCAGACCTGTCGGATGCGGACGCATCCGCGGCCCTGTCCAGCTTCGGGTCACCGGCCGAAATTCTCGGGCAAGAACTCGACGTTCTGCCGTCCCTCGGGGCTTCGCAGCATCGTCAAAGGAGGGTCCGCCGGACCGTCGCGATTGTGGTCTCAGCCGTTGCCGCGGCAATCCTTCTGATCGTGCTACTTCCGATCCTCTTCGTTGTCGCTCCCGTCCCAGTTGCGGGCCCGGACGGCGAGGTCACATCTGTCGTCAACGCCAATCCTCAGGGTCCCGCTCGGGTGACTGTGGGGACGGGCTACTTCGAGTATCAAGCGGCCATCGAAGCGATGGAGGATCCGCTCCCGGCGGGTGCCGCTTATCCAGCCGGCGTTCCAGAAGGTTTGGATTCGGGCACGAGCCCAACTGGCGTGATGCAATCGGGCGCGGGGTACGTCGTCGCTCAATACACATGGCTGTGCGCGTGGGAATCCGAATATCTGACAGCGATGGCCCAGGAGGATGCCGAACGTCAAGTTGCAGCGGAGGCCATGCTCACGACGTGGTCCACCAGTGAGTTTTATATGACAACCGATCCGAACCGCGGCTGGGTGGCGAGCGTTTTGGATCCGGTTCGGTTCGGTGACTCTTCAGGCGTCGTCCGGGATCAGCCCCAGTCCTGCTCGCAAGCGGGAATCATTAACGTCCGAGGCTAGACCGAGCATCACGCGTGCAAGGCGTTACCCCTGCCACCCTGACTGACTCCGATTGGGGCGGGAATCTGGCAGCAACCGCGCGTCATGTCGAATTGGTCAAGGTTGTTTCCGGCCGACGCCCTATGGCTCCACATCTACTCTGAGAGCGGTCCCGCAAGGGGGACACTGAGCGGGCACGACGGCACGGATACTGGGATCTGCGGGTTACGAGCCCGAGGGTGTCGCGTTTACCCTGCCCTTTGAACAGTCGCGCTCAGGTGCGTCAACTGCGACAGCGAAGCAAGTCCTTTTGCGCCCTTCGCAAAAGCCAAGGCTTGGCGATATCAACTAGATTCAGCGCGAGAGTAGAACGATGCCTCCGCCTCACGGCGACGCACGACATCGTCGACGACGAACTGCACGAAGTCTTCATCACGATCGCCAATGACGACATCCTCGATGGCGTCGGCGGGCGGTTCGCCTGGCCAAGCTGTCTGCCGAGTAGGCCGATCCCGCTCCAGCCGCGTCCCCGAGATCGCGACCCAGTCGCGGAGCCGCTGGCGGGCATCCGCGAAGTCACGGTGCCAGCCGAGCGGGGCGGAGCCGTGCTGGTCGGGGTCGTAGGCGCCGAGCCAATGCAGGTGCAGCGCGGAGAGTTCCCAGACGAGTTCGGGGTGTCGATGCCAGAACGGCGGTACGACGGATGCTGGCAGCCCGTAGGTGCGTCGCAGCCAGTTCACCCAGCGGTTGAGTTCGATCCATTCGGCCTCGGCGTCGTCGGCGCTGAGGAGGTTCCAGTTGATCGGATGCGGCGGCTCCGCCATGAGCGGCCCGTCGACGTCGTCGAACGAGCTCTTTCGAAAGGCGTCGCCATGATCGCCGGATGCCCACTCCGCTAAGGACTCGGCCATCGCTGGTTCATCGCCCTGAGCCGGTGTGTGCCGCTTCCGCTTCGTGCTCTACTTCGGTATCCCGCGCGGTGTCCGAAGCGTCGCGGTGGGTACGATCGACGTGATAATTGGTGCGCGCGAGATCGTGGCCGATCTTCTTGGCAACAAACTCTTCGCGTTCGATGGCTTCGCCGTCGCGCTCGATCTGGAAGGTGCGCACATATCCTTCGGCGACGAAGCTGTCGCCTTTGGCGAAGCGGGTAAGAGCTCGTTCGGCGGTGGCGCGATAGGCGACAAGGTCGTGAAAGGTTGGCTCGAGCGCCGTGAAACTGCCGCTGAATTCGTGACGGAAGTGGGGCTGGCCGACGCGCACGTAGAAGCGAGTGTCGCCGTTCTCGGTGAGCGATTGTTGCGGGACGGAGGCAATGAAGCCGGATAGTGATTGCTGGGTGTGAAGTGCCATTGGACTTTGCCTCCTGTGATTGGTACGGACCATCGTGGTCCGCGCTCAGTAGGAGGTGCGCAGAACACGCCATACCGCAGGCTTGCCGGATAGGTGAATATTTTCGACCGTCTCGGGCCTCGGGAGGACGCATCAGGGCATCGCCGCTGACAGTATCTGCATTCGGGGGCGCAGGAGCCGAGCGACCTCGACTTAGGTCGTCAGTCCGGATCCTCAACTGGCTCCGGCTCTGGCACGCCCCGCTCCGGCGCTCGCATCATCCGCTCGATTTCCTCGCGGTTCGCGCGGAGCTCCTTGGCATCTGAGCGCGCGGTCCACATCTGCAAGCTTGCAATGATCGGCGGCGCGGCTCGGAGCATGATCAGGCCTGTGCCGAAGGGCAGGGTGCGGATCGTATCGGGCGGCATGATCGGGACCCGGCGGATGGAGCGCTGCGATGAGCGCGTACCGCGATCGCCGATTGTTGTCGAGTCGGTCGTCTCGTCGCGGTCGCCGATCAGGGTCGAGAGGTCGTGGAGGTCCCGTGAGTTGGATCCACCGCCGAGCACGATCTTGACGATTGAGGAGTCCCAGATGGTGCTGGCAGCGTTGTCGCTCCACTTCGTGCGTGCCTGAGCGAGAGACTGCAGCACGGGCATGGTGGTGATTCCGGTGCCCCCGCCCTCCGCCATGAGCGTGGGGAGTGAGGGAAGTGGTGCCAGGTTGCCAATCTCGTCGAGCGCGAGCAGAAGGGGCGGGTCGAGCCGCGCACCCGCGCTTCGGGCGGCAATGCGGCGGGCGGTCTCCACGAGGTCTTCGACAAACGCCGACACGAGAGCGGCCGAGTTGTTCGAGCCCGCCCCGGTGGCCAGTAGGTAGAGGGTGCCGTTGCTGCGCAAAAACCCCTCGGGGTCGAATCCCTCGCCCTCCGGCGGTGAGACCGCGTCCAGAACTCGTGGGTCAGCCAAGGCGCCCAACGACAGGGAGACGCCCTGCCAGATGGAGTCGCGCGTTCGCGGGTCGGCCTCGAGGGTGGCCCGGAGGGAGTCGCCCCAGCCTGTGGCCGCGCCCGGCGTGCTCAACAGGATGGAGACTGCATCGTGGGCGGCGGCCGGGTCGAGGGTCCACCGAAACAGCTCGGCGGGCGAGCAGTGGTCGAGCGCCGCCGCGTGCAACATCGACTGCAAAGCCGTGCGGGTCTTGGCCTCCCAGAACCCGCCGCCGTCGACGCCGCCCGCGGCCAGTCCGGTCCCTGCAGCGAGCCCGGCCGCGCGGATCATCGCCGTGAGCGGATCCTCGCAGCCCCGAATCGGCGACCACCGCAGACCTACCGGCACTCCCGCGGCCAACTGCTGCGGATCAAATACCGCAACTGGTCCCATCCGTTGCCGCGCACGTAGCGTGGTCGTGAGATTGTCTGGGCGGGTGGAGGTAGTCACCACCGGACCAGGCGCATCGAGTATGGCGTTGATCACAATGTGCGCGCCCTTGCCGGAGCGTGGCGGTCCGATCACCAGGATCGAGTCCTCGACGCTTGCCCACACCGCGGTACCGCGCGATCGCCCGATCCGATACCCGACATCGTTCGGGCCGGCCTTCGCGAGTGACGGTCGAAGGTGCGTCGCGCGCTTCATGATGGCCGAATGCGACGCGGCGCGAGCGACCTCGGCCCGGGTCGCGATACCCGCGATGCGGTAGGGGTCGGCCTTTGTTGTAACGCCCCTGAACATGTGCCACAGCGCAAACGCCAAGGCGGATGCCAGCCCCACCAGCAAAATCGTCGTCACCCAGTATGCGACCGGGTTCAGATTCGGTGCCCGCAGCGCTGCGGCCGGGTTGCCTGGGTCGAGAAGTACGGCAAGCCCGGACTCCGGCCCGCCGTTGGGCTGCGCGATTCCGGTTACCCAGGCGGCGACGGCACCCGAGCAGCGGAGCAGCAGGGCCAACACTGCCGCACCGATCAGGAGTCCGATACCGAGGTTGGTCAGCTCGTCGCCGAGGTAGGTCTGCGGTCGCTCGGTAGGCATCTGCTTAAAATTTCAAGTCCGAGACGGTGCTACCGAAGCGTACTTCGGCGGAGCGCTCCAAGGTTTGGCCGCGGGAGAAGCCGGCTGGAAGGTTTAGTTTCCCATTGCGGTGTTGCAGGGCTCGGACTATCCCGCGGCGGGTAGCTGTCACTTCTCGATCATCAACCATGGTGGAGCCTCCTCGTCAAATACAAGGTGCGCTCGACCAACCGTGTTCGGCTCATACGGAGCAGCGATTTCGTTCCGCTGCGTCCGGCGTTGCCTCAACGAGTAATCGGTGAAGATTTTGATGCGCAGGCTTCCCTCCGCGGAGTACAAGGAGCCGCTGGAAGTAGGACCGGCGAGGGACCTACATTCCTCGGCGGTCAGCTCCCGTCCTCCGCTAAGGCCGTTCTACGAGTTCGGGAAACTCAGCGATGACGGACTGATCGGGCTGTTCAAGGTCATCTTCTGGATCGGCGGCGACGAATACCGTATTTTCCTCTTCAGCACGATGGCCTGGCTTTGTAAGCTCCAAGCTTGCGAGATGCCTCTGCAATCTTTTAGCCATGGGGAGGAACGTGGCAAGCGTGAGTCCTCCTGAGAGCACCGCACCAAGAACCGGAATGATCTTGGCGACGCCGCCAGCGAAGAGCTGTTTCGTCATACTTACACCGAGGTAAGTCGCGACCTTCTTGACGACTGGGTAGATGGCGCCCTTGGTGAGAGCCTGCTGCGGTAGCTTCTTGAGCACCTGCGCCGCGATCATGTTGGACACTCTCGCCACGCCAGATTGAGCCAGTTGAAGGCCGAACATCACTCCCACGAAGAGAGTGAGAATGCCCTCAGTAGCGTCGTCGAGTTCGTCGCCGTCGTCTGCGAAGAGGTTCGGCCAGCTGTAAATGTAGGCGAGTTTCTGCGCAATGCGGAGCACGTGGCCGAAGTACTGAATAAGGTCCGCTGGCACGGTACCGATCATTGCTAACCCGCCGGGAATACCGGCTGCGGCCGAGAGCGCGGTGACTTTGGCCGTTTCGTACTTGATTGAGTCGTTCGCCACTGCCGTTATGACCCCGATGGGAATGCCTGCGGCGGCTGGGCTCGTCGCGACGGCTCTATCAATCTGTTCTGAGGTACAGTGCCGCTTCAGCGCGCTTCGGAGATACGCTGCCCTGTTGATCCGCACACCCGGCAGCTTTGCCGCAGCATCCAGCACCTGGGTGAATTTCGATCCAGGGTTTTCGATCTCTATGTTCTTGGCCATAGGTTCAATGTACCGTCGGCATCCGACAGCCATGGCGATCAACGTTAATCGACAGGGTTTGGACCACCGCAGCCCCGAATACCTGCCTAGGAGAGGGCTAGGCGCCGGATGTCATCCGGGCAGTCGTATCAAACGCCGCGAGCTCATCAGGATGCAGTTGATGCTGCACCACAAAGCTGCGATCCTTAACGCGCCACAGCCCCTGACCGGTGCCGAGGGCCGGGAGCAGCTTCTGCTCGGTTCGGCTCAGGCCAAGCGCACTTGCGGTGGATCCGAGTTGGTCCGGTTCCTGCCGGTAGACGATGCGCGTCTCGGCGTTCGCCAGCAGCGACGACGCGAGCGCGCGCATGGCGGAACCGGAGTCGCCGACGTTGTCGAGGTCGCTGAGCTTGTGGAAGATGAGCATGTTGGCGATGCCGAAGTGTCGGGCCAGGCGCCACTGAGCATCCATTCTCCGCAGCAGCGCCGGATACGCCATGAGCCGCCAGGCCTCGTCGTAGATGACCCAGCGTTGGCCGCCGGCCGGGTCGGCGAGGGCGGATTCCATCCACGCCGACGAGCACGTCATCAACACGGAGATGAGCGTCGAGTTCTCGGCCACCCGCGACAGGTCGAGCGACACCATCGGCAGCGACGGGTCGAAGCGCACGGTCGAGGGTCCGTCGAAGAGCCCGGCGAGGTCGCCGGCGACCAACCGGCGCAGCGCATGGCCGACCAAACGACCGTCCGCGGCAAGGCGACCCTCGTCGTCCTCGGGATTGGGGGAAAGGATGCGATCTACCACCATGGGCAGGATCGGCACTTCGGAGCTGCGCACGGCATCGGCCAGAGCGAGGTCGATGGCCGTGTGCTCGAGCGGACTGAGCGGGCGATCGAGCACGGTTTCGGCGAGGGCACCGATCAGGTCGCGACGCCGCGCGGTCAACTGCGCCGACCATTCGGCGTCCGAAACGGATGCGGCTCGATGGCCTTCATCGAGTGGATTCAGCCGGTTGCGCAGTCCGTGCCCGAGGATGATCGCCTTGCCGCCGACGGCCTCGGCTACGGCGGTGTGCTCGCCCTTCGGATCGCCCGGCACGTAGACGCGGCGGCCGAAGGGGAGCGAGCGGGTGTAAAGGGACTTCGCCAGCGAGGATTTGCCGGAGCCGACGATGCCGGCCAGCACGATGTTCGGTGCGGTGATCAGGCCACGTTGGTAGAGCACCCATGGGTCGTAGACAAAGGATCCACCGGAGTAGAGATCCTGCCCGACGAAGACGCCGGCGGAGCCCAGTCCGGCCTCGGCTAGAAACGGGTAGTGCCCGGACAGCGTCGCTGTGGTGTCCTGGTGCTTAGGGAGTTTTAGTCGTCCGGGCGTTCGCAGCTGGGCGGAACCCGGCTCGCCGGCTTTGGGCAGGTAGACGCCCGATCTAGCTTCGTCCCGCTCGGCGTGCCAGCGCGTGCGGGCGGCGAGAGTCGTGGCCTTCTGCGCATCCGCTTCGATCCTGGCTGCCTCGCGTCGGCGGGCTCGGCGGTCGCGGCGCAGCTCACCGCGCGGCTCGACAAGCGCGGCCGTGTGCATCCGCTCGGCTCCGGCGGTGTCTTTCACAGCGTGACCGTGCGCTCGGCCTGGCGTGTTGACCGCGGCGCAGCCCAGATGTCGTCTCGACGGGGTATCGGCCGTGTCGGTACCACTTCAGATTCAAGCGGATGCCACCGCAACAGCGAAACGTACCGGTATGTCCTGCTGTAGGTCAGTGCGTAGGGAGAGCCGTCGTGCTCGATGATGTGGTCGGTCCGGCCGGCCGGGATGCGGTCGTAGACGTACCCGTTCTCGAGGGCGGCATCGGTCGTGGCCTCGCCGAGATCCCGTGGCTGCAGGTAGTCGAACGCAGCGGATGCTCCGCTTCGGTCGATCAGGCCGAGCACAGCGTCGGCCTCAGTTCCTTGCAGGAAGACGACACTGATCCATCGCGGTGTGCGTTCCTTCAATTCGTACCCAGCCATGCGTTGCTCCAATCACGTTTTTCCTTCGTATGGGAGGTGCGCGGAGGACTACGCGGCCTGAGACTGCGGTGACACAATTGGGTAAAGAGGCGTCGTGCCCGTCTGGGGATTCGGATCTCGACCTTTACAGAAGGAAACCCATGGCGACAATTGAGCTGCTCCACATTGCAGACTGCCCAAACTCGGGAGAGACACTTCTTCGCCTGCAGCGAGCGGTCGAGATTACGATGCCCTCGAACACACCGATCAAATCCACCCTGATTGATTCCGCCGAGACAGCCGCAGGTTTGCTCTTCGCTGGATCGCCGACGATCCTCGTCGAAGGTGTTGATCTCTTCCCGACGGATGGACGCACCAGCGACCTCGCCTGCCGGATCTATCTCACCCCGAACGGCCTGGCCGGATCTCCGACCCAGGAACAAATTGAAGCAGCGCTCGCCGCTCTTGGAGAGCGTCCCAAGATTCTCCTATTCCCGCTGCGGTCGCACCGCCACCCGACCAGGCCGATTGCCGGATCCGGTAGCGCGGGTTCAGCTACCCCCGGCCGCGCTACCCGCCCCGACCGGCAGGCGCCGGCGAGCACGCGCTCCCACCCGACCACTGGTCGATGCGGTTCGTCCAGGTCGAGCAGCGCGAAGGCCGGGTGCGACACCGCGACGACGGTCGCGAGGGTTTGCGCGCGCGCTTCGTGGATCATAACTGCTCGTGACTCGGGGTAGTTGCACTATCTACGTGACGTCGCGTAGGTCGAGAGGCCATAGGCTCAAGTTGAGATCACTGGAGACCAAGGAATGCGATACGCGCTATACGACGAAACCAAGGGCGCGACTGACAATCGCGACGTGCTGCTGATTCGGCGCTTGGGATGGAACGACTGGTGGCAGTTCAAGACCTCTTTTTACCTCACCTACGTGAGCCCGTCGGGCGATCACGTAGATATTGGCGGAGTGAAAATCGGCATGATCGACATGATCTATGCCAGATCGAAGGAAACCGGTGGCGACGAGACACCCCTCGAAAAGTCGTTCTCGACACTGAGCGATAAGTTGGTCTCGATCGGACAAGACGAGTCGTATTACGCCAATCTAAAGGCGGCGATTGGTCAGGTTCGGTTTCGCAAAGCCTTGACGGATTTGAAAGACTTGGCTGGGTCTCCCGAACTTTACGAGCGGCATCGCTCAAAACCGGTTGTTTACGAATCGCTGATGCGCAACGTCCCGTTGACGTCCCTAACGGGAATTTACCGTCGAATGATTGATGGTACTAGTGATCCCGCGGCGTACAACTTCACATATGTCCGCCCGAACCCGGCGCCGGAGTGGCTGGCCAGCCCGCTCAGCCTCGACTTCGAAGTCAAACCGAACTCGAAACCCCCCACGAACGTTCATGTCTTGATCGGCCGAAATGGCTCTGGCAAGACGACCCTCCTTAGCTCCCTCACACGCGTCATGTTAGGAATCGCGAATGCAGGCGATGGCTACGTCGTCGGTGCGAATGGTGACGTCCCCGCCATTGCGAATCTGGTTCACATTGGGTTTAGTGCTTTCGATGTTGTCGATATCCCAGTACGTGATGCACAGCGCGCCTATGAGGTGGCATACGCGTATGTCGGACTTCATTACCTTGACGACAAACGCGACGACAGCGCGTCGGGCGAGACCGCTGAGGACTCCAAGAAGACGAAGCAAACTCGCCCTGCGAGTGAACTTGGAGGCGCTTTCGCAACTAGTGCTTGGCGAGTGATCAGCGAAAAGTCCCGCGAACTTTGGCGCAAAGCACTTGAGAATCTGGAATCTGATCCGAACTTTGCGGATGCACAGGTCGCCGCACTTGCTGATTTCTCGCTAGACCAAGAAAGTGAGTTCAGACGAGAGGCAGTCGGACTCTTTGGAAAGCTCAGCTCTGGCCACAAGATCGTGCTCCTAAGCGTCACACGACTCGTTGAGACGGTTACAGAGCAGTCACTCGTCCTGATAGATGAGCCCGAAGGGCATCTGCATCCGCCCCTCCTCTCCGCGTTTATTCGAACCCTTTCCGACCTTATGCAGACGCGAAATGGCATCGCCATCATTGCCACACATTCACCGGTCATCTTGCAGGAAGTCCCAAGACGCTGTGTCTGGCGGATTAGTCGAAATGGTGCGATTCAGGCCGCAGACCGACCGGATCGAGAGACGTTTGGTGAAAATGTGGGTGCACTGACAAGCACAGTTTTTGGACTCGAAGCAGCAGCATCAGGTTTCAACCGCTTGTTGGCTGAGGAGGCTCTTTCGGCAGGTTCGTACGACGCCGTGCTTGAGCGGTTCGGTGGAGAACTCGGATTCGAGGCTCGGGCACTACTCCGGACTTGGTTTGCCACCAAAGTGAATCGATGAGAACGCTGACGCCTCCGAATTTCAGCGTTCGTGAGATTCTGGGTGCCCTCGGAAATGGCAGGCGAATTGATCGGGTTCATGAAGTCGCAGATGAGATCTGCGATGGAGAGTTAGAGTATTTAGCTCACGCTGATTCGGCCACGCTTTCAGACCTAACTCCAAATCACTCTGGCATCGATAACGATGCTGGAGAGGACATTCGATACGCGTATGACGCGAAGCTCGTGGATAAGAACGGTCCTGCTCGTGCCTTTTACAACGCGTTGCGAACAGCGCCCCACAACCGATGCCCAGTATGTCTGGAGCGCGACATCGGTGCTTTGGACCATTTCTTGCCTAAAGAGCGTTGGCCACGGCTAGCGATTGTGCCTGCGAACCTTGTCCCAATCTGTACGGCCTGTAATGGCACTAAGAGCAGTGGATGGTCGGCCGACCTGGATGAACAGTACCTTCACCCGTACTATGACGACCTCGGCACGCGCGCTTGGGTTGGTGCAACGCTTCTCCGGGTGCCCGGTGCACCCCTCGTCTTTAAAGTCATCGCATCCGCCGATTGGGATGACGTGATGTGTTCGCGTGTGACGCTTCATTTCGAACGCTTTGCGCTCGCTGAGCTTTTCGCCAATCATGCGTCGACTCTGCTGGCCTCCTACGATGGGCAGCTGCAGAGCATCCATGCTCTGGGTGGAGCGTCGGCAGTGCGCGAGCTACTGTTGGGCACTGCCAGCAGCTTCCGTGGCGCGGCAATCGACTTGTGGTCGTCGCTCGCGATGCAGACCTGGGGTGAGAGCGACTGGTTTTGTGATGGAGGATGGCGTACGTAGCCGTTCAACGCAACCTAATCCACAGATGCCTGCATTCGGGCTGGTGCAAATCCAGGAAGGACTGGTCCGAGCTGTGGAAGACCACGTTCATTCGGTTCCGCCCACTCGCTGCCCGCGATTTCGATGTCCGCGTGCACTAACGATGGCTTGGAGACAAACCGAAGCGTGGGAACAACTTCGAGTCCAGGTGGGCCGGTTATCGCGGCCAGCGCATCGGATCTGGACATTGCTCACGTATGGTCGCGGCTTCTCAGCGCCGGTCGATTCGCCGAGCTGTCTCGGCCAATCCTAGGAGGGGCATTTGACCGTTTCGGGCGGTATCTCTCGTGGGTCAAACACTCCGACACAACGGCAACGCCGCAGCCGTAAAAGCCTGCGCCTGCTGCCCAATGAGCCGCCGTGTCTCGCACGACGCCTGGATAGCGGCCTGCTCGATCGACGCGACGGCGGCATCGAGCTCGTCCACGGTCGCCGCGGTCACGCACACCAGTCCTGTCGTGCGCAGCACGCCGTGCCCGGCGGTTAGGTCGGCTTCCTGGTGCAGGAGGTCGTCGTATTCGGCGGAGGCGCCGGCATCCTCTATTTGGCCGATGCGGGTGCGTTGGTGGGCGTCGCTGATGAGTTCGGTCTTCTTCTTGCGCAGGTCGCGCGCGGCCTGATCGGCGTGCACGGGCAGATAGTGCAGCGACACCGTGCGCAGGATGCCGTTGGTGAAGACCAGCGGCGACAGAAACCCGGGGAACACCTGCGACCTGGGCCATTCGCTGATCCACAACACCGCGTGAAACGCGCTGTCCGTGCGGAGATGGTCCCAGCTCTCGGCGACCGCGACCGGCCCCGCCGTAGCCAGTGAGCGCCCAACCAGCGGATGCCGCTCCAGATCGATACCGACGGCCGGGTCATAGGCGGTGCGGAGTATGACAGCGAGTTCGTCGGCGGTGAGCCAGCCGCCGACCGTCAGATCCGCTGCGCGCAGCGCGCCTGTGAGGGCGGTCATTTCCTGGCGCAGTACCGTCGCGGCTCCGCGCATGCCACCGCCCTGGGTGCGCACCTGCCGAGACGCCGCGCTCAAATCGAGGGCGAGGGCGATCGTCGTCGAGTGGCGTTCACCGGCGGGTCCGGCCCGCTCGATCAGATCGCGGTAGGTGGTGGCGGCCCAACTGTCGTCGTCGATGCCGTGCCCCTCCCACCACTCGGACAGTCCGGTGCCCGAATCGGGCAGCGTGCGCTCGGACACCTGCAGTCGCGCGATGCGCCCCGATCGGCAAGCCCCGGCGAGCACGCGCCCCCAGCCGACCACTCGTCGATGCTGCTCGTCCGGGTCGAGCAGCGCGAACGCCGGGTGCAACACCGCCACGACCGCGGTGAGGGTGTGCGCGTGCGGGTCGTGGATCATGACCGCCCCCGACTCGGGATCGTTCCACTCGCGCAGCGCGGCCGCATCGCCTGGCAGCGACAGGGTTCCCACCGGGCGTGGGCGGATGATGCGGCGCCGGTAGGTCAGCTGCTCACAGCCCGACCGCCACGCCCACCGGGTAACGACCGGCATCCACTCAACGATCTTGCGCCCGCCAATCGGGATGCCCGCGATCACCGCCGCGGTAACCCAGATCGGACTCGTCCACGCGACACCGGACGCGCCCGTCGTGTACAGCGCGGTGACGATGGTGAGCGTGCCGATCGACAGGGCGATCAGTTGCGGCAGTGACAGGCCGAGCATGATGCCGCGCTTGGTCAGTCGTGAGAACTGCATCGGGGGGAGTCGGTAGTCTGCGCGGTTCCTGTCAGTTTCCATGGCTACGCGTCCTTGATTTTTCGTCCGGCTGGCAGTTCCTGCGGTGAAGCGGATGCCGGTGGTCGCCTTGGCTTGGATGCCGGCGCGCTCGGGGCGCTGGCGTTGCCGGCGGACGGGGTGTGGGCATCCGCTCTCTGCGCGACTGCACTGCCGATCTTTGGGCCGGCCTTGGCTGTGGCACTTACGACGGCAGCGCCGGCCGCGACTCCGGCGGTGGCCACACCGGCGCCAGTGCCAACTGCTGCACCGCCCGCTCCGGTGCTCGAGCCCGCACCGGCACCAGCACTCGAAGATGCGCCAGTACCCGAGCTACCAGCTGCCGAGGACGTCGGACCCAGTCCGCCGCTGCTGGACGGTGCCGCTAATGCAGGACCAGCCTGTGTCGCTCGACCGCTGCCGCCCGGGCCCAGAACCTTCTGCGCGGTACTCATCATGGGTGCGCTCGGCACCGGAACGGGCCGGTTCAGCGCCGACTTCGCCTCCTGCTCGCTCGACATCGCGTGGTACATGTCGAGCCCGACGAAGTTGAGGAACTTGTAGGTGATGTAGGGCGCGAAGGCGGCGATGAACATCAGCACGATGCCGGCGATGGGGTCGCTGACGGAGGCCAGATCCGCATCGATCGGGGCCGCGACCTGAGCGACCGCGACCAGAAAGATCACGACGAGCACGAGCTTGGAGAGGATGAGCGCGACAACGAACGCGACCCATTTGGAGAACCAGCCTTTGGCGGCATCCCAGGTGGCGCCGGCGAGGGCGATCGGTCCAAAGACGATGGCCACCAGTAGAAGGGCTTTGCGGATGAGGAGGGAGAACCAGACGATGGCCGCGCCGCTGATGGCGAGGCCGGCGAGGAAGATTGTGAGGATTGCACCGACGCCGGGTGCACCGGGGCTGATCGCGGTGAGGCCCACGGCGAGGAGCGCGATGCGGTCGCCCATGCCCTCCATCGTGTTGCCGCTGGCCTGGACGATGCCGATGGACAGCTGGTCGGTGATTTCGAGGAGCAGGCCGGTGATGGTGATGATGACGAAGGATCCGAGGACCGATTTGGCGACGCCGATCGCGGCCCGGGAGAGCGCTGTCGGGTCGCGGTGCACGAGGCCGGTGATGAGCTGTAGGCAGAAGAGGATCAGGGTGACGAAGACGGCGACACCGAAGAGCACGTTGTAGACATCGATGTAGGTCGGGTCGGTGAGGTCGACGAGGGTGGTCGTGTCGAAGGCGGCCCAGACGGATTCGAAGAGCCAGGCCGCGGTAGAGCCCATCGCGCCGGCGAGCCAGTCGAATGGTGCGGCGACGACAGAGGATGCGACGTCGCCGACGCCGGTGCAGACATCCGCTACGACTGGTACATCGCACACGCTCATTTCTGACCCCGCTCGAGACCGGGGTCAGACGGACTGGCCGACGTTCCAAAAGAAGTTGACGAGGGTGACGGCGGCGCCGCAGATGATCGCGGCGCCGCAGGCCACCATGACGCCGGTTTTGCCGCGTGAGGCGAGGTGCGGGTTGGAGGAGTTGGCGCCGAATCCCCAGACGATCGCAGCGACGATAAGGGCGAGGACGCTGAGCACGAGGCCGATGGTCATCACGGCGCCGACGATGACGCGCAGCTGTTCAATGCCGGGCAGTCCGGTGCCGTTGGGGTTGATGTCGATCATCGGTGGCTCCTTGTGTCGTTTGATGCGTACGACAGGGAGGAGCGCACAGCATGCCCACGACCGTGGCCGTCAATACTGCGATCTATTGCCCGCTTGGCTCGGGGGAAATGAACGACACGAAACGGCTGCTTGACTCAGCTTTCCTCATGTGGAGATTGACTGGCGCTGAGCCTCCGCGTCTGCAAAACACGGGATGGATTAATCGACAGGGAACATAGCCTTGGCTGTGCGTCCAATCAAGGTGGTCATAGTAGCGTCCACCGCGCCGCCGACCACTCCACCAATGAGGGGTATGCCCTTCGCCAAGGTAATAAGCGAACGCTGCGTGCCGTACTTGGCCAGAAGCATGAAACCAACCTTCTTGTTGATCTCACGAATGAGCACGATCGGGATGTTCTTGATCGCCTGGATCGCCACCTTCGTGCCAACCGCGATTCCGAATGATTTAATAATCTGCTGTGCGTTCGAGCCCACCGCGATGAGCGTTGCGACCGTGCGGACGTGCGGATCTTTGGGGTCGTACCCACGCAGGTAGGCGATGGCGGCGGCGAGACGTGCGTTGATCACAAGTGCGCCCGCCATGTTCGCAGGTATTGTCACCGGCATTGCGATGAACCCACCAAGTCCAGTCAGGAAACCATTGACACCGGCTGCTTCGACCGACTCGACGATCAGTCTTTTGATCGCCTTGTCAATATCCTCGTGTTCGTCCGGCCGAACTTTCCGCGTGGGTTCGGCGTTGAATATGTAGCGTGTTCCTTGGACTCGAGCAAGCCGATCCTCCGCCCACGTAATGGACCCTGCTAACGGTCCGACACCTGTGTCGATCACCTTGCCGACCAGTCTAAGTAGCTGACCAGATGCCTTTTCGGCCATAGAGGGCGGGTTCTCTTCGGGGGTAATCGTGGGCAACTCGTCAGGTCCGAGTGTGGTCGAGTGGGGCATCGCGATTCCTCTGTGAATTTTTACGTGAACGAAAGGAAGCGGAATACGCGCCTTCGAAGACGCCGGTTGATCCACATGTCCCTGTGAGCGACTAGCGCCTTAAGCTGTAGTGGGCGATAAGGACACCACTGGGAACGCAGCGAAGACGAACTTGGCAGTCACGGGCATGCCGCCCACGTTGCGGGCCCCATCAACGTCAAAGGGGAGTGACTTTCGGAAGTGCAGCGCTAATGGCTCGGCGGAGCCGGTCGTCGCTCGTGCTTTGTATGGCGCGCGTAACCCAGGCGCTGAATACATCGACCTTCTGGTTACCTAGGCGGGAGGCCGCCAGCGCCAATAGGGGCTTCTTTCGATCGTAAACCGCCAGCAGTGTGGGGAGGTCATCGGCACCAATGGCCGCGGCTATCTTCGTCTGGATTTCTGAGGCAAGCGCGGCGACGTCCAACTCAGCCGTCCGGGCGGCGTAACTCTCGGCCAGGCCTGATACAGACTTATCCGCGGAAAAGTCAATCTGTTTCAGAGTTCGGTCAATACGGCGTCGGCAATACCGAAGAACGACATCACTGACGTTCTTTTCAATAGTCGCGTCCGCGAAGACTGCTGCCTTCAGCTCGGCGAGCTTTGTCTCTAGCTCATTGCCTTCTAGGTGGTTCATCTCCAGGATCGCGCTCGAAACAGGCGGTAACAGGAGTAGATTTTCAATTTCCGACACTGGCAACGTCTCGATGCCGTTGGCAGCATGACTGGCACGGTCGATCTCGTCGTGACCGTCCGCGTCTACCAAACCCGCGCATTGGATTCGAGTGAATGCTGCGTTGCGCCGCATGGTGACAACCGAGTGAATCACGCCTTCGCACCCCCCTCGGGGCACTACCGTCCAGGTGGGATAACAGGCACGGTAGAAAGCAAGGTCAAGGCTGCCCTGTTCGCCTTCGACGAAGAGGATCGGCCTGCGGCTGCCAAGGATAAGTGTGATGAGATCCTCACTAAAACCGTCCGCCTCGGGCACGTTCTCGATTACCCAACCAGTGGCAGGCGCGTAGCTCCGGATCACATGCTTTTTACCTGCCCGCGATGCTGCGAACTCAAGATCATGGGTGATCAACAGAAATGCACAATCGGGGCGTGCTGCCTCAAGTTCGTCCCATAGGCGGCCAAGTATGGATCTGTGTACGTGAATTTCGGGCTCGTCCATGATGAAGACTGAACCTTCGTCGGCGACCAAAGCTTGGCCGACTATGTAAAATATTGCTTTCTCGCCGTCGCTCATTTGCGTGACGCTGTAAGGGTCGCCGAGTTGACCAGCAGTAACGGGGCGTACTGTGATGTCGTCGGCCGTGATGGTCAGGTTGCGGTTTGGCAACACACGATGGAAAATCGCCTTCAAGTTGCGCATAAGGGTGTCGCCGTTAGGGGTGGGAAGGCCGTCCTTCAAATTGTTGAAAGCATTCACAGCCGTATTCGCCTGTTCTCCGAAGAGGACCTGAAGGAGGGCACCGGCGTCATTCAGTATGAAGCGGGGTCCACCTTGGCCCCATCGGTTTACATCCCGCGCTTGTTGCGGCCCGCCGAAATCGCTAGGTTTGGCGTATCCGTAACGGAGGTGGCCTCGCGCGGCTTCTTCGCTCAGTTTTTCGATCGACGGATCGATCGCAAGCATCCTCTGGGCCGAGATCCGATGCGCGCTAACCCCGAGCTGCCGTTCGCATTCGATCGCCAGTCTTGTCTTGCCTGACCCGTTGGCGCCGACTACAACTGTTGACAATCCTGCACGAAACTCAATCGGCGTCAATCCGCCGTCGACATGTATCTCAATGGGGAGCGGCAAGATTTCCTCCTTGAGAGGATCATTGAAAACGACTGTGTTGTGGGGTGGGATGGATTTCTAGAAAAGCTAAAATTGTCCTCGGGACGTCCCACGCTACCGTTAGCGCTAAACCTCGGACCACGTTTCTCTAGGCCGGATGAATGCACCCTTTATGGGTGATCGAGGGACTCTCTCCGGTCGGGGCGATGATAAAGATCGGTCTTTCGGGACGACGCGTGTCGAAACGCAGTTGCTTGGATAACGTTCTGAGACATAGAACCATAAACTTCTTGCTCGCTGTCCCCTGCGCTCGCAACAAAGTCTCGAGTGGCGGCAATCCTCAGGAGTTCGTCTCGCTTGTCTCACACCGAACGATTTAATTCACAAATCATTTGGAGGCACCTCATCGGTAAATTTACCTGAAGTTGCGACACGATCGGTAGGTGCAGATCTTGCTTTTAGAGAGTCGACCCAACGCCCAGTAAGAAGTTCACCCATGCAACACCCGTACCAGCGAGGGTCGCGGCGCCGCAGGCGACCCAAAGCCCGAGCCGTGCCCGGGTGGCGGTATGAAAGTTGCCGTACGCCGAGGCGATAGCCCACATTGTCCCACTGATGATCATCATGAGCACCGCGATGATGAGCACGAACGTCAGCAGCGCGCCGACGATGCTTTTCAGCTCTGAAGCGCCGCCGACGGCGCCGAAGTCGGGGAAGACGTCCATCTCACGAAACCGTGCCCGCCGGGCATCCGCTGGTCGCGGCGGTCAAGCCGGCGGCACCGTGGGCGGCCAGCCAACCCACCGCGTTGACGGCAGGCTGACTCGACCCGCCCGGGTGTATCTCGAGGTGAAGGTGCGGTCCGGTCGACTTCCCGGCGGAGCCGACGTCGCCGATGTGCTGGCCGGCGATCACGCTGTCACCGGCCGCGACGTGCATGCCCTGCTCGTACATGTGGGCGTAGTACGAGGTGACCCGCTCGCCGCCGACCGTGTGCTCGATGGTGATCAGTCCGCCATAGGTTCCACGTTGCCCGGCGAAGCTCACGACGCCGTCGGCGACTGCGAGGATCGGCGTTCCTAAAGGGGCCGCGAGGTCACTTCCCGCGTGAAAACGCCGGTCGCCCGTGTATGGGTCGATGCGCCACCCGAAGCTGTCGGTGTTCGAATATGAGTCAGTGGGAAGCGGGAAAACGACCCGCGATGACTCGACGACGTTTGAAGAACGAGTCAGCGCGACCAGAATCGCTTCCGCGACCGGCTCAAAGTTTGCGTACCGATCCGGATAGGCGCTCACCTCGACGGCTTGTGCAGCCACGCCTGGCTCGAGCATCTGCCAGCCCGCAATATCGAGGAGTCCGCGCGGCGACCCGGCATTCGGCCCCGACACTCCACCGAAGAAGGCCAGCGCCTGGTAGGCCGGGTCCATCAGCCCAGCGACCGTGCCCCATCCCGCAGAAGGCCGCATCTGGAACAGGCCCAGCGAGTCGTGATCCGAACCGACCCCGTCGTGGGGATACGAAGCGGACTCCGGATACGCACTGGTGTTAGCCAACAGACGCAACGTCGACTCCGTGAGTGCGGCCACCAACGCCACGATCACTCCCGCCCGACCAACGTCGGCCGTCTGCCCGCCCGCAGTGATGATCGTTCCAGCGTGGGTCAGCTGCCGCTGATCCAAAACCACCGATCGGCCATCCAAAGTCTGAGCGGTAAGCGAGTCGGGAATCGTCCCGACGACCAGCGACCCGCACGAGTTCGCGACCGTGGTCACCAGCGCAGCCACGCCCACCAGACTACCCAACGGGCAAGCGAGCATCAGCACCACGACAAGTCCGATGAGCTTCTTCATCGCGATTCCCTACTCCAGCGGATGGTCGAGCTTCGACAGCCGCAACAGCGTGCACGACTCCGGGCCCGGGCACACTACAAAGACCGTGAACGAAACCCGTCGCTCACTGCGCATCGCATCGGTGTTGAACGTTCCAGCGCGATAACGGGTTCCCACGACAGTGAGCGCCGAAGCGCCCTCCGGAATCTGACCCGCCTCCGCCTGCTCCAGCGCTGTCGCCCACGCAGTCGGCACGACGACCGACTCGATATCGAGCCACTGCCGCGTGCCGTAAGAACTCAGTCGCTGCCACGTTTCCGCGCCCGGCAGGTAGTCCCGCACGTCCGCCGCCACAGCCGCCGCTTCCTCCGCATCGGCTACATCCACCAGCACCTGCGCCCAGTCGGTGAGACTGGCATCCTGGCGCGTGTCCCAATCGAACAACGCGTGCGCGACACTGCGAGCAAACAGCTCCGGGCTCGACGTTTCAAGCACCGGCTGCGGTTGGTCGGTCGGCACTACAGCCGCAGCGGATGCCGTTGGCACTGGCTGCTCCGGCTGACTCGTTTTCGCAGGCCCACGAAGCAGTCCAAACAAGCCAATGGCCGCCAGTACGATCAGGGCGATGCCAGCGCCGACGATGGCGATGACAAGACGACGGCGTCGAAAGAAATGCATGGTGGACTCCTAACGAATGCGGGTAACGGTGGCGGAGATCTGCGCGACGTCGGGGGAGTCGCGGAGGGTGCGCATCCGCTCGAAGAAGGCGATAGTGCCGGTAAGGGTTGCCTGGAACTGCTCCCACTGATCGACGGAGAGTTCGGCGGCGACCTCGACGTCGTCGTAGCGGAGCCACCAGTCGCGCAGGTCGTTCCAGAGAAAGACGAAGGAACGCGTGGGCAGCTTCGAGTCGGTCGAAGCCAAAGTGCGGGTCTTCTTTGCGCGCGTCGCCGCCTTCGCGCGGGCAAGGGCTTCTCGAGCCAGCTGCTCGAGGTCGGTCACCGAACGCCCGGCGGCCGGCACAGCGGCAACCATCGAGCGAATGGGCGTCGCGGTCGCCAACCGATCAACTTCGGCAGCGACACGACCGTGTGCCGCCGCCACCGATCCACCGCTTTGAATCACCGCCAGCTCCTCCCTCGCGCGCGTGCGCAGCGCCTCGTCGAGACCCTCGTCCCGCGCCATTTGCTGTAGGTGGCCGATGCGTTCCAACGTTGTATAGGAGCGCCGCCCGGTTACGAGAAGGGCCGCCTGCGCGCGAACGCGATCAATTGGCTGCGGTTGTGCCACCGTGGCACCACCGTCTGATCTGGGCTTTTCCGAACCGAAGCGCGTTGCGGCTTGGCGCCGCTGGGCATCCTCCGCCAGAAGCATCTTCACCTCGCGATACAGGGCGGCCGCTTCGGTGGGGGCGAAGGCCTTGTGCAGGGTGTTGTCGTCCTGCTCGGCGAGCAGCTGGGCGAGGTGGTCCGAAATGCCGGAGCGTACCCACACGTTGAGCTTGCGCACGCCGAGCTGCCGAAGCGCCGCCAACCGTCGGGCACCGCAGATCAGGGTGCCGTCGGGCGTCACCGTGATGGGCTGCAGCAGCCCCTGCCGTTCGATCGAGGCAGCGAGCGCGTCGATGTCGCCGAGATCGGTGCGGTGCCGCGAACCGATGCGGATGGAGTCGATCGACCGCTCCAACTCGATGTGCCCCGGGGTGACGGTCATTCGAACACCCGTGGCGAGTTCAGAACGATGTCTGAGACCAGGTCATCGTCGCCAAGCAGCGCGTGCAGCGGTTCGCCGACGAGTAAACGAAGCAGGATGCCACGACCGGCGGCGGTGTGCGCGTGCAACGGGTTTCCGGATCCCAGAAGGGTCCGCAGCATGCTCATCCAGGCCGGCTGCGAAACGTCGAGCAAAGCACGAGCGGCATAGTCGCGCCGCAGCGACTCGAAGGCCGACGGGCGCGACGGGGCATCCGCTAGCCGACTGCACACGTACTCGATGCCATCGCGGGCGTGGTCTGCCGGCCAACCGAGCAGTGTGAACAGGGAGATCGCACTCTCAACCGCCAGAGACACCTCAACCGGCGGCTCCTCCTCGGCAAACCCATCGGCCGCACTGACGCTGAACGCGGGGTGATATTCCGGCAGGGCGTGCTCGCGATCGCTGAATCTTTCAGCATCGTGAAACACGGACACCTGCGGCCGTCGCGCCTGGTGCACCGAGCACAGCAGGCCGCGGGCGCGTTCCTCGGCGATGCAGGTCACCTGCACGGCACGTGTGACGATGGCCCACGGGTCGTCGGCGCGCAGTGTCGAGGGCGCCCGCATCGCGTCGTAGGCGGCCGCGGCGGCCTCCCACGGGTCGAGGTGGTGCTTGCGCGCCAGCCCGGCGTAGCGCTGGGCAGTGAACCGCATGAGCTCGGAGGCCTCGGGGTCGCTGCGCCAGCGGGCGCCGCCATCCGCTTGCAGGCGCGCGAGCAGTCGGCGCAGGCCTTCGGATTCGCGAAAAGTCCTCATGGCGGCACCTCCCGTCGAGTTGGTGTGTGTTGCCGTGTTCAACAGGATGCTCATGGTCACGCCCGCCCGAAACCGTCGCGGCCGATCTGTGGACGCTCCCGCACCGCTCCGAACTCGGAGAGGGGAGCCAAGCGGGCGCCCCGCGCGCGAATCGCCCGCGCGGCCGTGACGGGTGCCCGTCGAACCTGCCGCACGGCGTTGGCTTGCAGGTCGATGCCGCGACCGGCGATGCGACCGGCGCCCAAGTTGAGCAGGTCGGCCGCACGAATCCAGGCGACGGCGGGCCGCGAGCTGGCTCTGGCCGCTGGCGTGATGCCCGAGGTGCCGCTTCGCGTGCGCGCTGAGAGGCGCGATTTCTCCTCCAATACGGCGTGCAGCGGATGCCGCTCGCCACCGGCATCGCCACTGGTCGCGCCGTGTGACTTATCGAAGTCGTCTACATCCATCACTTCATCTCC
The DNA here is from genome assembly GCF_004403585.1 of Cryobacterium sp. Hb1. Lineage (NCBI taxonomy): Bacteria > Bacillati > Actinomycetota > Actinomycetes > Micrococcales > Microbacteriaceae > Cryobacterium > Cryobacterium sp. Hb1. The sequence continues at coordinate 60,406 of NZ_SOHI01000039.1, read as the reverse complement.
TTTGGGTTGGTGATTTGAACGGCAAGAATGTCAGCGAGCCATTCATGACAGGCAGGGTGCTTCGCCGCGTCTGGTTGCAGGGGCAGGTTGATCGAACGCTTGCGCGCCCGCCGTGGTCCGGCGGCTCGCCGAGCTGATCGTCGCGAGAATCTCGCGGTCGTCGAGGCCAGCGGTCTGGGCGGATGGGCCGAGCGCAGCCTCGACGTCTGCAGGCGCGAAGCCTGCCTCGACCAGTCGGCAGGCCGCCCAGAACAGCCCACTGTTGCGCTCGCCTTCCTGCAGGTTGCTAACCCATTGCGCGAGACGACTCGCCTCCGGCGCCCTAGCTACTGTTGCCCGTGTGCCCACTCTCGGCGGCCTCGGGTCGATGAAGCCGCGCAGGGCGACGGCGTCGACCGGCTTCGAGCCGACCGACGACAGCGAATGCAGCCGATAGCTGGCTCGACCGGTGTCCGTCGCTAGTATCGAGGGTGGCACGATGACATAGCCGCCGTCCCCACGAAAGTCGATGTGCGCGCTCGCCGCCTGCCAGCAGCGCTGCGGCCGATCTGCGATCGCGACAAAGTACACGTGCATGCCGCCCGACGGAGTGCGCACCCGAGCGAACTCGCCGTCTACCAACCCAGCGGCTGTGGCCTGCTCGAACGCGGCGAAGCCGGCATCCGCTTTGGTCACGTCGATGTCCACGACGGCGATTCCCGACGCGCTGCCCGTCGGCATCCCGATGTTCGCACTCGGCCACCGCGTCCACCACGCCCGCACCTGCTCGAGGTCTGAGCTCGCGTCATGAAACCCCGCAGGCGTGAGCGGATGTTTACCCTCCGGCACACACGGAAACACCGGAATCCCCGCCCGCGCGAAGGCAAGCGCGGCATCCAGCACCGACAGCCGACTCGAGGCCACCAACACCTCAGCGACGCTCATAAGAACTCCGGACGTGGAGCCATACGTGCCAATTCACATCAATCACCTTCCCGGAGGACTGCCACGCACGCGTGGCTCGATGACACGGAGATGCGCCTCGCTTCGCTGATGCGTTCGGCGAGGCCGCTCCGTGTTGAGCATGCTCAATCTCAATTCACGGTCAGTTTTAGCACCACATTTGAGCATGCGCAACCCTTGTGTTGATCATGCTCAAAGAGTAGATTGAGCATTCTCAATGACCTGAGCATCCATCAGCACCGGGAAGTGAAGGGGCGCATGACCGACGAGGAGAGCGCGACAGCCGCGGAGGATCTCGCGAAGCGCCTCCGCCTGCTGCTCGATGTCGCCGAGGCCGAGACGGGTAGCGAACCGACCTACACCCAAATCGCCGCGTTCCTCGAAGCGCGTGGCACAAATATCTCGAGATCGCGATGGACGTACATCGTGAACGGTCACCGGTACGTGCAAGATGCAACACTTTTCGAAGGCCTCGCCGCGTTCTTCGACGTTGACCCTGAGTTTCTCGCTGGCTCGGAAGGTGCCGAGGTACCGGCCAAGGTCAGCGCCCAGCTGGATCTCGTGCGGTCGATGAGGGCGGCGCGCGTGAAATCTTATGCGGCGCGTACCCTCGGCGATATTTCCCCCAACGCCCTCCAGGCGATCAGCCGGTTTCTCGACGCGGAGGTCTCGCCGGAAGCGCACGCAACCAAGTCCGGAGGGGAGTGACGACCCAGTGAACAGCGAAGTGAGCGTGTCGACGGCCCTCGATCAACTGGCCCTGGGCGAGACCTTCACCTTTGACGAACTCGTCGGCGCCGTGCAGCGAAGCCGGGGGCGGCGACTGCGCATAGTCGAACTCGTGGGCGTCACTGGCCGCGACGGCTTGTGCGCCGTCTGGTTTGAGGCGGGTGGCGATGATGTCATCCTGCACGCCCAGAGTGATTCGGTGCTGCACGAGCAACAGTTCGTGCTGCACGAACTGGCCCACATGATCCTTGGTCACCAGGTCGACGACGATTCCGACGTTCCTGACATCCTGCTGCCGGACATTCCACCCGAGACTCGTCGCCGGTTGCTCCGGCGCCAAGACCTCAACACGGTCAAGGAAGTTCAGGCTGAGACTCTGGCCGACCACCTCGCTGCAGCAATCAGGGGATCTACGATGCACCGGTCACGGTATCTGGAGGTCTTCGGATGATAGTCGTGCTCGTCGCCGCGTTCATGTGGCTGCTCGTCGCGGCCCTGCTCATCCTGCGGCGGGGCCGTGCAGAGCGCAACATCACCTACGCCGCGCTGACTATCGCAATCGCGATGACACTGAACACCGATCAGGCCTATCGGATACTCGAAAGGTATGCCGGCAGTACCAACCTGGTAACCCTCGTCGCGGATGCAACGCTCATGATTGGCGTCTTCCTACTCGGTCGTGCAGTGATGAAGGCCTCGGAGCACCAACCGCGTGCCGTGCAGCTGGCCCTCGGCCGGCTCACGCTCGTGACCGCACTCATAAGCGCAATCGGCACCTTTCTGCTCATCGATCGCGGTGCCACGACCACGAATTTCATGCTCGAGCTCGGCGAGCAGCCAGCGGCCGCCGCCTATTCGATGATCCAGTTCAGCTACTACGCAATCGTGCTCTCGGCCATGGCCGCCCTCGCGGCGCGGCAGCTCAGAAGCAGTGAGTGCGCTCAGCGGATGCCGCCAGCCTCGCTGCTCCTCGGAAGCATCTGCGGGGTCGCGCTCAGCATCGTCGTCATCACGATGGATCTCGCTCATGTGGTGCGCAACCTCAACCTGATGGCCGACGTCGCCATCGCCTATGAACCCTTACACCTGCTGACTTTCCTGTTCCTCTGCCTCGGGTTCGCCAGCCAACCCGCAGCCCGCACCATGCAGGCACGGTCACGCGACCGAATGACCCGCATGCTTGTCCATGATCTCGAGCCGATCTGGGCCGCTGCGACGAAGGCACGTCCGGGAATCAGCCACACCGAGCACACCTCGTTGAACGCCGCCGCCCCCGAGACGCTGCTCCATCGCCAGGTCGTCGAAATCCGCGACGCAATGATCGATACGAGGGTGGAGTTTGACGTGAGTGCCGGCGACCGGGAACTTATAGAGCGCGCCGAGCGGTACCTGCTGGGAACGGGATCGAGTGACGCGGCACCTGTTGCCGCGCCTGTTCGACAAGGCCAGCACCGACGATGAAAGCCGTCTGGGCGCTGGCGGGCGTGGTCGTTGGCAGTGGTGTGGCGCTTGCGGGCGTTGGCCTGGCGATCGCGCGGCGTCTGACCGCCCCGGTAAGCGGTCGCCGGTACGAACTCACCATTCGAGCGCTCGAGAATACAGGGGAGCGACCAGTTGTCACCCTTGATCGCACATCAGCCACGGCCGGACACGGCGACTACTGCCTCATCCTCGAAAACGGTGGCTGGGTTCGGCTAGCGCCTGGAGTCGAGAACCGCGGGCCGAGTCTCGTCGGCCGCGAGGTCGTGGGGGAGTCGGGGCCAGGCGTAGCTGCCGGCCAGCGAGCATCCTGGAGCGGCATCTATTTCCAGAACCCGGCGGATGCCGGTCTCCCGTCAACGGATGTTGAAATACAAACGGATGTCGGCCCCGCGCCCGCCTGGCTCATCCCGCCCGGAGACGCCCCGTCAACCACTTGGGCCATCCATATTCACGGGCTCGGAAGCACCCGAGCTGGAACTCTGCGTGGCGTGCAAGTCGCGTCGGAAGTCGGGTTGACCTCCCTCGTCGTCACGTACCGGAACGACGGCGAAGGTCCCCGGGTCGGGACCGAGAGATCTGAACTCGGCGCCGCCGAAGTCGATGATGTACGCGCGGCGGTGAACTACGCGCGCGAGAACGGCGCACGTAGCATCATCCTCTTCGGCTGGTCAATGGGCGCAGCCATCGCACTGCAGCTCGTCGCAGACCCCAAGGTCCGCGGCATCGTCACCGGGCTCGTGCTCGATTCGCCCATCCTCGACTGGGTCGCGACGCTCAAGGCGAACTGCGCCCGATCGGGCCTGCCCGCTTGGGCCGGCGCGCTCGGGATACCGTGGCTCAACTTCCGGCCGCTCGCCCGACTAGTCGGTCTCGCCAACCCCATCGATCTGCGCAGGTTCGACTGGATTGCGCGCGCCGGCGAGTTGACGGTGCCGACGCTCATCCTTAACGGCACACTCGACACGTCGTCGCCATTCGAGCTTGCGAAGCGCCTCCGAGCACGTCGTCCCGACATCGTCGACCTCCAGGCGTACGAAGCAGATCACACCATGAGCTGGAATTCAGATCGCGAGCGCTGGCGGACAGTCCTCGCCGCGTGGATGGCAGCTCTATCGAACGATCAGGGGGGATTCGAACCTGGGCCGCGGTCATCTACGGCACCCGTTAAAGTGACAGACTCCCCATAAGGTCATCGGTGCCGCCGGTCTTGCATTGACCGCTTGAATCTGTCAGCACCCACGAACTCTTTTTCAAAAAGCGTCGACAGGGGGGGGGAAGCCGCCCTAGCCGGACTTCGTGAACGGAGCGCAGCGGGATGTCTTGATGAGACCGTCAGAGGTCTGGACCGTTATCACGGCCGGACCGGAGCTGAGGTTGTTGTCAATGATGTCGTCGCCGGTGGCGTTCAGACGCGCCCAATAGCAGTTAGATCCGCCGTCCGATGAATATGTCCCCGGCTGAATATCGGTGCCAACCCGAAATGTTCCGTCGCCAGCGAATGTGTTGGCGGCGATGACGTCTTCGGCGCCCTTGATCTCGCCCTCGCGTGTATCCAAGGCCGATGACCGCGCGGTCAGCGCGGCCTCTGCCGCCGTGAGCTCTTCCTCCCGAAGCTCCGCGGCACCCACCTTCGACCGCAGTCCGCTGATCGTATCGTTTTGTTTGCTCCAGTCGCTTCGGAGTGAATCGTAGTTGTCACTCTTCGTTGTGAACTCCGCCTGAACGTCATTCGTTGCTCCTACCTGGCTCGAGAGCATGACCCCTAAGGTCGCGATGGCGATTGCTGCGACAGCGCTGGTGGCGACTAGGACGAGTAGTGGGGTGCGCGTGGTTCGCAAGTCGGGCATCCGCTTGAAAAGAATGGACAAGCGGGTGGCAAGGGCCGCGCCGTGTAAGCGAAGGCGAGGCGGAGTTCGACTCGGTTTGGTGCTGTCGTTCATGATGGTTCCCCCTCTGTTGATTTGCGCGTCTGCGCGGTAGTGGGGGGCCGGACTGCCCTCGCCCGGCCCCACCTACCCCCTTTTCGGGCAGGCTATTCGGCGAGCAGCGTCCAGTTGCCGTCGGCGCTCACGACGATTGCCGAAGGGCCTGAGCTGAGCGGCACCGTTCCCGAGTAGGCGCCGATTTCGTTCACGAGCAGCCCCATGCTGAAGGTCTCGTCGGTCTCCTCAAGGATCGAGAAGTTCCTCGAGCCGTCGTGCGTAGCTGTGAGCTTGCCGGCGGAGCCGTCGAAGAGATACACGCCGTCGCCGACACCGGATGCGACGAGCGCGGGAGCCGCAGAGATGGGCGCGATGGTCAGGCTCCAGTTTCCGTCGGCCGTGATTTGCAGGGTCGTGTCTTCACCGAATGAGTTGAAGCCGTACTGGGTTGTGCCGCTGTAAGCGCCGATTGTGTTGACGAGCAGTTGCCCTGTGGAGGCGTTGCTCGCGTCGAGTACGGAAATTGAGAAGTTTCTCGTACCGTCGTGGGTCGCGGTGACGATTCCGGCAGTGGCGCCGGCCGGCAGCGTGATGAGGTTGTCGCCGGCGCCGGTCTGGGTGATGACCGCGAAGGTGCCGAAGGCGTCGTCGGCCCAAGTCTGCACGGTGTCGACCGGCGCCGCTTCAACGACCGCCTCTTCAACGGCGGGGTCCTCTGCGGCCGGTTCGGCCGCCGAATCGGCGACGGGAGCCACGGCCGCCGGAATAGCACTCTGCGCGTTGCTCGCGTTGACTCCGGAGACGATCATTGACAGCACGGTTACCGCGCCGGTGATGATCCAGGCGATCTTCTTGTATTGGTCGTACCCGGCAAGCCGGAGTCCCTGCTTGTCGCGGCCCTGGGCGAGAACGAGGATCAGATCAACGAGCCACCAGATTCCCAGGCCGCCGAACGTCAGCAGTTTTGCTACGCCTGAGCTGACCTTGCCGAGGTAGAAGCGGTCCACGCCGAAGATGCCGAGCAGCCAGGCAAAGAGCCAGGTGGCCACAAAGGACTTCGGTGAGACCGCGGGGCCGATCAGTCGCGCGTCGGTGGCCGGTACGGCGGGGGGAGCTGGCTGCAAAAACTGCTCCTGCTGGGATGTCGGCACTCCGGCCGGAGGTGCGTTGCGGTTAGTCGTGGGCATGTTGTGATCCTCTGTTTGTTGTGATGGGTGCGTGAACTGCAAATGCAGAGCTACTGCTGGGAAAGTTCGACGACGATGTCGAGACCGCTATCCGGGTGATAGCCCCAGGAGGCGTCGAAATCGTCCCAGGTCGCCGTCTGCCGGCCGTCGAGTGCGCGCGTGCTGCCAATGCGCGTGTTGACGCTGTCGGGTACCTCGAGTTGGTCGAGAACGCAGAGCACGTCGATGTATTCAGCACCGGGAGACTCTTCGCCTTCGCTCTGCATCGAGATGCTTTGGCCCTCGTCGCCCACGGTGATCCACACTTTGTTGGCAACGTCGCAGGTCTCGGTGGCAGCGGCGATGGCGGTGGACGCCAACAAAGAGCCGGTCCCTCCACCCAACGACGCAGCGGTTAGCGTGCCGCCGACACCGACGATGAGGCCAATGGCCAGGCTGACGAGACCGATCGTCAGGTCGCGTTTGTTGAACGCGGGGCCCTGTGGCAGCGGCGGCGGTGCGAGTTGTTCGGCCGTGACGTCGCCGAATTCTGGTTCCATGATGGTGCTCCTCTAGCTGGGATGCAGTGTGAGCGGGTGAGGGGCGGTCATTCCCCCCAATGACAACGACCGTTCCTCACCCGCCGGTACCGACCGACTGCGGCGGGCACGACACCAAACTATTGGTTCGCTACAAACAAAACGACTCGGACGTTGATAAGAGGGGTTATCAGTAATAAATGTTGCACAACAATCCGGGTTGGCCGTAGCCTGAGGTCATCAACGAGGGGAGCGCAGCATGACGACCACCGACACCAGCCTGCTGATGACCATGTCCGACATCGCGGGCCTTGCCCAGGTGCAGCGTCCGGTCGTCTCGGTCTGGCGCAGCCGCTCGGCCGGAACCGATACTCCCTTTCCGGCCCCGGTCAGCCGCCAGCGCGGTGTCGACCTCTTCGACGCCGACCAGGTGGGTAGTTGGCTCGAACGCACGGGCCGCGGCAACAACCGCGACGCCACGGCGGATGCTGCCGCTTACGCCTTACCCGACGCTTCGCAGGGTGCAGACGAGTTCGACGAGCAGACCTTTCGCGGCGTCACCGCTCTGATCGCCCTCCGCGCCGCGAGCGATCACGCGCTCAGTACCCTTACCGCAGCCGAGCTGGTCGACCTGGCCGACGAGCATGACCCCGACGACGACCTGCTGCTCCGCGAGATCGAAGCCCTCGGTGACACCCTGCCCGTGCTGGCCACCTACGTCGATGCCCTGGTCGAAGCCGCGTTCGGCCCGGCGCCCGCCTTCGAACGGATGCTCACCGACCGTTTCAAGCGCAACCTCGCCGGCGAGGGCGACCTCACGCTCAGCCGCGCGGCCCTGAACCTCATGACCGAGACCGTCACCGCGCTGCGCTTCACCCAGCCCGCCGATTCGGTGTTCGTCGACCCCACGGGCAGCGCGAGCGACCTGCTCATTGCTATTCACCAGGGCGAGGTTTCGGTGATGACGGCGAACGTCGACAGCCCCGCAGCCCGGCTGCAGCGCCGCCGCCTGATGGTGCACGGAATCGTGCGCACTGAGCTGCAAGTTCTGCCGTCCGGCGCTTTCAGCGTCACCGGCGCCGCCGTGCACGTGGCGCAGTATCCCTCGGCCGTCCGGCCCACGATGACGCCGGAGCAGATTCTCTCCGATATCGAGCAGAGCGTGCTGCAGATGACCGACGAACAGCTGGCCGTGGTTCTGGCACCTGCATCGGTGCTTATCGACATCGGCCTCAGCCGCGACGCCGAGAAACTGCGCTCATCTCTGTTGCGCTCCGGTCGAGTGCGCGCCATCGTGCGCCTGCCCGCCGGGCTGCTGACTGGCAAACCGCAACAGTTGCAGGCGCTCTGGGTGCTCGGCGGCGCCCATACCGCGGTCGCCCTCGCCGACCGGTACGCCATGGTGGCCGACCTCGTGGCGACGCCGCTCAATGAGGCCGCCATCGACGCACTCGTGAGCGACCTCGCCGCCTCGCTCGGCAGCCAGCGCCTGGTGCGCGCCCACGCCTTTCGCTTTGCCCGACTCGTGCTCACCCGCAGCCTGCTCGCCAGTCGCCGCTCACTCGTGGCGGGGGTGAGCACCGTAATCCCCGCACGCGATCAGCCCGCCGCGGCGCTCGCTGTGTCCATCGACCGGCTCGCGGCACTGCTCCATGCCGACCTGGCAGTCGAAGCCGCGAGCGAACAGGCCACGACCTCGACCGTGCACGAGCTGCTCTCCACCGGGCACCTGCGCTATATCCCGGGCAATCGCATCGCCGCCGAGGATGTCAGTAACGACGTGATCGAGGGCGCAGCGGATGCCGCCAGCATCCGCTTGATCGGCCCGGCCGAAGTCGCGAACCCTTCGCAGCTCGGCCACCGACGCATCGACCGATTGAGATTCGCGGCAGGCTACCCCTCCGGCCGCGTCACCGAGCCCGGCGACGTGGTGTTCTGCACCTCGCCGCGGCCAGCCGCAATGGTCGACACCGATGGCACCTCGGTCGTGCTCTTTCCGGCCCGAATTTTGCGCATCGAGCAGGCCGACCCGAATGGTCTGCTCGATGCGGTACTCGCCGCCGACATTGCGGCGTTGCCCCCCGGCCATCGCCGATGGCGCGCCTGGCCGGTGCGTCAGGTCGCCTTGGAACAACGCGCGGCGCTTGTCGACGCTCTGACCTCGCTACGGTGGGAACAGAAGCTTGCGCGCGAACGGCTGGGGCAGCTCGATCAGCTCACCGATTTGCTCTTGGCCGGTGTCACCGCTGGCACTATCACCCTTGCTTCTGACGCACCATCGAAAGGAACTACCTAGTGGCACCGAAGACCAAAATCGCCGCCCTGCCGTCGACCATGAAAGAACTCAAAGACACCCTGTGGAAGGCCGCCGACAAGCTGCGCGGATCCATGGACGCCTCGCAGTACAAAGACGTCATCCTCGGCCTGGTATTCCTCAAGTACGTCAGCGACTCCTTCGACGAGCGCCGAGAGCAGATTCGCACCGAGCTCGCCGCCGACGGCCTCGACGACGACCAGATCGGCCAACTCATCGACGACGTCGACGAATACACCGGCCGCCGCGTGTTCTGGGTGCCCGCCGCCGCGCGCTGGACCTACATCGCCGAAAACGCCAAGGGCATCGCAGGTGCGGCCGGGGAGCCGTTCAAGCAGGTCGGTCAGCTCATCGATGAGGCCATGGACCTCATCATGGTGGCCAATCCCACCCTCGCAGCCACGCTGCCGCGTATCTACAACCGCGACGGTGTCGACCAGCGCCGCCTGGGCGAGCTGCTCGACCTGTTCAACTCCGCCAGGTTCACCGGCGAGGGGTCGACCAAAGCCCGCGACCTGCTCGGCGAGGTCTACGAATACTTTCTGGAAAAGTTCGCCAAGGCCGAGGGCAAACGCGGCGGCGAGTTCTACACCCCCGCCGGCGTCGTGCGCGTGCTGGTCGAAATGCTCGAACCCACCCGCGGCCGCGTCTACGACCCGTGCTGCGGATCAGGCGGCATGTTCGTGCAGGCCGAGAAGTTTCTCGAAAACCACCATAAAGAGGGCTCGGAGCTGTCGGTCTTCGGCCAGGAACTCAACGAGCGCACCTGGCGCATGGCCAAGATGAACCTCGCCATTCACGGCCTCAACGGCAACCTCGCCAGCCGCTGGGGCGACACCTTCGCCCGCGACCAGCACCCCGACATGCAGGCCGACTACATCCTCGCCAACCCGCCCTTCAACATCAAGGACTGGGCCCGCAACGAACAGGATCCCCGCTGGCGCTACGGCGTGCCGCCCGCCGGCAACGCCAACTATGCCTGGATTCAGCACATCATCTCCAAGTTGAGCCCCGGCGGCAGCGCCGGCGTGGTCATGGCCAACGGGTCGATGTCGTCCAACTCCGGCGGTGAGGGCGAGATTCGCGCCCAGCTCGTGGAGGCCGACCTCGTCACCTGCATGGTCGCCCTACCCACCCAGCTGTTCCGCAGCACCGGCATCCCGGTCTGCACCTGGTTCTTCGCCAAAGACAAAACGGCGGGAGAGAAGGGCTCGATCGACCGCACCGGCCAGGTGCTGTTCATCGACGCCCGCAACCTCGGCACCATGGTTGACCGCGCCGAACGCGCCTTGAGCGACGACGACATCGCCAAGATCACCGGCACCTATCACGCCTGGCGCGGCACGCCGTCGGCAGCGGATGCCGGCCTCACCTATGCAGACGAGCCCGGCTTCGCCTACTCCGCGTCGCTCGCCGAGATCAAAGCCGCAGACTATGCGTTGACTCCAGGGCGTTACGTCGGTGCCGCCGAGACCGAAGACGACGCCGAGCCGATCGAGGAAAAGATCGCCCGGCTGAGTGCCGAGCTGTTCGCCCAGTTCGACGAGTCCGAGCGCCTTGCGGCGGTCGTGCGCGAGCAATTGAGACGCGTTTCATGACGTCTCAAGAATGGGAAACGCGGCCGCTAGCGAACTTCCTTACTTTGCGGACCTACGGTTTTACGAATCCGATGCCGACTACTCCGACTGGGCCTTACATGGTGACCGCCAAGGACATTCGCGGCGGTCAAATTGATTACGAAAGCGCCCGCCACACATCCCCCGAAGCTTTCACGGGCAAGCTGACGGACAAAAGTCGCCCTATGGTCGGCGATGTCTTACTCACTAAGGACGGAAGCATCGGCCGAGTTGCAGTTTGCGACATATCGGGCATTTGTATAAATCAGTCGGTCGCTTTACTTCGGCCAAACGAGAAAATCCTGCCCAAGTTTCTTTCGTATTTGCTGCAAGCGCCCGTTTACCAAGAGCGCATGGAACGAGACTCTGATGGGTCAACCATCAAACACATTTACATAACACGCGTCGACAGGATGCCAGTGGCTGTGCCAGACCTTGACGAGCAAGGAAGGATTGTTGACGTGCTGGGCGCACTCGACGACAAGATCGCCGCCAATACCAAGCTGATTTCGACGATTGACGCGCACATGGCGCTCGGCCTCACCGCGGCAATCTCCAACGGAAGTCGAATTGTCGCGCTAGGAGACATCGTAGCCTTCCACAATCGTCGACGGATTCCACTGTCGTCAAGAGATCGGGAGTCCCGCTCCGGATCGGTTCCTTACTACGGAGCCAGCGGAGCATTTGACACTGTTGATGTTGCTATTTTCGACCAGCCGCTGGTCTTGGTGGGTGAAGATGGATCGGTGATAAACGCCGACGGCACGCCAGTCGTTCAGTACGTTTGGGGCCCGGCGTGGGTGAACAACCACGCGCACGTCTTGACTGGTGAAGGCATCTCGACCGAGCTCCTTTACTTCACGATTGCGCGCGAGCAGGTCACCACCCTAGTCACGGGAGCCGTTCAGCCCAAGATCAACATGGGAAATCTGAAACGACTGGAACTGACCCTGCCAACGGGGACTGCACTTCAAGAAATTGAGCGTTTAGTCGCCGCCGAGACTGCATTCAAACGACTCTGTATAGAGGAAATGCGAGCGGTCGCGGCGATTCGCGACGCTCTGCTCCCGCAGCTCATGTCTGGCAAGCTCCGCGTCAAAGACGCCGAGAAGTTACTCGCGGGCGTGCTGTGATGCCCAACGCGCGGCTCAACTAGCTTTCACCAGCGTCAAAGTATTGAGGGGATAGGCAATGACGATCACGACATCGACTCCACTACAGGGGCTGTCCGAAGCCGCGTGGGAGAACTTCGCGCTCGATCAGCTGGGGGAGCCGCTCGGCTGGCTGCCGCTGCCCGGTGAGAAGATTGCGCCGGGCACGGGGGAGCGCGAGTCGTGGGGCGAGCTGCTCATTCGCCCGCGTCTGCTCGAGGCGCTGCGCAACCTCAACCCGACCGTTCCGGTGGAGTACCTGCGCCAGGCGCTCGCCGAGCTGACCTCGCCGAAGTCGATGGACGCGATCACCGAGAACCAGCGGATGCACGAGTACTTCGTGCATGGCTTTCCGTTCAGCTACCTCGATGCCAGCGGGGCCGAGGTGAGTCCCAGCATCCGCTTGATCAGTTCTGACCCGGCGCAAAACGACTGGTTGGCCGTGAACCAGGTCACCCTGCGCCAGGGCGACTACCTGCGCCGCTTCGACCTCGTGCTGTACTGCAACGGCATGCCGGTGAGCATCATCGAGCTGAAAAATGCGGGCGGCGAGCGAGCCACCGTTGCCGCCGCGCACTCCCAGCTGCAGACCTACTTGCGCGAGTTTCCGCTGGCGTTTCGGTTCTGCGTCTTCACGCTCGCCTCCGACGGGCAGTCTGCCGCCTACGGCACGCCGTTCACTCCGCTCAACCACTTTTCGCCGTGGAACGTCGACGATTACGGCATACCGGTGCCGCCGGACAGCACCACGCTGCTGGGCGACGCCGTCACCGGGCTCGATACCGCTCTGGCCGGCCTGTACAACCAGGAACACTTTCTGCAGTTGCTCACCTATTTCACCGCGTTCGATGAGGGCGACGACGGACTGACCAAGCGCATCGCCAAACCGCACCAGTTTTTCGCCGTGAACAAGGCGGTCGCGAGCACCGTGCAGGCCGTCGCCAGCAACGGCAAGGCCGGTGTGGTCTGGCACACGCAGGGGTCGGGCAAGTCCATGGAGATGGAGTTGTACACCAACCTGGTGACGCTGCATCCCAAGCTGAAGAACCCCACCGTGGTCGTGATCACCGACCGCAAGGAACTCGATGGGCAGCTGTTCTCGTCGTTCGATCGCAGCCTGCTGCTGCCGGGCAAACCGGAGCAGATCCTCAGACGCTCCGACCTGCGGCAGAAGCTGAGCGAGCGCAACACCGGCGGCATCTTCTTCACCACGCTGCAGAAATTTGGAATGAGCAAGGCGGAGAAGGATGCCGGGATGGAGCATCCGCTTCTGTCGGACCGGCGCAATATCATCGTGATCGTCGATGAGGCGCATCGCAGCCACTACGACGACCTCGACGGGTATGCCCGCCACCTGCGCGACGCCCTGCCACACGCAACGCTCATCGCATTCACCGGCACGCCCATCTCGTTCGACGATCGCAACACGCAAGACGTGTTCGGCGACTACATCGACGTGTACGACCTCTCTCGCGCGGTCGACGACGGCGCGACCGTGCCGGTGTACTTCGAGCCGCGGCTGATCAAGGTGTCGCTCGCAGCTGACGTCACGGAAGAGATGCTCGACGACGCGGCCGACGACGCCACCCAGGGGCTCGACGAAACTGAACGCGCCCGCATCGAACAGAGCGTGGCTGTGGTCAACGCGGTCTATGGCGCGCCTGAGCGCATTGTCGCCCTTGCCGCGGACATCGTGGCGCACTGGGAGAACCGCCGCAGGCACATGATCAAGTTCATCGAGAAGCCCGGCAAGGCCATGATCGTCGGCGGTACCCGCGAGATTTGCGCGCTGCTGTATGAGGCGATCATCGATTTGCGGCCCGACTGGCACTCGGCGGCGCTCGATCAGGGACTCATCAAGGTCGTATATTCGGGGGATGCGACAGACAAACCGCCGGTCTATAACCATGTGCGGCGCACTTCCCAGAACGACGCGATCAAGGCGCGTCTCAAAAATGTCGACGACCCGCTCGAGCTCGTGATCGTGAAAGACATGATGCTCACCGGCTTCGACTCGCCGCCGCTGCACACGCTCTATCTCGACCGGCCGCTCAAGGGTGCGCTGCTCATGCAGACGCTCGCGCGGGTGAACCGCACCTTTCGCGGCAAACAAGACGGACTGCTCGTGGCCTACGCGCCGCTTGCCGAAAACCTGGCCAAGGCGCTGGCCGAATACACAGCGGATGACCAGACCGGCAAGCCGCTCGGCCGCAACATCGCCGAGGTGGTCGCCCTCACCGAGACGCTCGTCGAGACCCTGCGCGGGCTGCTGGCCGGATACGACTGGAAGACCGTTCTGCACAAGGCCGGACCGAAGGCGTACCTGAACGCGGTGACCGGGGCCGTGAACTACCTTCGGGCTCCCGGTACGCCTGGGAACCAGCTCGCAGCGGGCGAAGAGACCCTCGGCGTGAAGTACCGCCGATATTCCGGGCAGCTGTCGCGGGCCTGGGCGTTGTGTTCGGGGTCGCAGAACTTGGCTTCTTTGCGGCCAGAGATGCAGATCTACGAGGAGATTCGGGTCTGGACGGCCAAAGCGGATGCCCTCGAGCGGCAGTCCCGTGGCGAGCCGATCCCCGAGGAGATCCAGCGGCTGCTGGGGGAACTGATCGCGTCCGCGACGTCATCCGGTGATGTGCTCGACATCTACGAGGCGGCCGGCATGCCCAAGCCATCGCTCAGTGACCTGACACCGGAGTTCGTGGCTAAGACGCAGCAGGCGCGCAACCCGCATTTGGCGATTGAAGCGTTGCGCAAGTTGCTGACCGAAGAGGCCGTGGCATCCACTCGCAACAATATGGTGCGGCAGCGCGCGTTCTCGGAGCGCATCACCGAGCTGATGAACAAGTACACCAACCAGCAGCTGACCTCGGCCGAGGTGATTGCCGCGCTCGTGGAGATGTCGCGGGAGGTTGCCGCAGAGTCGCAGCGTGGTTCGCACTTCAAGCCGGCACTGACCAGCGATGAGCTCGCGTTCTATGACGCGGTGGCGCAGAACGAGTCCGCAGTGGACCTGCAGGGCGAGGGCAAACTGGCCGACATCGCGCGCGGCCTCGTGCAGGTGATGCGCCGCGACGTGCGCACCGATTGGACCGTGCGAGACGACGTGCGCGCCAAGCTGCGTTCGTCGATCAAGCGGCTGCTCGTGCTGAACGGCTACCCGCCTGACCAGCAGCCCGCCGCGATCAAACTGGTGATGGAACAGATGGAGTCGATGGCGCTGCGCTTCGCGGGGGAGCGCGCATGACTTCATTGCTGGCGTTTCGGATCATCGGACGAAAGCGATTAATAATCCGTGGATTACATTCTCCAAGTCGACGTCGATAGTGACGAGAAGGCGCTGACGCGCGTCGACGGCTTGCATATCTTGGAATTCTCGTAATGAGATAGCGTAAAAAAAGTCAGGTCCGGCCAACTGGGGTCCGAACCGAAAGAAATGGACCATATCCATGGCAACAAAGTCTGCTCAGAATGATCTGGACATCGACGATCGCCCATTCATCGAGGCAAATTCCGACGCGCGTAGCCGGTATGGACGCTTCAACCTGGCGATCATCGGTGGGACAGGCGTTGGCAAGTCTTCACTCGTCAACGCCGTGTTCGGCAAGGAAATTGCCAAGGTAGGCAAGGGAATGCCGGTGACGCGTGATGTCGACTATTACTACGACAATAAGTCGTTAGGCCTCTGGGACTTCGAAGGATTCGAGATTGGCTCGGCCAAATCACCCGCGGAATCGCTCAGGGCGAATTTGAAGACCATTTCTGAGCGCCCAGCCGAGGAACAGATCGCCGTTGTTTGGTACTGCGTGCTGGCTAAGGCTGACCGACTGACTCAGACAGACATCGACCTGATTCGCGAGCTTGACGCCGCAGGACTGCCCGTAGTCCTCGTCTTGACCAAGGTTGATTGGACGAAGAACGCGCTCACCGGAAGGTACAAAGCGCCGAATGATGTTGAAAAATTCCGCGACTGGCTCGAGAAACCAGATGACGCTGACAAGAAGCCCATCACCATTCCAATTCAGCGCGTCATCTTGACTGCCGCTGTGGGGAGCCAAGGGAAGGGCGCGGGCCACGGACTCGGTGAGCTCGTGGCTGAGACCCTCACCTTGTCGCCCGAAAACGAGAAAGATGCCTTTCGTATTGCCCAGAAGCTCAATCTTCCTTGGAAACGCGAGATGGCTCGTCCGGTGATTGCGATCGCGGCGTCGGCCGCCGCCGCGAGTGCGGCCGTCCCGATCCTCGTCGCAGATGCAATAGCGCTTGCGCCGATCCAAATGGCGATGATGGCACGCATCGCAGTGATCTACGATCTCGAAATGAAGTCGATGCTCTCGGGGTCTGCACTCGCGCAATTGGGGTCGCAAATTGTTGGCAAAGCTCTAGCGCGGAGTTTCATCAAGCTGATTCCTGGCGCTGGCAATGTGGTCAACGGTGCCGTGGCATTCGCTTTGACCGCGGCCACCGGTGAAGGGTGGCTGCGACTGTCCGAGCGGATCCATACGGGCGACGTCGATGTGTCTCAGGTCAACGAAGTTTGGCGGGATTACAGCCCGACGTTAGCGTCCATTATCAAGAAAATGGTGGAGGCCAGGGGCTCTCGCAACTCGGTCGGCTCCTAAGGTATCCGCGACAAAGGAGTTCAGAGAATGAGTATCGGGAAATCAGTGCGGCTCTTCCTAGCTGAAGGCACCCCGGGCGGTTTATTGACTGCAGAAATCATGAACTGGACCGGACACGTCCTTGCGGCGCCCCGGTCCGATCTGGCTGGCCTACTCAAGCGTCCGGAATCGAGTCGAACTGGTATCTACATTCTGATTGGCGATGATCCCGAGAGCGTTGGCGGTGTCTTGGCTTACATCGGCGAAGCCGACGATATCAGCAGACGGCTCTATCAGCATGCTCGCGTTGAGGCGTCCAACGGCAAGGATTTCTGGGACCGGGCAATCGTCCTCACCAGCAAGGACAGCAACCTGACCAAAGCGCACGCGCGTTATCTGGAAAGCCGGTTTATAACGCTTGCTCTACGGGCCAAGCGAGCGCGACTCCTCAACGCCACCGCGCCACCACCCTCACCTCTTCCCGAAGCTGATGTGTCCGACATGGAGCATTTCATCGCCGAGGCCAAGATTGTGCTTCCTGTGCTCGGAGTCAATCTCTTCCGTTCGGCGTCCATCGCACTCGAGACCCCCGGGGCCGAGTCGATGACTGCCACATCGTCTCACCGCTCGCCGCTCTTCACTTTGCAGAATCGCAGAGAGGCATTGACTTCGACAGCCGTCGAGGTCGACGGTGAGTTCACCGTTCTGAGCGGGTCCGCGGCTCGACTTGTCCGGAGCTCTGGCGAGGACGGATACCTGCGCTTGCGAAAGCTATTGGAGCAGGATGGCACGATTGTCCCGTCAGAGGATGGTGCCTCGATGTACTTTGCCCGAGACCAGGTCTTTGCTAGCCCTAGCGCTGCGGCAGCGGTTGTCTCAGGAAGGAGCACATCTAACGGTCGAACTGATTGGAAAGTGCAGGACACCGGAATCAGCTACGGGAGTTGGCAAAACGAAGGTGTTGACCTGGCTCCCGAATCACCGGCGTTCTGACTTTTGCGCAGAGACTCGTTTCCTCGATCAGTCTTTAGCTTCCACGCCTCTTGCAGATCGAGGGGGAGCGGGCATTGTCGCTGCAGAAGTCATAGGCCATGCCGTTGGCAGTCACGATGCTCTCGGGATGGAGTTATCCATGTCGCGTATTTTGGACTCCGGGCGTTCGCAGTGACATGCAGTCTCGCCCCGCCAACGGACGGGCGATGCTTGTCGGCCAGATCAGAAAAGCCTTCATTCGTGAAGCCGCAATACCGGGCGGCCACTCGGTCGGAATCCGCAAGATGTTCGCTCTGATCAAACGTGGCTTTCCCGAAAAGACGGCTAATTTGGCCATTTCTGGATATTTGCTCCAACCAATTTGATCGTTTGGTGATTTTTTCTGAAGCGACGGGGTAGTGTTAAGGTCATCCGAAGAACACCGGAGCCGAAACTACCCTGAAGGAGCACGATGCAGCAGCCGCCCGAACCGTCCGAATGGTTCCTCTCCCGCTTCGGTGAGCACAGCATCGCGGTGATGGCCGCACTCGTCGCGGCCGGCGAGCAGGCACAGGAACGTTCTCTCGAAGCCAAAGTCGGCAGCAGATTGAGAACCAACGATGCTTATGGTTCCTTCTGGCTCAGCCTCAGGGAAGAAGTCGTTGCCCATCTCGCATTCCTGCCTGCCCTGGAGACCGTGCGTCCAACCCGAGGCCGGTATTCGCTTCCGGTTTACGATCAAATGGTCATCTTCTCCGCAAAATGCCCCAGTGGCACTGCTGGACCGGACCGGATCAAGCTCCGCAAGTCGAAGGTCGTAGCGAACATATTTGACATCGAGAAGCGCGCCTCCGCCCAAACTGCGCTTGACTTTAGCAGCGTAGAAGACGAGGGCGATGATGACGGCGAAGAATTCCCTCCGATGCCTGCGTCGCTGGGCGGAGCCACAAAGCTGATCTTTGTCGCTTACGACTGCACCGCGCAGGGCGGCATGCAGCACGTATACATCGGCGAGGCGACGCTGCCCGCTGACGGCTCCGTGCAGTGGCTCTATCGAGAAGAACTTCCCCTGCTCGCATCCACCGCCTTGCCGCTGTCGCTCACCCTCGTTGACGACGAGCCGACCCGACGCTTTGACGATGCGCCGCTGCCGGTAAACGTGCTCGAGCTACTGGCGGAGACTGCGGACGCCTCGGCTGCCGCAACGCCGGAAGCTTAATTTTCCGAAGGACATAATGAACTCGAACTCTCCACCCACTCCTAGCCTCAGCGACCGCGATATCGCGCGCGCCTTCGATCCCGCCCGACTACGGCAGGCGCGTCAACTCGCGTTGAAAACGAAACAAGACCTCGCTGGGGACCTTGCTGTTTCGCCCGCCATGATCGGACAATACGAATCCGGAGTGTCTGTTCCCAGGGCTGAGCACATCCCATCAATGGCCCGCAGTCTTGACGTGCCCCGCGAGTTTTTCGCGACCGGACGCCCTCAAACGTCGCTGGAGTCAGGCGATGCTTTTTTCCGCTCGTTGCGATCCACGACGGCCAAGCAGCGCGCGAAGGCGACCGCCTACACCGAACAGCTGTGGGAGCTGGTCAATGCCATCGAAAGTTACGTCCGCCTGCCAGATGTCGACCTTCCCGGATTCCAAGGCGGCGAAATCGCTCCCGAAACTTTCTCGAAAGATCCGACGACATCTGCGCAACAGCTCCGCGCGGCCTGGCGCCTCGGCAATTCTCCGATATCGCACGTGGTCAGGACCATCGAAAGCCACGGCATCGTAACAATTCTCGTACCTTTTGTGGAAACTGAAGTCGCCCGGATTGACGCTTTCTCCACCATGTCGTTGTCTAGGCCGGTCATAGTCCTGTCGCCCAGCCGAGCCAACGACATACACCGCCATCGCTTCACGGCCGCCCACGAGCTCGGTCACCTCGTGCTTCACGGTGGTCAGACCGCGGGTGACGCGAAGCTTGAACGAGAGGCCGATAAATTCGCGGCCGAGTTCCTTACTCCCTCCACGGTCATTCAAGACCTTTTGCCTCGCCGGCTCGACTTTGGGCGGCTGGGTCAGCTCAGCGACGAATGGGGCGTGTCGATCAAGTCGCTTGTTTATCGCAGCCGCGAGCTCGGCCTCCTTTCGGATCCAACGGCTCGTCGCGCGTACATCCGACTGAACCAGCTAACGGACGAAGGAGCCATCGTTATCCAACCCGTCCACCAGTTTGCAGGAGAGGTTCCGGTATTGCTCAAGCAAGCCGTGGAGCTCGCCGAAACACGCGGCCTCACCATTCCCATGCTTGCAAAGAAATTGGCTTGGAAACCGGCCAGAGTTCGCACTTTCTTGGGTCACATTGACGAGCGACCCCAGCTCACGATCGTTTAGGAGTCAGCACAGATGGGAAAAGCAATCCCGGTCCATTTGGACAGTTTTACGTGGGAAACGAAGGGTGAGGCAGAGGCAGCGTTCCGGGCAATTCTGCATGACGCACGGTACGCGATTTATGATCGAATTTCTGACCCGATGCACGATCGTATGCTTCGCGAACTCGTGGAACGGCATCCCGAGGGACTCACAAAGCTAGGCGTAGGCATCGACCACTTCTTCATCGGACGCACGCGCGACGGCGAATACACCATGGCCCGTAGCGACGCAACTGGCATTTGGCTGCAACGCTCCGACGGCGAAAGGGAAGATTTTGGATACCTCGCAGCCATACGTCAACACAGTCCGCGTTCGCGAGCAAAGGAAGGCTTGAGGGCCGCGATCACGGATAGGCGAACGGACTTTCTCGAATCGAGATTGGGCGCTGGTGGGCCAGTTCTCAGCGATTTGAGCCGAGAAGAGATAGTTAATCATTCCGATGCACAAGTCATCTACATCGATCCGACATGGGAACAACTCACTTACCGCTTCGCTCAGTCAGAAGGAGGCTGGGAGGAGATTGAACTTGATACCGGCGCCGGGCGCGCTCTGATTGGCAGCCAGCTCGCGAACAAGGTCCTGGAGAACCGCTGGCTTGAGTTTTTCGACAAGAACGCAGTGTTCAGCCTCGCGTCGCATGATGAGGCAGTCCGACGACCACGGTCGGACGAAACCGCTTGGAGGGGTATCGCAGTGTGACCTCGATAATACGGGGCGGAGCGTGATTTCAGATCGTCGTGCAGTTTCTCCTACCCGTTGACTCTGCTCGTATCCTCGGGCGGTGAGATAATCGGACGAAGCTGTTTGGCAGGGTTGCTACCAAGCTTCGTGATTCTATGGAGTTTTAGTGACAGGACTCCATCTGCGTGAGGTGATCGCCTTTAGGAGCCTAACTACGCGCACGACCCCTTGAATAACGCCCAGCGGGAGGCTGTGCGCAGCGGATCGTTGGCCATATTGTTCTGAGAGGCCATGCGCCTCTTCCGCCCTGCTCCGCGTTCGTATGCACTCATCGAGATCCTGTTGCGGCTTGAAGCGCACCTCCGGTATGAAAGAGGAGGAGCGGCCGGTGACGGTGTCGATGCGGGTGATGAGTGCTGGCGACGGCTACAAGTACCTGCTGCGCACAGTCGCCGCCAGTGACGGCGACCGCTCGATGTCGACTCCGCTCACCCGGTACTACACCGCGGAGGGCACGCCGCCCGGCCGGTGGCTTGGCGCCGGCCTCCCCGGTCTCGGAGGCGGCCTCATCGTCGAGGGCGACCCGGTCACCGAGGCCCAGCTGCAGCTGCTCATCGGCCTGGGCCGCGACCCGGTCACCGGCGAACCCCTCGGGCGCGCCTACCCGGAGTACCGCACCGCCATCGAACGCGCCTCGGCTGACAGAAGAGCTGGCGGCCTCGAGAACGGTCCGACGGAGCGGGCGGTGGGTGCCGCGGCATCCGCTAATGAGGAACCGGACGCAAAACGGCGTCGCGCCGTTGCGGGCTACGACTTCACGTTTTCGATTCCGAAGTCGGCGAGCATCCTCTGGGGTGTCGGCGACTCGGCCACGCAGGAGCGCATCGCGGCGGCCCACCATGCGGCGGTGGCCGAGGTGCTCGCGTACATGGAGCGCGAGGTCGCGGCGACGCGCACCGGCACCACGGCGCAAGGCGGCGCGGTCGCGCAGGTCGATGTGACCGGTCTGATCGCGACGGCGTTCGATCATTTCGACAGCCGGGCTGGCGACCCGCACCTGCACACGCACGTCGTGATCAGCAACAAGGTGCAGACCGTGCTCGACAGTAAGTGGCGCTCGCTCGACGGCCGGCCAATGCACGAGGCGGTGGTGGCGCTCTCCGAACTGCATGAATCCCTGTTTGCCGACGAGCTCACGCGATCGCTCGGCGTGCAGTGGCAGCAGCGGGAGCGCGGGCGAGATCGCCACCCGGCGTGGGCTCTGATGGGCGTGCCGGAGGCGCTCGTTGCGGAATTCTCGACCCGGGCTCGGCACATTGACGTCGAGACTGACCGGCTGATCGAGGAGTATGCGACCAGTCACGGGCGGCGCCCGACGCCGGTGACGATCATGAAGCTGCGCGCGCAGGCCACGCTCGTGACGCGGCCGGCGAAGCAGGTGCACTCGCTGGCGGACCTCACGGCGGCCTGGCGAGAACGCGCTTCCCGCGTGCTCGGAAACGAAGTATTGACGGTCGCCGAGTCGTCGCCGGTGTTGCTGCGTGCCGAGGATCTGCCTCGCGAGACAGTGGATGCGCTCGGGGCGAGCGTGATGACGGCCGTCAGCGAGAAGCGCGCCACCTGGCGGCACTGGAATCTCGCCGCCGAGGCCGCGCGCCAAACGATGCCGTACCGGTTCGCGTCGGCCTCCGATCGGGAGGCCGTCGTCGGCCACATAGTGGATGCTGCCGAGCGCGCGTCCCTGCGCCTCACGCCGCCAGAGCTCGCCGTGAGCCCTGTGGAGTTTCAGCGGGATAATGGGACGTCGGTGTTTCGGCCGAAGCACTCCGTCATGTTCACGTCGACCGAGTTGCTGGAAGCGGAGTCTCGGTTGCTGGCGCGCGCTGCGCTCTTGACTGCGCCCCGCGTGGCGCTCGGTTCGGCCGCTACTTCTCGGTTGCCAGGTGGCGGCCGGCTTGCCGATGACCAGCTCGCGGCACTTGCGTCGGTCGCTGGTTCGGGCCGTGTCATCGACGTGCTCGTGGGGCCAGCCGGCGCCGGCAAGACGACGGCGATGAACGCACTTCGGCGGGCCTGGGAAGCAGCGCATGGTGCAGACTCGGTCGTAGGGCTCGCTCCCTCGGCCGCCGCGGCGACGGTACTGGCGACGGACCTCGGCATCGCAACGGAGAACCTGGCGAAGTGGTGGCAAACGCACGTCGACCAAGGTCCGTCGTTTCGGGCCGGGCAGCTCGTCATCGTCGACGAGGCATCGTTAGCCGGCACGATGCCACTCGACCGGGTCACTGCGCTGGCTACATCAGCGGGCGCGAAGGTGCTGCTGGTCGGCGACTACGCGCAGCTGCAGTCGGTCGATGCGGGTGGTGCGTTCTCGCTGCTTGTGCACGATCGAACGGATGCGCCCGAACTCATCGACGTGCACCGCTTCGCGCACGAGTGGGAGAAGACCGCTTCCCTCGGACTGCGCCAGGGCAACCCCGACGTGATCGACCGGTATGCCGCTCACGATCGCCTGCGGGATGGCAGCACGGAGGCGATGGCGGATGCTGCCTACGAGGCGTGGCGGGTGGACATCCGCTCGGGAAAGTCCACCGTGCTGATCAGCGACTCGAACGAGGCCGTCGCAGCGCTGAACGTGCGCGCTCGCAGCGAACTGATTCTGGAGGGCCGGGTCGACGCGCTGCGCGAAGTCGCCCTGCATGACGGAATCCGCGTTGCCGTCGGTGACACTGTCATCACCCGCCGCAACGATCGCCGGCTGTATGCGGCGCGCAGCTGGGTACGCAACGGCGACCGGTGGAACGTGATCAGCGTGCATCGGAACGGTTCAGTCGAGGTACGACGGCAGGGACGGCGGTGGGGGAGCACGGTGCTGCTGCCCGCGTCGTACGTCGCGCAGCACGTCGAGCTGGGTTACGCGGTCACGTCGCACCGGGCGCAGGGAATCACGACCGACACCGCGCACGTCGTGGTCGCGCCGAGCATGCCGCGCGAGAACTTGTACGTGGCGATGACGCGGGGGCGCGAGGCGAACACCGCCTACGTCGCCGTCGACCGGCCCGATGCTGCTCACCTGGGGCCGCGGCCGGGTGACGCTACGGACGTGACGGCGCGCAGCATCCTCTGTGGCATTCTGCAGCATGTCGGTGCCGAGCTTTCCGCGCACGAGACTCTGGCGGCCGAGCAGGATGCCTGGGGATCGGTAGCGCAACTCGCCGCGGAGTACGAGACCCTCGCGGCGGCCGCGCAGCACGACCGATGGGTTTCCCTCGTGCGAGCGAGCGGTCTCTCGCCTGGCCAGGCCTCGAACGTGGTTAATTCGGATGCCTTTGGCCCGTTGGCCGCGGAGCTTCGGCGGGCCGAGGCCCACTTTGTGGACGTTGCGAGCCTGCTGCCGCGCGTGGTGGCGGCTCGTGGGTTCGAGGACGCTCAGGACGTTGCTGCGGTTCTGCGGGCCAGGGTGGCATCGGTGGTGTCGCGGGATACCGCAGCGGGTCGAACGCGCCGCGCGCCGCGTCTCATCGCCGGGCTCATTCCTCGCGCAATCGGGCCGATGGACGCCGCCATGCACCAGGCCTTGGTCGACCGCGCCGACCTGATCGAGTCGCGAGCGGCCGCCGTGCTCGACCAGGCGTTGATCGCGGAGGAGCCGTGGACTCGAGCACTCGGCGCCGTGCCGCGCGGTTCGGCTGCTGCTGCGTGGCACCAAAGCGGATGCGCCGTCGCGGCCTACCGCGACCGCTACGGCATCGTCGGCGCTCACCCACTTGGCGCGGCGCCAGAATCGACGGCGCAGAAGCTCGATGCGGCTCGGGCTCGCGCCGCACTTCCCGCGGCTCAACATTCGGCAGGCGGGTCTGCTTACGCCACAGCTCAAGCGATTGGCAACGGGCGGTCACTCCGCGGCGGTACCCGGCGCTAGGGCGGCAAGAAACGAGGCTCCGACACGGAAGCGGTTTCAGACACTTAGCCCCATGCGACCTTGAACGGAAATTTAGTATACAGACAGAGGTCATTTGCGTTGAAGGGTTGCAGATGCACCCGACGACGCGCAAACCGGGCTTTCATTTTACGAATGTGGTTTCGACATACCGGACAGATCTTCACCTGTGCTGGAAAATAGAGCAAATACCGATGGCTTAGCCGGTCGCGTGATCGATGTCGGCGCCGGTCCCTGGGGCGCAGGATTTGAGACCTTCTCCAAGGCGGCTCACCCCTCAGGGCTCACGCCGGAGCGCTCTATGTGCACACGCTGACGCCCGTATCGCCAGTGGCAGTCTCAGGCAGTGCTGGATGGTGGATTATTGCGTAGCTTGCGAAATTGATTCCTCGCTTTCCGGACGTCGTCGAAAAGTTCGTCAAACTGCGCGACGACTACTGCGAGTCCACCGATGTCCTCGGTTGCGCGGTGGTGTACCCGGTACATTACGGCGGCTGGCTCCGTCAGATCGAGATAGAGCTCTGTTAGATGAGATCGATGACCTTCGTACCACATCTGCTGTTCGTGGTGTCCGTTAGCGAGGGAGACAACTGTGAGGTAACCATCGGATGTCCTGAAATTAGTTATGCGAGTTGCTCCTTCTGAAATAGTTGTGCATGGGCGCGCCCAGTGGTGCCCTCAACAGAATCACCGCGAAGGGATGCTCAGTCCGAGCGCAGACTTCGTCGTGAAACGAGCCTTCCGTGCTAAGTCTGCAAGAACCTAATTCGTACACGAAGAAGCGTGTCCCCTTAATGGCGATTCCTTTTCGCCTCACGACCTGTTGTTACCTCACGCTTCTAGGATTGATAGATGCGTGCGCACGTCGGCATTTATCTAAAAAACTCGCGAACTTTTCGGCTGTCGATCCAGCTGTTCCCGGAATAGGCTGAGAAATTCGCTTCAAGTAATTTGATAATTGTCTCTAAGAGGGGCAGGTCCCACACACTTGCGTAAGTCGAAACTCGATATTCCCATGGATGTTCTCTCTCGAATACACCACGGTCGGAAAGATCAAGTGCCACACGAGCGAGTTCACGGGTTTCAAGTCCTGCGGTGCGCAGGAGAGAGAAGTGCATGTTTCCTGATTGCACCTGTGATTTTCTCAACCCGAATCTTTGACTGGTTCGGGGCTGCTCTAGCGAAACCGTTGATGCAAAGCCGACAATCACTTCGGGTCTACCAAGTTTGGAGCACCATCCAGAATAGGTCTGGCCGAAATAGACTTGACCAAATGCGCGAACTAAATCTCGCGCGCATATCAGAGTCTCGCTTTCCTGAAAAAGCTTCGGCACTTTCCATCTCTCGAAGGGCGGTAAGTCATTCAAGTGAGCAACAATCAGACTCTCGGTGCCCAAGTTGAACGCCAAAATTGGCTTTTCGGAAATCTCGAAATATGTTCCGCTTTTTCGATGCCTCTCCGCTGCTTTCTGCGCGGATCGCAGGTTAGTAAATATTGGCTCGGATGAACTGTATTGGTTCAGCATGGTGCTGTGCCAAGCGTTTCGTCTCTGGGTTAGCAGATACCCAACTGATTGACGAATGGAAATGGGGCGGAGTAGCAGAAGCAAATCATCGCGAGGAATTAGGACAGGAGTTATTAGCACAAACCCAAACTCCTGAAGCTCGACCGTATTTTCGTGGTCATACAAAGATCCTTTGAATCGATTCTACGTTTATCTAGATTCCACCACAGAAATGACCGGAGTGCATGACGGCCATTAATCGCAACCGACACACGCAGATCGCTGTTCAGGGAGGGCTGGAGTGTTCTCGCGCGACTCTCTGAACGGAAAGGGGGCGGGGATGAAGGGTAAGCGCTTCGCAACGAAGCGCGTGGTACTTTCGCCTCCGAGCATCCGGTCCTACAGTGTTGGTAGGCAACCTCTATTGCGCGCTGTCGCTCGGTGCGGCGGTATGACTTTCAGTCCTTCAGGTTCTTGTTGCCGAACATCTGAAAGGCCGCACCATGTTCGCACTCACTCTGGCCGACACTGCCCCCACCTACTTCTTCCTGCGCCGGTTCATGCCGACCGCCATCGTGACCGACGCGATCAATACTCGACGGGGGCTGAAGTGGGGCGTGCCGGCGATGCTGCTCGCCGTTCCATATGCGCTTGCAGCCATCTCCTGCCGAGCCCAGATCGAAGCTGGCGGGCCTGGTTGGCTGAACCTGCTCGTTATTCTGTGTCTTTGGAATAACCTGAAGCTCCTTCTGATCGGGCCGATCAGCCTGCTGAAGTTGATGGCGGTTTGCGTTCGCGAAGCCGTGGCACGCTGTCGCATGACCAGGGCGCTTCCCGCCGACGACGTCGAGCACTTCGACGAGCCCACACTCGTTTCGAGGCACGGCTAGCGGCACGTCTGGGCTGGCGTACCTGTTGACAACGGCATGATTGGCTCACACACAGGTCCGCCCACAGGAGGCTTCACTATGACGATCCCGCAGGAGCAGTTCGACGATCTGCTCAGCCGCACCGCGCTGGCTGCGCTGTTCTACTATCCGGAGGTCGCCGTCGACAGTGAGGGCCCCAATCTGCAGAACGACATCGCCTACTGTCTGGAGCCCGTCGCCGGGATCACCGACGAGGACGCCGAGCGGCTTCGCGTTGCGGTCGGGCGTGTGATCACGAATCCGACCGCACATCGCTCGGAACTCCTTGCCCTGGTCATCGAGCTGGCCCCACCGCCGGCAGTGTAGCTACGATCATGAACGACCCATCTGAGGAAGCCGGCGCTGCGCGGGAGGCGCCGGCGGAGCATCCGTCTGTTGATGATGCGGCCGAGAGGCGGCGCCAGTATGTGGCGGCGAACCGCGACCGGATCCGCGAGCTGAATCGTCTCTGGCGGGCGAACCACCTCGACCGGGCCCGGGAGTTAAATCGGGATTCGATGCGTCGGGCCGCGGCTCGCCGGCATCGTGAGGCGGAGGTGCGGGCGCGGGGGAGGGAGCGGGCGAAGCGGTGGAGGGTGGAGCATCCGGAGCGCCGGCGTGAGTATCAGCAGCGGTGGGTGGCGGAGAATCGCGAGAAGGTGCGCGAGTACTACAACCGCTACTACGACGCTCACCGCGACGAGGTGAATGCCCGGGCTGCTGCCAAGCGGGATGCGGACCCGGAGCGTACGAAGCAGATTACGCGGCAGTGGGCCGAGCGCAACAAAGAGCGCCGGGCCGAGCTGCAACGCAACCGGCGCAGCGATCCGGAGGTCTATCAGGCCGAGCTGGAGGCCAACGCCGCGGCGAAACGGCTCAAGCGCAGCCTGAGCCGGGCAGATCTCCCGCCGAAACGAATTCACGTTGCGACAGCGGCTGAGCGCCGGGCCAACGAGCGCGAGGCTGATGCATACTTCAACGACCCGGCACGGTCCGAGCATCTGCGGCAGTTCACCGTGTTTGCCGAATCGCTGACCGAGCACATACTCAAAAACGGTGCTCGGATGCGCGAGTTCGCCGACGCCTACGGGGAGACCAGAGCACGTATGGGACTCCCGCCCATGCTGGTGGAGGACGTCGTGTACGCCCGGGCCGTCGAGATCGTCTCAGAGCGGATGCGCCGGGTCGACTTGCTGACCGGCCGCGACGTCGCCGCGGCCGTGCGGAGCACGAAGGCCGCGGCCGTGCGTGAGGAGCGACGGCGGCAGTTTGAGAATCTCGTGAAGATGGTTGTGAACGATGTGGGCCGAAATCGAGATCGGTATTACTCCGACTCGGAATTTGAGAATAGAGCGAGGATGAACCGCGGAATGGCCCGTGTGCCCATCGAGTCGCTGGTCGTGCGCCTCGCCTTGCAGAACGTCGTCCAGCGTGTGCCCACCGATAGGCTCACGGCCGACGTCGCTCGGGATGCAGCCCGCATCGCGAAGCTTTACGTTGCGGCCCCCTCCCACTCAACAGAAGCGCCGGTCGACGATCGGGCCAAACGGCGGTCGCTACGTTAGCGAGATTTGGGCAGTGCCCCCTGCCGTCACTAGAAAGAAAGCAGTTGGAAATCCTGGACGATTCAAGCTGAGTGCAGGTGACGTCTGGCTTTAGAGATCCCAAAGTGCTCGCTGTGCTCGGAATCGGGGTGGCAATGACTCTCGGCATCACCGCCTTCGTAGCCGGTCGGAAAAGACAGATCGCAGCACCTGATCTGCCAAAGAGCATTCAGCATTACGACGCTGTGCTGCACGGCGAAGCTTGCTGAGGCTAACGGCATCGAGATCGGACGCTTAGACGCGCTACCAGCCGATGCTGCTGACAAATCGATTTCCAGCCTAAGGCGTTTTTTGAAAATCCAGAAGCGGATAATCGATGGCGTAGCTGAGCAACGACGATACCGTTGACTCATGCCGGATGACTTTTCCCACCAAAGCTTGCGGGAGCTGCTCGCTATTCACATCGCGGTCCTAGAAGAGATTCAAGATCGGGGGCTCTCACGCACTCGCGGCTCACTTGTCGGCGAACTCGCGGAGCGCATTGCTGTCACTGCTTATGGTGGTGAGTTGGTGACGGCCGGGCTGAAATCTATCGACCTGATTGACGATCGCGGCAGAACGATTCAGGTCAAAGCCCGGGCGCTGAAGTTAGGTGTAAATCGTATTTACGCTTTTTCGAGTTCGAGATTCTCGTGGCGGTGATGTTTAACCTCGACACGTTTGAAATCGAATGGGCACGTCAACTTACCTCCGCAGAAGCGTCCCAGATTGCTCGTTTCCGTGTCCCGAGCAACGACTATGCCATTTCGACGGGAAAGGTCAAGCGCTCGGGCGTCGACATCACCGTGAAGTTGAAAGCGGCTTACGACCTGATGGACAGGCCTACATTCGGTCCTCGCTTCAATTAATTGTTGGCGCGTGAATCACCCACACATGGCAAATCATTGACGGTCACACACCCACCGATCACAGAGGAGCCGAAATTCTTTAACTTAGGGGCCGATACACGCGGGTTTTGCATGCCACTGATCGGGCGTTACGGAACGGATCCGAGCTGCCCAAGGTGAGCGGCGGCGAGGGTCAGACGCTTGTGCTACGTGGGCTCAGTTGAGTCCCTCGCGAACAACATGAATATTAGACGTCGCCCGCATCGCCTTCGATAAATCCGAGCCCACCATAGGCGGGGCACTCTCCAGGCTCGGTAACTTGTTCATCCCAGCTGACGCGGATATCAACTTTGCCTGATCCTTCGCAGCCATCGCATTCGAACCAGTATTCGTCTGGGTCATCTCCCGGGCCATCGATGTTGACGCGCTTGCCCATCAGTTCTCTTTTCCCAGTCGGTCCCTGGCGCCATCCGAGACGAGACTGTCTCTTGAGCGGTGTTTTCGCCCCGACTTCAGGCGGTGGTCGCGGTCTGCTGGCCGCGAGATGGCGGTCGTAGACTGCCCACCATGGAACTGATTCTGGGTAAGGGCGGAAAGCCGTTCGACCAATTCATCAATGCTGCCGAAGGCTTTTGGCTCCCGGCGGATACTCCCTTTGGAAACTTTCAAAGCAAGCTCTTCAAGATATTCGAGCGCCTCGGGCACGCAAATCGGCGTCTGGAGGAAAGCGCCGCAAACTGGAGTGTTTTTGTGGCGCTGGATCAGCCCGGGGGCAACAACCCGGGCGCCGCGCACAAGTACGCCACAGAAGAGGCCGTGTTCATGATTCGGCGGGCCGCAGATGAATTGGTCTCCTTGGTGTGGATTCTCCATGAACGTCTAGCCCGCGGGACCTACCCTGAACGAGTCAACGTCGATTCAGTAGGCGGTGCAATCAACTTCGATAATTCGCTTTTCAAGCAGCACCTGGCGACGCTTACTTTGCTCAATAATGTCGCCAACGCTCAGAAACACTCTTTCGTAGATTCCGACCTTCATATCTTGGGCCGGGACGAACCGTGCGTGACTGCCCTTGGATTGAAATCCAACTCTCTTAACAATGTCCCTGTGCTCTACGTGGTGTCCCTGGACGGCCTCACACGCGACTTCAATGCCTTTCTGCTCGGCAGCCTTGGTTACGTGCGGACGGCGTCGGAGCAACTGCGCGACTGAATGTTATGGCCGACGCGGAATTAGCCAAGGCGATGAGGTCAATGGGCGCTTAGGCAGGCAGGTCAACAGCGGGTGGCCGCACCGTTGCCGCGAGGTCCAGCCCCGGCAGCACGCGCTGGAAGGACTCACGGTCACGACGCTCGGAGTGCCGCCCGCGAATCTTTACATTGCGGCCTCCTGCAAGCACCACGAGCATCGGTGGACGATCGGATTCACGGACGGACGGACGGTCGTTCCGGAAAGTGATCTGGGCACGGCCCGTGCCTAAACAGGAAAGGAAACGGCAAGAAATCCGGGACGGCTCAGTGTGCCGTCGTTTGGTCGAGAGCACTGATTCTTGGGACTTCGCCGGGGACGGGGCGGGGTTTCCCCGAGGGTGGCGACGGTGCCAGCTAGGTCACTATGGACAGCGATATCGAGTAGCCCGCAGCCGTGCGGCGCTAGTTGGCATTCAGTCCATTTTCGCGGCTGTTGAGTGCCTTCTTCCAGAATGCTTCGCGCTGCAGGATCGTGTCGCCGTGGGTCTTCTTGTCGAAGATTTCGAGAATGGAGTACTGGAAGTGGTTCACGATGTGTTCCGGTCCCCGCTCCTTTAGGAGTGCCTCGAGTTTGATGTTCCCGCCGGTGAGCTTGTTGACATTCGCGTAGGCGGTCCATCTCTGCCATAAACCGTCTGCCTCTCCGGATGCTGACCCGACGTAGAGGAGTCCGTCGCTGGTGTCCGTAATCACGTAGAGGAGTCCGTCGCTGGTGTCCGTAATCACGTAGACCGCTTTGATGTTCGACAGTGCGTTTCGCCAGGATGGCTCAGCATTCTTGATGATGCGCTGCATCTCGCTGTGGCGAAGGAGCACGTTCTGGTAGCCGGGGAACGCTCCTAGTTTTGTGTCGGGTGCGAGCTCATAGATGATCGGTTTGATGAGGCTTTTTTGCAGCGTCTCATACCAACGCAGGTAGGACTGACCCGGCGGAATGTCGAGCTTCACAATTAACCGCCTGATGTACTCTGAATGCTGAAGCATCGGCGTGAGGACGTAACCGGAGTCCTTGTTAATCTTGGGAACGACGAGCCGTGTCTCGAAGAGGCCGCCGAATATGAAGAAGTTGGGCCCATAGAGCGGGTATTGGGCAAATGCTAGTACGAAGTCTGCCTCGTCCAGATTATTGTTCGAGTTCCCCTCTGCGCGATATCTAGTCATGTTTAGCCAGGGCTCTTGGTCTTCGCTTTGCAAAAGCTCCCATGCGGGAACGCCATCTGCGCCGGCTCTGATGTTGAACTTGACTTTCGTGCGCGCGGGATCGGGGACAGGAAGAAAATCAGAAAAATTGATCATGCTTACTCCGGGGTGTCTCAGTTGGGACTGCTGCAGGTTTGGTTGTCTCGGTTCTCGAGGTCGCTAGTGTGACGCGAACTCAAGTCGCCGAGGTCAGTATTGCCGGACTGAAATTACTAGTTCGTCACGACTCCAGTAGTGGAATCGAATGTCACGACGGTACCGGTTGCATCATCAGTGATGATGAGGCGGAAATTGTCCTCGCTTGTGGTCCGGGTGTACGTCGCTGTCGTGCCAGCGGGAATGCGAGCGAGCATATTCCCCTCTGCTGTCGACACCATGTTTTCCGAGTCGATGAAGAGGGCGGCTGGCCACGCTTGACCGGGGGTCCTCAGGCTTTCGAGGACAAACGCAATCGTGCCAGCGGCCATTTGCATGTCTGAATGAGTCTCCTCTGAGGTCGGGGCAGCCGCGGCCAGCGGTGTCGTGGCTAGGGGCGCAGCTGCTGGCGCCGCTGATGCTGCGTTCGCCTGTGGCGGGGTATCCGGCGTGGAGACGACCGGCTCAATGAGGCTGGCCAGCGAAGCGACGCTGGGCATCGGAGGAACGGCGTTTGGCGCGAAGAAGAACGCCAGACTCCATACGGACAAAAGCGTTCCGGCGGTTCCGAGAATGACACCGATGAGTGGCAATAGCCGGTTCGTCGCCCGGCCTTCCCGGCGGAGCTGAGTTGCTCGGATGGCAAGGAAGAGTGCTGTGACCCCTGCGGTAGTGAATGCGAATCCGCGGAACCCTGTGCTGACGTCAGGATGCGCGGGAGGGATGAGGGTGGCGAAGAGTCCGAGAGCGACAGCAATCAGGCCGGTTACGTTGCTCGATTGGGTGCGTGGTCGAGTGGCGGTGGTTGTCCGCGGTGACCCTGTGCTTACTCTGGCACCCGGTTCGTCCCAATACCCCGGCGGGTTTCAATCTCTAGGACCGTGCCCCATGTCGATCCCCCCCCCTGCTGGCTCGAACGAGCGCTCACAGCGCTACCAGCCACTTCGAACGTTCTTCTGGCCACCGAACTGGTGAAAGCTGATCGCCAACCCGCGATGGCGGACCATGGATTCATGAAAGTGTCACGGCTACTGTCATACATATGAGCGACTTTCGGTCCGACCCTGATCCACAGCAAATGCCGCGACACGACGAAAGTTCGGAGTTGTTGTCCGATGAGGTGGCGGCCGCTCCGTCGCCGAGAGACGAAATTCGTGAACTCATCGCTACCAATGAGGGTCGTCTCGGAGATGTTTACCGCCTTCTCGAGGAAGGGCTGTCTGCTGAGAGAATTGCTGAACGGCTAAATATCGCAACCCAGAATTTCGTCTACACCTACCGCTATCAGATCGACGCCGCCCTTGATGGTAAGACCACTTCTGGCGCCGTCCTACGACGCCAGGCAGTCAGTGCCCTGAACAGCTTAAAGAAGCGCGGTCGAGGCGTCTTGTCACCTGAGGCCTTCAGACTCCTCCAAGCGAATATTAGTGCGGTGGAGAGTGGTGGCACCGAGATCGATCCAGCTGCAGAAGCCGAAGCCGACATCCATGAGGAGCAATCCGCGACCCTCACTTTGGCGGAGCTCACCGGACTGCCAGGCATCTACGCGTTTTCCTACGGGTGGTATCTAGAGAGCCTGGTAGATCCCGATCGAGGCAACACACTTATCAAGGTCGGCCAGGCCGCCGACGTTGCCTCTCGAATCCGACAACATTCGAGTGGTGCGCGTACCCACATGCCTGAGCCGCTCGCTCTCATACGCGTCTATTCGACCGGCACGAGAAGGCTCTTGGAAGTGGAACACACATTTCACGACCTGCTAGAAAGTGCCGGACATGCCAACCCGCGACGAAGCGGCAAGTCCAGTCGCGAGGTTGGCAAAGAGTGGTTCCTAACCAATGAGGACTTCCTGGACAGTATTGCCAAGGCCCTCGGCCTGAGGACGCTCTACATAGGGCGGTCAGAATTCGCAGGGGAATAGATTGGATCACGCGTACAAGAGCCGTCGGAAGTTCAGTCGCCACGGTGGTCCGACGATGGACACTTGACTCGCGCACGCTTATTCACCGTTTATTGCCCCGAGACCCACCGAAATGGGCCGAGGTGTTGAAATAGTGGTGACGACATCTCACCACATGAATCTCCTGATCAGATCGAGATAAGTCGAGACCAACCGAGGTAACAGCTTGTACCTAGTGCCCTCGGAGGGATCCATGGCGCAGACCGTGGGCTGCGAGACACACTGACGAGACAGATCGACCATGCACGATTGTGGAGAGCGCGGCAGAACGCATTCCGTCCAGTGACCGGGATCGGGGCATCATTGTCCAAGGGCGACGGATGAGTCGGTGTGTCTCGAAACGTGTGTTTTTTACTGGCGTTACCTTTTTTGTAGGCAAGGACGGATGCGAGACATTTAGAAGCGTCAATGGGGAAGCTGAAAGCGTCGAAGCAAGCAACGAAGTGTCAATTTGGCGTGTACCCCAACTAGGCGTCAGGCGTCCTGATCAAATATTGTCAGGACAGGGCCAAATTCTGATTGGTGGACACCCCTCGTGGCCGGGTCTTAGACTTCAATCTGACAAAACAGGTAGGAGGAACTCATGGCGGGTCAACGAGTTGGATATGTGCGAGTGAGCACTCTTGATCAGAACACCATCCGTCAGCTTGCTGGCGTTGAGGTTGACCGGGTGTTTGAGGATAAGGCGTCGGGGAAGGATCAGAACCGGCCCGAGCTCGAGGAGATGATTCGGTTCGTCCGAGACGGCGATATCGTTCTCGTGCATTCCATGGACCGCTTGGCCCGCAACTTGGATGACCTTCGCGAGATCGTGCGCCGGCTCACTGCGAAGAAAGTTCGGGTTGAGTTCGTGAAAGAGCAGCTCTCTTTCACCGGCGACGACAATGCAATGGCACACCTGCTTTTGAACGTCATGGGAGCGTTTGCTGAGTTTGAGCGATCTTTGATCCGTGAACGTCAACGCGAGGGCATTGCCCTGGCGAAGAAGCGTGGCGTCTACCGTGGTCGTACCCCGTCGCTGGACATGGCCCGCGCGGCTGAGCTGCGCGCGAAGGCTGCTGCTGGCGTGCCGAAGGCTGTGCTTGCGCGGGAGTTTGGGATCAGCCGCGAAACCGTCTATGTTTACCTCCGCGCCAGGGATTAAGCGGGCGGAAGAGGATTCGGTGTGGTTAGAGGTGGATTCCTGCGGTGTCGATCAGTTCGACCCAACGCGTTCGACGGTCGGTGTCTTGCCGGATAGCTGGGTCCTGGGCGTAGACGTCTGCGTCGGACAGGGCGGCTAGGTTGAGCCCGGTGAGGTTGACGATGTCGACGATGGGTACTTGGTAGGTGCGGTACGGTCCAAGCGGCGGGGGATTACCGTCGAGGAGGGATCGAGCGCGGACCGCGTCGAGGTCGATGTCTTCTAACTGTGGGCTTTGGTCGAGGACGAATCCGGCAGAGTGAGGAACAGTGGAGCCGTCCGCCGTCGTAGTCCATGCCGCGATCTTCCAGAACGCTTGCGGGATTTTCACACCGCGGTATGTCGGATCCTCGGCGGAGAGCACGGGGGCGGTGAAGACGCTGATGCGGTTACCGTTGGTGCGTGCGTAGGTGAGGACGTGGTCCTCGAGGCCGAGCCAGAGCTGTTTCGATTGGTTGAAGGGTCCAGCTTGGGGAGCGGCGTTGGTGTAGGCGAAAGTATCATAATTCGCTCGCCGGGCTGTTGCCTCATCGCCCCAGACTGGATCTCGGCGCCGGACGAGGTGTCCGCGGTCGAGGTCGTTTCTGGCGTAGACGCCCTCCCCGGTCTGTTCGTAGAGCGGTATCCGCGAGTCGAGGTGCCAGTCGTCGCCTCGGTCAACGGTAACGAGCTGATCCCCATCGATGTTGACGCCGGTCGCGACCGCGAGGCGCCGCGCGGGATCGAGAATCACGGTGAAATGTGTGTAGAGCAGTTCACGAATTAGAGTTCCAGTGGGAGGGACCGGGAGCGGCAGAGGAACTTCAAGGAAATCGGCGTTGTATCCAGCAGGAGAAAATGATGCGGCGTCCATGGTGATAGTCAAGCAGCCAGAGCCGACAGATGGGGTTTTCGAATTTATATGGCGACGTTAAGGGGGAGATTCCTGTTCGCTGGGGTCTTTTGCTGGCCACAGACGCGAGTGCCCGAACTGGGGGTATTGCTGTTCCTTATGGGTGACCGGGGTTGCCGCCGTCAAATTCAAGCGTGACCGTTTCTTTCGGACGAACGATTACGGTGTCTTTGACCATTCGGCATGCCCTGCTTACACCTTGAGTTTGTTCGTCGCCGGAGCCGGTTGCGCCTGCATCAGCGAGGGGACGGTCGCGTCGTCTCGGTCCGCCCCTTGTCGCACGCGCATTGGTCCGGCCGTATGGCTTCTACGGAGCATATTTTCGTATTTGTCAGGCACGGTTGAGTCCGGTGATCGCTGTTGTACGGGTGTGGGGGCCGGTTCTTGGCCGAAATGCGTGAAATCTGAATGTGCCCTGCGGCAGCGTGACCGTGCACTCTACCAAAACGCTGTGTTTTGGGGTCTGACCCGTTCACGCGAGGGGAGTTGAGGGTGACACTTGCACGCATGACGAGCATGGCGAGCATGTCCCGGGCCGCGCTGGTGAGCGGCGCTTTTGTTGAACTGGCTGATGCTCTTGTCGGAGAGTATGACGTGCTCGATCTGTTGCGTACCTTGGTCGATCAATGTGTTGTGTTGCTTGACGCCAGCGCAGCGGGCATACTTCTGGCCGACTCCCACGGCAACTTGCAGGTCCTGGCGTCCACCAGTGAGGAAAGCCACATCGTTGACGTCTTGCAGCGCGAAGCCGGAGCAGGTCCTTGCGTTGACGCGTATCGGTCCGGGAACGTTGTGACGTTGAGCGACATCGAAGCGGAGGAAGCCCGGTACCCTGATTTTCGAGTCGCTGCGCTGTCTCAGGGGTTCCATTCCGTTCATGCCATTCCGCTGCGTTTTCGCCCGCGTACCATCGGTTCTTTGAGTCTGTTCCGGCGGGAGAAAGGGGTGTTGAGTGATGAAGACGCCATCATCGGACAGGCGTTGGCTGATGTGGCGACCATTAGTCTCCTGCACGAACGCGCGGCTCGGGAGAGTGCGACGGTGAACGAGCAACTCCAGCGTGCGCTGAACAGTCGAGTCTTCATCGAGCAGGCCAAGGGTGTCATCGCCGAACGCAACAGCATCAATATGGATGAGGCATTCATTCGCCTTCGGGAACATGCTCGTTCGCATCAGGAGCCGATGCATACCAGTGCCGCGAATGTCATTGACAGCCGCATCATTATCTAGTGAGCTGCCGCGACCTATCGGTCCCCGTTCACCGACCAGATGACCATGCCGCCCTATCGGAGACGCCGCGCCACGCCCAGCCGGTAATGATCGTTTGCGCTCGACGAGCGCGCATCGTTGATTTTTACCGCGTGAGACCGGTTGGAACAGCGATATGCCACAGCGTGTGCGTCATTTCACGCCTGCCGACGTCGATGCTGCATTGGCAACTCGAACGCGGGCGCTAAGTGCGACGATCGCCCGGCGTACCAGCGCAATGACCGCTGAGGCTGGATTACGTAGGCTACGGCTCTCGAGATCCGCTCACGCCGGATCGCTCAGAGGGTCGATGGACTTTTTCGTGGCGGTGTTTATATGAAAATGTCTCCCATGTCGCCGAGTGAGAACGATTCGTGAGTTCGGCGCCCAGTTGCGCCGTCTGGCTGATCCCTCCGCGAATCGACGATGGCGTGTTGCCTGAGGCTCATTGAGCGTCGCTTTCGGTTACATAGGTGACGTCGGACACAACGTTGAGACATAAGAGACGCCCCATGCTCCACGCTCTCGCTGACCGGTACCTCTGGCTCAGGGAACGATGCGGTCTGGTCCTGCACCCAAGCGATGGCGCCTGCTGTCATGCGCGCGGCGGTGGCTCGGCGAGGATCTGCAGCCCGTGAGCCGAGTTGGCTGATAGCAACAGTATTTCGATCCAGTCGCGGTTGACCACCGGGCTCTTGCTGCCGAAGTACTTAAAGGCAAGAGAAATACCCGGATGCACCCAGACAGTACTGCGGCCTGCCCCAACGAAAGAGTCGTCACGCCACGAGAAATAAAACGCTTCCCCACGTCGCAGCTTGGTTCCGATCACGATCTGAATATGCGCGAGCAACCGATCCTCGAAATCGACGGTGGCACTCGAATCGTACGTAAATTTGCCCAAGATCCTGCCCTTGATCGGTCATCGTCATTGACAAGCGCAAGCCAAATCGCGAGAACTAAAAATTTCTTCCCCAGGCGTTCGTGTTAACACACTGGATCATCCGATGATAACGAGACAAACTCAGCAAGACCTCCAAATAGGAACGTTTTCACCCCAATTTTGGGCTTACTTTTTCCGGGTTAACATGCTGGCCAGCCGATCCTGATGCCAGGCGCGTGCTTGGCAGTCACATCGCACTTTGAGGCCTATCCGCGCATCATGAAAAGACACCGCGAACGCCTCTGAAACACCTGGCACGAATTTGCAGTCGATTCTTGTCGACCTGATCGCGCTGCATATGCGAGTCGATGAAATCGTCTGAACAATCGGCTGAATGCTTTCGGCCCTTGACCTGCAGCCCGACGGACACATTGAAACCGTCGCCGTGACCATGTACGTGCTGAACTTTTTCGCCGGCGAGGTTCTCACCACGGACGTGGTCAGCTTCATCACGGAACGCCTGAACCTCGTCGAGGCACCGTGCGGGCCGTGCATGATGACGTCGACGAGGACGATCCCACCAGCGCGGATATTTTGCACCTTTCATCGAGAAGTTGGAGCAGTACGCCTGGATGATCAGCGCTGAGAATCGGCAGCCGCAAGCGGCAGCGCTGAACTAAGCCCAGACCGCGACGGCTTCGATCTCAACGACCTGATCCGTGTTGTGACCAAGGACGACGACTGTCCGAAGCGTATTCGGTGCTTCATCCTTCCTCAGCGCCTCGCAAACGAATGCCTAAGCGGCCGGGGGTCCCTCTGATAAGAAGATGTGGCGAGAACGCGGGCGCGCAGAAGACCCTCCAGTTCTGCTCCGCGCGCCCCGATTCCTGGGCGAAGAAGAAGACCATTCTTTTTTAAGAACGCCCTGTCCATTTGACCCTGATGCGCTGGTCACGGGCGATTTGGACGTGGCAGAGTCCGCGCTCGCACCACGGTAGCCAACCTTCCGTCTCTGCCCGACTTGCAGCCCGGTCAGGCTAGTCCAGTGTCCCATTGTGCTGGGGCCGCTGTTATCGGATTGTTTGTGATGGTATCAACCGCGTCCTCGGGTCCAACCCGATATTGAACCATCATGTCGTGATCCTCATGCACGGTGTTGTGACAGTGAATCATGTACCGGCCACGATGTGGCCCGAATTTCATCAGGAGCTTCACGTTTTCATTCTCGCCGACGTAGACAACGTCTTTCGGACCCTTCTCATATGCGAATGGAGCCCGACCGTTCCGGCTGAGAATTTGAAAGTCGATCAGGTGTAGGTGCATGGGGTGAAACCAGCCGCCGGCGTTGTTGGCAAATTCCCAGACCTCTACCGAGTTCAGTTCTGGATTCGCCAGCACTTCACGGAAGTTGCTGGCAACGACTTGCTCCCACGTGCTGCCGTTCACGGTCCACAAACCGTTATTGCGGTTGACCCGGAAGGAGCGCTGGACCGTCGCTGCGGAAGGCTTGAGCGACATGACTTCGCAGGGGGCCAGTTGCACGGGAATCGTATTCCAGGTGGGATCGTTCGTGTTCACCGTGTCCGGAACGACGTCAAAAGCCATAATCGAATTCGTGAACTCGTAGTCGACGTTGTTTTTGTTAGACAGGTTGCGCAGCTCGATCCGTTGGCCCGGTGAGTATTTACGGAAATCGATGAGGATTTCATAGCGCTCGGCTGGCGCGTGGCGCCAGCTCGCCACGGACTGGGATACCGGCATCAGCCCGCCGTCGGTGGCGACCATCGTCACAGGATCACCCGTGCTGAGGGTCGGACGCAGTGACCGGGAAAGGCAGGCGTTGAGGACGCGGAACCGGTAAACGCGCTTTTTGACTTTCATGACCGGCCACGGCCTGCCGTTGACCAAAATCACGTCACCCCAGAGCCCGGAGTGGTCATTACTGTCATAACCAAGTGATCCGTCGA
The DNA here is from genome assembly GCF_004403585.1 of Cryobacterium sp. Hb1. Classification (NCBI taxonomy): domain Bacteria; kingdom Bacillati; phylum Actinomycetota; class Actinomycetes; order Micrococcales; family Microbacteriaceae; genus Cryobacterium; species Cryobacterium sp. Hb1. The sequence continues at coordinate 20,369 of NZ_SOHI01000039.1, read as the reverse complement.
CTGCGAACATGGCGTCATTGATGGTCAGGGCGACGTCGAATTCTCCCTGGGGAAGGAGCGCCCGTTCAAGCGGATCATGCATGTGGTATTGCGCGACTAGGCCGGAGTAGACGTTGAGCGCGGTGTTATGCACCGCATGATCGTGGTACCACACGGAGCGGGCCGCTTGAAAATTCGGGTACAAGTAGTCCTTGCGAAATCCCGGATTCGTAATGTCGTTTGCGTAGCCGTCGTATTGTGGCAGCGAGGCCGATCCATGCAGGTGCGTGGACGTGAACAGCGGATGACCGTCGAGCGGGTGCTTAGCGGGCAGCTGATTACGCACGCGCAGAACAGCTTTCGTTCCCTGATCGATGCTGATGGTGGGGCCAGGAAAAATACCGTTGTACGCAAGAATTGGCGTCTTCAGCCGGGGAAGAATAGCAGCGCTGGCCGCCACCTCCGCGACGGTGTAATACTGAACGGGCGCCCCGTCAACGGGATCAATACCCGTTCGATCCGGTCGCAATATGGGCGCCTGAACGAATGGTGTTTGAAAGGGCCTGGGTAATTCACTTGGATCAAGAGCGCTCGCAGCTCCTGCTTCCGCCTTCCGCAGGGGGAGTGTCAACAAACCCACTCCTACCGCTCCTACACCACCTAATAACAAAACTTGTCGCCGTGAAATAGTCATGCTGCTAATCCTTTTTTATGCTGTTGGATTAGGCACGGTATAACGCATCGGAGCGGGTGGATATGGATCTTTTCTTACAGAAGTGTGACGTCTGGATCCGGGGGAAAATCAGGCATTATGGCTGTTATCTGGTGCCAAGGCAATAGCTTCATCATGAAATTCAGATAACCAGGGTGGCCCGGATGGTTTCGCCCTGTGCGGCGGTCTGCCTGGCCGGGGACGACCATGGTGCCGTGGGAATCGTCAGGCCCAAACCCTCGATCGAGTACTGCCCAGCGGCAAATTTCAGGCCTTGAGACTCCAGCGCCGTCACCTCGGCGACCACCCTCACCCGGTGGATTACCGGGGAATATTTCCACGCAACTCCGGTGCAGGCTCGGCCAGCATCTAACCGTGACTCACCAATGAGGACCCGTCGATAATGCGCGCCACGCCCCCGTCAGCAGTGACCACAGATACTCCCAGCGGCGCGCGGAGCTCCGTCCTGCTGATGGAGAGAACAATGACCACTGCGACTCCGAGCAGCAATTGAAGAAACGAACTTACTGCCACCAGCCGGCGACGGTGCTATTGCCGCCGACCGAGAAGAGGACCAGTATTGCCAACAGTTTCAAGCGGTCAATGCAACGATTGCATAACATTACGAACGTATCGCCCAGGAATTCAGAATTTGTTACATAGTTTGTCAGACGGTCTGCGTGGTGCGAAAGATCAGCGCGCAAGCCACAGCGACGTGAATTAATCCTGTTCCGCGGATGCTGAAACCGTGGCTTCTTAGTCGCAGTGGTCATTGACGTTATCTCGACAGCTATGTGACCGATTTCTTGTCTATCAATTGTCTTGACATCTCCCATTGAGATCACATAGATTTTAAGCGCTGCCCTGGACCTTGTCAGTGGATTCAATTACCACGTCTAGGGAGTCCCTTGTCTACAGTTACTATTCGATCGTTCCGGCCCGCATCGTGACCGACGCCGAGACGGAGCCGCGTTTCCCGGAAAGCAGTATCGGCGGTCATCTGCTACTCGAACGGGTGGCCGCAGGTGACGCACTCGCCTTCGGCTCCTTGTATGACGCCTTCGTCGCCGACACCTACGCAATCTGCCTGAATAAGTGTGCAAACCCGTCACTGGCCGACAAAGCCATGGCAAAAACATGGATCTTCATATGGAGCCACGCCGCCGCCCTCAACGAACAGGCGGGTTCAACGAAATTCATCGTGCTGTCCACTGCCTGGACTGTCACCTCGCAGCGCGGCAAAAACTTCCCCCAGCTAAATACCCTTGAGACCCGTTAGGCCATTCGTCTTTCAGGCTAGGGCGCCGCGGTGGCAGTGCTGACAGACGCGGATCAAATGGGAAGGTAGCGTCCTTGTCCTGTTCGCGAAACGGTCTACGGGACACCGTTTACTCGATACTGAACACGCTATGTTGCGCGTGATTAGCGGTCCCCTGGACCGAACCGGCCGCTGATCAGGTTGTGTCGTCCTGGCTAGTTTGTGGATCGCTTCCAGGGGCTCACGCTTTCCAGCTGGACGTTCACGACGCTGGGACCAGCGAGAAGAGTGCCAACAGCCGTGAAGTCTTGCTGGGGGAGGATGCTGTCGGTCGGATCGACGCCATTGAACTGTCGAACGCTGACCCGCCCCGAGTTTAAGGACGAGAAGACGACCGGTTGCTCAGCGCCCGCATACAGATAGGCGTCGTAGCCGCCGGTGTCCGGCAGTGCGGGAAGCGCCGAAATCGGTGACACAGTAATAGACCAGTCACCCGCGCCGGCCTCAACGCCTATCCAGCCCGCGGGGCCAACGGTGGGGTCCAAGCCATAGGCCACGCTGGCGGAATCGCCCTGGTAATCCGCTGTTCCGGCTTCGTGGAAGGTACCGTCTTCCCCATAAACCTGCGCATAGGAGTCCTCATTGGCCCAGTGGCCGGGTGCCCACGTGATTGTGTAGAAGCCAGATTTAGCGTCGTCGGGAAAGACAATTTCATCAGCGCCATTGCCTGTGACGGTGAAGGCCTGGAACGTCCCGAATGTCTGGTCCGCCCACGCCTGAGCAGATTCCTGCGCAGTGGGTTGATCCGTTTGGGCAGGGGTCGAAGGGGCCGACGCTGATGAATCGGGTGCGACGGGTTGCTGTGCTTGGCAGCCTGACAAGACAACAGCCGTTGCGGTCGCTGCGGCCAATACGAATGTCACACGTTTCATAGGATCCCCTTGGTGTTTATCGTCGACTCCGCGTTGAGATGACGCCGTCGAACTGCATCTTGGCGAGCCACTGTTTCAGGTTGAGTTTTGCACTGCCCCAGCTCGATGGGCAATTCGACAGCTGCGGTCGCGTGTGCGAGGTCTAGGCGTGGGCCCTGGCCCGGACGCAGGCTCTTCAACGCGCGCCGTGACCTTCGCCTGCGGCCCGAACGAACAGCGAGGCCCGCAAAAGGAACGATGACCGGGCAACTCAAACGGAGTGCACTGCCTGGAAATTCCCCGGTTCGGTCGGTACGGTAACGAAGCAACGAACACCCGGTGGGCACGGTGATCGAATGGAACAATCATGACAGGCACCACGCTGGCACCAGTTATACACACGGCATGGCAGCTGAAATCGCAGATAACCAGGTCGCGCATGCTGCAGGCCGGCAAGGCCGCAGTAGCCGTCGGCATTTCATGGTCAATCGCTCCGTACTTGCCCGGGGTCGCCGACAACTACCCCTACTACGCACCTCTCGGTGCCCTCGTGAGCATGTATCCCACGCTCATGGGTTCGGTTCGGAATGCTCTGCAGACCCTCGGCAGTCTCGCAGTCGGAATTGTGCTCGCCGCGGCTGTGCTCGTCTTCAGCCAGCCGAACGTGGTGACGATTTCGGTCGCCGTCGGCATCGGCGCGCTGATCGCCGCGACAGGGTGGTTCGGCAACAACCGCGAATACATACCCGTGACGGTCTTGTTCGTGCTGATCGTGGGTGGGCCCGATGCCGACTCTTACTCCATCGGCTATGCCGTGCAAATCAGCCTCGGCATCGTCATCGGGCTCCTGATCAACATGTTGGTCTTTCCCGCGCTGAACCTCAATGCCGTGGGCCAGAACCTCTCGAACTATCGCTCGGCGCTGGCCGATCACCTATCCGAGGTCGCCGAAGCCCTGGCCGAGAACTGGCCACCGGAGCGGGATGGCTGGGCGTCGCGCAAAGACTCGCTCATCAAACTTTCTAGCGGGCTGCGAACTGCGCTGCAGCAGGCCGACGAAAGCCGCAAAGTCAATCCGCGGGCTCGAATCCACCGCCACCGAGACCTGAGCGCCGACTACGAGGACCTTGCTGCGCTCGAAACCATCGCCTTTCATGTGAGGGATCTCACGGAGGTACTGGCCGGGGCAATGTGGGGCACCCCGATCAAGGTACAACTGAGAGAGGACTTGCGCCCGTCGGTGAGCCTGGCGCTTGACGCGATGGCTGCGGCGCTGCGTGATTGGGATTCAGGAAATACGGATCTGACGGCGCACTCCGCTGCCGCGGATGCGCTTGCGTCCCTCATGGCCGAGCTTGACAACATAGAGGACTCCACTCCGGCGACGTCGATGGGCGCCGCGATATCCATCGCGATGGATATCGCCCGAGCGCTCGCAGCCCTACTCTCCCGCCTCGAAGGTCCGGCGACTGATGACTCGTTGCGATGATCTGACGCCAGGGCATTTTGACTTTCGCATCGTTCCCTGGCTAAATTCGGCGAAGCATTTATTGCCGCAGACCCCGGTAGCGTCGCTGTTTCTCACCACGCTAAGAGAGCATTAGATGAATATTTTCGTCATCGTCGTCATCGTCGCCATTATCTTGCTGCTGGTCGGTGGTTTCGTTCAGGCCTTGCAGTTCCTGCTCTGGGTAGGCGCCGTCCTCCTGGTCATCGCAGTCATCGCATGGGCTATCCGCAGCCTGTCGGGCCGCAGCCGCTGACGCGTGTGGCCGACAAGGTCGAGCGGGAGGACGAGGCGGCCGAAACCCCACGCCAAGAATTACGGCGGACAACACACAGCTACGGCCATCCGCAATAGCCCCGCGTGGGTTCGCATTTGGGAAAGGTATTTGGGACCGAAGAGGTGGCCTCGATCGCGGTCAATAGAGTCTCCTCGCGTCCCATTCCACGTTCGACGAATTCATCCCTTCGTCGCGACGACCGCTGGAATTCGCCGATCCTCTAGCGGGCATCCGGATGCATGGCGAGGATGACTTCGACCTCGCGGTGGACGCTTTCGTGGTTGAAAGACCGGAAACCAAGGCCGTCCGCGATATATCTGCCAAGCCTGGCGAACAAGGCGATCGAAGCGCGCAAAGCCTTGGCAGAGTCCACGACGTCGAAATGTGCCCAGCACTGTTCAAGCGCTTGCTGCACGTCGGCGTCCATCCACTGCCGCATGCGGGACCCCAGGAAGCGCACGTCGTAGTCAAGACCGTGGCGCACGTAATGATCCCACTCGATGAAGGTCAGTAGTGACGCTTTCAGGTCTCTGTCTCGAATCTTGTTTGACCATGGCTCGTTTCGGACGATTGCCTTCGCGCACATCAGTGCAGCCGCGTACCCCCAGTTCAGTCGCTCCTGAAATGCCGCTTCGTCGGGCAATGACGACCTCACCGCGGCCACGTGCAGTGAGCCGGAAAGACCGTCTTTATCCACGAGGAAGGTGAAAGGCCGCTCATGGCGGATCATCGAAAGCGCGTCAGCCCTGATGACGGTCAGGTCCAGCTTGCCCCCGATGTAGTAAACCAAGCGGGCCGGGTGCCAACCGGGGGTTGCCAAGCGTTCGACAACGAGCACCTCCCCAAGTTGATCCCACCAGGAATCGTCTGCAAGGAGCGGTGTCGGATCCGTGGCATAGATCTCAATATCGCGATCCGACAAGGGATGCGTCTCGTGCGCGGCTGCGGAACCAGTCATCACCATCGCGCGCACGTTCTCGCTGTTCTGCGCCCATGCGATCAGCGTGTCGATTGCGTTGTCGTACTCCACGCTTTCAGCTTTCCACAGAGTACGCACCCAGCAGCGCCGGCCGCCCGTAAGCCGAACGCCCATTGCGACGTTTCGACTTGGTTTCTCGCGAGTGCCGCGCGGAGTGCCTTCTTTCCGTGACGACGTTTGACACTCGTGTCAAAAAGATGGAACTCGAATGAGCCGAGTGGACATTATTAGGTATGGACCATTCGGAGGACGTGAGCGAGAGCGCACTGTGGTTGCGCGCGGTCGCCGACGATCCTGAAGCGTTCGGGCGAGTCTTTGAACTTCACGCGGATCGCGTTTTCGGCCACAGCCTTCGACTGACAGGGTCACGCGCCGACGCTGATGATGTGACCGCCATTGCCTTTCTCACGGCTTGGAAGCGCCGCCGGTCCGTTCGCGTGGTGGACACATCGATCATCGGCTGGCTCCTCGTGACGGCCACCCACACGGCCCGCAATTTGGCCCGTTCCCGGCGGCGGCAACACCTGGTTCTTGCCAGGCTCCCTGCACCTCGAGACGCCGACGATTTCGCGGAAGCTACCGGCCAACGTCTCGACGCTCAATCGCCCCGAACTGGCGTCCGGAAGGCATTCTCCCGGTTGAGCGCACGGGACCAGGACGTCCTGGCCTTGTGCGTCCTTGAGGACATGTCGATGGCCCAGGCGGCATCGGCCTTGGGGATCCCGGTCGGCACGGTGAAATCCCGACTCGCCCGAGCCAAAGGCCGTCTTGCCCTCGGGGTTAGTAGTGGTGCAGCACCGACTCCGCGCGTGCAGCCAGAAGGGACTGCCTGATCATGAACGACGACAACTTGTTCCCGGAACGCAAAACCCAAATGAGGAACTTCCTTGTCGCTGAAGCGCAAGGTTCGCTCCCTCAGGAGAAGCATCCCGTGACTCGAAGAGGGCGCGCAATCCGCTGGACTGCGCTGATCCTCCTGATCGCGGCCATCGGAACAGGCGGAACTGCTGTGGCAGTGAACTACGGGACACTGTTCTACACGCCCTCGGCCACTCCTGGCGGACAGGCCACACTCGGGCCGGTTCCGGATTGGCCTGTCAACGCAAACGGTCAAACATTCGGCGTCCAAGGCAGCGCCGCGATCGCACCCGACCTCATCCTCGTCCAAACCCTCGATATGCAGCCGGGGTACGTGTATTCCAAGGATCTTGAGACCGCTGAAGGCCGGAACATGAAGTCACCCGCGGAGGCGATCGAGTGGACGAACGCGCATGAAGGAACCTACGTTGACATCTCGGCCTACGCATTGGACGGCACCACAGTGATTGGCGTATTCCGGATCGGATCCGGCAGACCCTTCATCCCCTAACCGCAGAGGAACCCTCAGCGGGCACCGAAATCCGTCCAAGTGAGCAGCGGCGGCCAGGAGCTATTGGCTCACGCGGGGCGGTTCTGCTTCCCGTCGAGCCAGAGTGTGTCGGATGCGTCGCTGTGCGCGGTGCCACTCCCCACGTGCTTCGTGTCGATTTTTTCGCCGTTCTTGATGATGTGCATGATCGCCATGGCGTGACCGCGGCCCAAGTCGAAGTCCGCCTTCAGCCAATCGACGATCACCCCGGCTTTCGTGGACGGGTCGTCGAACCCCTTCTCCTGAGCGAGCGCGATGAACTGTCGCGGGGTCGGTCCAGTCTTGTCTTCGATGTTGTCGAGGTATGCCTGGAATGACATCTCTGCTCCTTTGCTGGTGGTGCTGGGGGGCCGCAGCTCGGACCACAACGACATCGGATCACTCGATCAAGATATCGTCGCAGTCGACAATCACCGGCCCGGCCGAGCAACGAAGCATGAGCGAACGTTCTATCTCGCTCGAGGGGCTCTTCGCGTGAACTCGACGTCTGCTGTCGGCACGACCTTGCCGGTTCGACCGGGGGCGGCCTGGAAGCTCCAGTACAGGTTGGTGTGCTCAATCACCTGAGCGGGCGGCGGAGCGCCCCATTCGGTGAGATCTTCTGTGGTGTGCGCGTCGGAGACCAACGTCACATCGTAATCGCGGGTGAAACCCCCATGAAGGGTGGAGCGCACGCACGCGTCGGTTTGCGCACCGACAACGACGAGGTGCCCGACGTCGATCCCGGCGAGCACCTGTTCCAGGCTGGTCGCCTCGAACGAGTCTCCATACTCTTTGCGGATAACGGCCTCACCGTGCGCTGGCGTGAGGTCGGGAACGATCTGCCAGACATCGCTGTCGATCGGCAGCTCGTCAGAGGAATGCTGTACCCAGAGGACCGGCACTGTTTCAGCGCGGGCGCGGTCTACCAGAATCGCGATATTGGCAACCACCGGACCGCGCCGGTGGGCGTTGCCCAGAACCCCGTTCTGGGCATCTATCACGAGAAGCGCGGTACCAGAACGGTCAGTGGGACGGGACATTTCATCCTCCAATAGCAGAAGAGCGAGACTGCGATCATGCTACTCCCAGCATCCGACACTCAGCTCGCGAACGGTGGTCAGCGTTCTCGATGCCGCGACCTCAGGGACCTTGGAGTTCTGCCCACCACGACGTGCCAATCTCCGATCGGTGTGGGGCGGGACTGTCAGAAAATTGATGGAGAGAATGTTCGAAAGCCGGATGTTCAGCGCGCCGGATCTGAGGCCGCCCCGACCACGTGTTGAACTTCCCGCTGCTGTGTCACTCAGGAACCCTCACCGGGACGGACGTGATCGGCTCGCTTGCGCGCTGAGCAGTACGGAAAAATCGTGGCGGACGCCAGTCGCGGTCCAATTGAGTGTGGGCCGTCGTCGTTTCGGCGCCAGGTGGACATATTCAGTGTGTAGACATCACCGATGTAAGGAGTTCCTATGGATCCGTCCTCGAGTTTTCGCGACGATGCACTCAACGATCTGCTCGATCGCGCCGCGGCGCCGGCGCCACTCTCGGCGCTGATGACAGACGCAGCCTTGCAGGAAGCCACTCGAGCTGCGCGTTTTGAAGCCGCTCGGGATGTCAAGAGTCGTCTGGGCCGGCGGCTTGCCATTTCCGGCGTCGCGCTCGCACTGGTCCTCGGGGGTACCGGGGTCGCGGCCGCCGTCACGAACTTTGAGTGGCCTTCCTGGGCGCAACAGCCGGACGCGACGATGCAGATCACTCTTCCCAGCGGCGCGCAGTGCGAGTACCTGATCGGGAACCTGCAGAACGCAGATCCCGAGATCATGGACGCGGCCCGCGCCTTCTTTGCCTCTGCACCCGTTCCGACGACTGCGCAGGTCGACGCACGAGTTGTTGCCGTCCACGGGGAAACACTGGCACAGACTCCTGAAGGCGACCGCGACCGCCGATACTCCTCGGGGGTGGTGGGTGTGATGGCCGACGAGCTGGACGCTGACCTTCAACAGCACGGGTTCGACAGCGCTCAGCGACCTTATTTCGAGGGCGTCATCACCTGCGAGGGCACGAATCAGTGAGCGCTGTTCGTAGGGCACGCGACGAACGCCTCACCAACGCACTGGACCAGAACGCGAGAGACTTGCTGCGGTACCTCGAACGCCGCGTCGGGAGCAACGACGCGCCGGACGCTCTTTCGGACACCATGGTCGCCGCGTGGAAAGGAGCGGCGAGAGTCCCGACCAATCCCGTCGAGGCACGAATGTGGCTGTTCGGGATCGCACGCAATGTCGTTCTCAACCACTCACGTGGAGAACGGCGCCGTTCGCGCCTCGCCGAGCGCCTACGCGAGTCAGTGGGTGTGCTGCCTGCCAACAACGATGCCGCTGCCGGTCTCGACGTTCTGGACGCGATCCAACGCCTCGACCCGGACCTCTCGGAAGTCATTCGCGCAGTCCACTGGGACGGGTTTAGCTTGGCGGAGATTAGCCAGTATCTGGGGTTGCCGGCGTCGACGGTCCGCAGTCGGTACCATCGCGCGAAGCGGGAATTAGCCCACGTTCTGGGCAGCCAGGTCGAGCTCATTCAATGAGACTCCACGAGACGGTCGACCCCGCCGCCGTCGAACTGATTGGCACTACGTCGATCGAGATTCCAACGACCTATACCGAGCTCGATCAGGATGCGGTACTGAGGCGCGCTGCTCGGCTTACGCCCTGACCGCCAGGCACCGGCGCGCGGCGCAGAACACCGCCCGTAACGCGAACGTTCATGCGGTACTGGGTCTAAAACGGCGTGGGCGAAGTTGCCGGTCAACGGGAATCGATGAGCAGCTGATACATGAGATGGTCCTGCCACTGGCCCGCAATCTTCAGGTATTTGGGTGCAGTTCCGTAGCGCACGAAGCCCACGCGTTCGAGGACTCGTTGGGAGCGCGCGTTGGGGATCAGCGTCTCGGCCTGGATCCTGTGCAGATTCAATTCTTCGAATGCCAGCGCAGTCATTGCTCGAACTGCGTCGGTGGCATAGCCACGACCATTGCTCTCTTGAGCGACCCAGTAGCCCATGTTGCAGGATTGAAAGGCTCCGTAGGTGATCCCACTGAAAGTGATCCGACCTACAACCTTCGAGTCCTCGTCGAGTATCACGTGTGGCAGGGCTTCGCCTCGGCTGTGTCGAGCGAGCGCGTTTTCAACTTCCGCCTGTTGACCGGCCACCGTGAAGTAGGGCTCCGCGCGGTCTGGGTCCCATGGAGAGAAGAAAAGCCGACTGGAGAGCTGAAGGTCGGCGAGGCGCTCCACATCGTTGACGGATATGAGTCGAGTAGTAGCAGGCACTAGACGATGCTGCCACACGCGACTGAAACCACACGCGCCGCCCGCAAGGGGGACGGCGACCGGGACGCCTGCGAATCGTCGTCGTCTACTCGGTTCCCTGTGGTGCCGAGAGGGCGATCGTCCCGTATGCCCCGCCTGAGAAAATGCCCGGTGAAGGGAGGCTATACGGGGCACGTTCGGACGCCTCAAATGGCTCGGCGGTGAGGTCCAGTGCCCGCGTTCGGCGATAGAAAGTTGCTCGAGACATTCCGAGGTCGCGGGCAACCGTTGTCGCTGTCTCTCCGCCGTCGATGAGTCGGCGGGCGTTGCGGATTTGGCTGTCGGTGATGAGCCGTGGGCGGCCGCCTAGATCTTTGCCGGCTTCGCGGCGTTTGTTGATGGAGTCGACAACACGCTCTCGCTTGATGTCGTGTTCCATCTGCCCGAGCGCCGCCATGATCGTGAACAGCATGGACCCCATCGGTGTTGCTGTATCGACGTCGCCGCCGCCGAGGTTGAGTACGCGAAGGCCGGCGCCGCGGCCGCGGAGCTCCTCGGCGAAGGCGAGCATGTTCTGCGTGGATCGGCCGAGCCGATCCAGGGTCGTGATGACGAGGGTATCGCCGTCCTCGAGAGCGTCGAGCGCGCGATCGAAGTACGGCCGTGATGCTCGAGCGCCTGAGATCCCATGGTCGACGTAAAGGTCGTCGCGTCGCACTCCGGAGGCCAGGATGTCGACTTGCTGCCGGTCGGTGGATTGTTGTCGCGTGGATACGCGCGCGTAGCCGATCAGTTTCGTCAATTCTGCTCCTGAGGTGTCTCATAACTAATGGTGTGTACCGTAATTACAGCAGGTGGTTATGCGACGTAGTTATAAGACTCGCCGTGCCGCCAGATTCCGACGATTTTGAGGACACTCAGGTCATGACTGTGAGACGTCTTATATCCCTAGGGTTTCGAGACAGCCGTTTCGTGGAATGGCGGAGTTTTCCAGGGCAGGGCAGTTGTCGCGACCGCAGTTGATGCCACGGTCGCGTTTACGCCGGCACGACAGTGTGCTTATGGGCCGAGAAATATTTCCGTCGTGAGGGGGGTGTTCGATTAACTGGCTGCGGCCGGTGGCCACTATGCGATCGCGGACATCGCAGGATCGAATAGGCCGCTTTTTGGCCTCCGGGCGAGGCACATCAAGGGCGACTTCTTGGCAGGTTCCTCTGACGAGTCAGACTACGGTGCTGACCAACGGGTGATAGCGGCAGCTAGCATAATTCTGCCGCATCACCGTGGGTCAGCATCCGCAGCCTGACAGGTGTTGTTCGTATCGGGCTAGATGAAGCTGTGTCGCGCGAGGCAGTCGAGGTAGTAGACGAAGGCTTCGTCGTTTACGTCGCCAGTTTTCATCGAGTAGTAATTTTGGTCAGTTTCTGTTCCAGTCTCTCTGTATCCGGTCAGCGCGGTCATGTACGTCGTTAGGTGGTCAGACATCCCATAAACCTTGGCACCAGTGACGAGGCCGTCTTCTTGCTCGAGCACGATGGAGGTGCGTTGGCCCACCAAATGTTGAGTGTTTAGAAGGTTGTATGCCAGCCAAGACGCGTCTCCAAGAGGCGCCGTTCCAAGATCGTCAGTGTCACTGCCCGAAGTTTCTTGAAGGAAGAGTCCCCGCCAGCTTTCATCGTACGTATCAGGACCAACATCTTTCATTTCCTTCTCTTCTGCGCTGTACAGGCGGGATAGGACGTCCGGATGAGTGATCGTGTAGAGCGAGTAGATCAAGTCCTCGCGGACTTCTCCATCGTTCGAATAGTCAGTGCGTGTAATGGCCTCGAGCGGGATTTCATATGCACAAAAACCCTGTTTCAAGTGTTCTTCAACGGCGTCCGTTGTCCATCGCTGAGGATTGGTCTTCTTCCACCGTGCCAGGAGGTCTGAACGGTCGTCAGCTTCGTGATTGTCCATCAATTGGGTAGTCCGAAAAAGGCGTGCATTGCGGGGGTGCGGTTGCTCGGGTGGAAGTGTGCGAATTTTCCGCGACCGCCCGAATCGCGCTCAGGTCCGACTACGGCCAGGCCGTTTTTGATTCCTTTCGCAACTGCGAGCGCGCCGGCCTCGCTGCGAGACCACGTGTCTTTCCCCCCGCGGCCCCATGTGATGGCCGCGGAAAGCGACATACCATTTGCAAGCACGAGTTTGCCGTTTAGAATCATTGCGCGGAAATGTTGGTAGCTTGATCCCTTTTTATTGAGGGCATCGATTGCGTTAGTGGCTGCGATCCACGTAACACCAGCGACGATGACAACTGCAGATGCCACCAGGAGTGTTTTCAAGATCTCTAGAGCGATAGGTATTCCCAGAACCAGTACTGGCACGAAGGCGGCATAGCCCACGTCATCGGCATATGATTCTGTCTCACCAGTGGCCAGGTCTGTCATGGTGAACGAGGTGGCTTCGTCGTTCAACTCTTGTATCTGGATGGAGTAGTTGGCGTTGTAGTCGGTGTCGATGCTCCCTAGAGAAAAAAGAGCGCTACTGTCCTCAAACGACAACGTTGTCAGCGCCGTGACAGGTTCGCCAGATCCCAAATCCGATGTCGTCTCGACTGAGATTTTAGTGAGCGAGGCGTCCACGTCTTCCAGTGTCAATCCTGCGTCGTTGAAAGCGGATTCAAGCTTTTCCTCGTCAACCATCCCGCTGCCTGAAGCTTCTACCGGGGCAGAGCTGGTCTCTGCGAACGCGGGCGAGTAAGCGAATCCAGAGAGCAGCAGCGCCGCTACGACTCCGATGGCGATCTTTTTCATTGATTGTCTTCCTTTGATTGGTGAGCGATCAGTGCGGACAGGGTGGAATCGGGTTTAGCTACGCCGAGCAAGCTTTTCAAGATTTGATTCGAGGTCATTGCTGCAGCCGCTGACGTCCCGGTGACAAGCTGCCGGGCCCCCGTGCGGTCGACCGCGGGAATGTCTTCACCGGGTGCGAAGTAATTCACATGGTCAATAGCCGAGAAGCTTGATGGATGGCCCGCGGCATCTAATGAGCCGACGGAAATAACTCCCGGGTATCGGGCGGGGTAGCCCGCCCCCATCCCTTGGTTGTTTCCAGCAGCCGCGACCACCACGATTCCCGATTCAACGGCGCGTTTCACCGAGTCACGTAAGGCCCGGGTGTCCGTCCCGATCGCGATGCTGACGTTAATGACGTCCACCTGGTCCCGGATAGCTTGCTCTATAGCGTCCGCAACGTCCTCCGCCGACGCGGTTCCTGCAGTGAAGACGGAGTAACTAATCCAAGTGACTCGATGGGCCCACGCAGGACAGCTATCCTCATCGATTCCTGCTGCGATCGATGCGACTAAAGTGCCGTGCCCTTGGTCGTCGGCGTCAGTATCGAAAACATGAAAACAGCTAAAGTCGACGTTTTCATCGTTGAGGCCGCTATCGACGAGAGCGATCGCGACTGTGTCTCGAACCGCCGGCGTGATCGATGCCGATGAGCAACCTATCAACAGAAGGGCTGTGACGACAATGATTGACGTCGAAAGGAACGCGGGGCGTCTGCGGGGACCCCCTCGGAGAGAGGTCAAAACATGCGTTGCGTTGACTTCACGCGCGGAACAATTACCCCGGGCAGCGGTTCATTAAATGGCTGGTCTCGCAGGCGATACGATCCACCCGCCCATTTTCGAAACATCATTTTCCCCCCGATGCTCACGAACCAGATGTCGTGTGAAACTCAGATTGGCGGAGATAACTCGCGGCGTCAACTCCATCCGGAAATAGTCAACGGAATTTTCATGTGGGCGACGATTAAGCGGCTATTTGAGTTCCGTCCTCGCCCAGCATGGGCATCTCTCTTTTTTCGATGTCGGTGAGTACTGAGTATTTGAGGACTTGAGCACCCACTCAATCGTGCGGTTCAGCACCTACCGGTATCAGTCCCTCGACCGTGCGCGACAGTCTGTCATTTACAGCCATGCCGACTTCTACAGATCCGACCATCTCGTCATTCAGTGGGCGAAACCCTGACGCCCGACGAGCGGGTCCAACTACTCCAAATCGTCAAAGGGACGGGGACGAGCAGCTCCGACTGAGAAGGTTCCACTGCGCGCTTGTGGGCACGCCGAGGGGCGCCGTCCCTTGGTTCGTCAGCTCGCGGAGGATCTCGATGTCGCTCCTGGCACCGTCGCTAAGGCGTACAAAGTGCTTGAATCCGAGGGCTACCTCACTGCCCGCACTGGCGGAGTAACCCGGGTCAGCCGGAGCACAACGACGTCGCTCCCAGTGCTGGAAGCCCCTCGCCAACTTGCCAAGACCAGCACCCGTGCAGGCACTAGCCTGGACGGCACCATCCGCATCCTCCGTGCGATCTCGCACGAAGAATACTCCGAACCGGGACTGACCTGATGCGCTCTCAAGGCTGCCCGCACCCATGGAGATCCCCTCTACTCTCGAGTCTTCCACACATAGAAATGCCTGTTCCAGGTCGACCAGGCTGCCCCAGTTCTCACGACTGTGGTGTCTCATAACTGACCTGTTTCGTATCGCACGAGATACAAGACCCTGACTGCCCTTTGACGCAACGCAGAGAACCGGGTCGATGCGCCAAACAGCGATCACAGAACGCCGCCACTAAGCGCTAACACTCAATCAATTCCCAGATTAATCTCGACACATCCTTGACATTCATTCTTGTGGGCGTGACCCTGCTGGCGATTGGTTAGGGCTATGCCGGGTGAGTAGAGGCGATAGATTCCATTCGGAAGGACAATCCGAACGATGGAACGCACGAGTTGCCTCCCACGCGTGTCTCACTCTCATGCCTGATGTCGGTGCTATTTCGGAGGTGATTAGCATCGCTGGTCGCCGCGCTGCTTCATGTTGCGCCTTGACCAGTCCGCTTTTGCGGAGTCGGCCCAAATCCGGCAGGCTCAGCCTTGGCACTTGAATGTCAAGTTGTTGTCGAGGGGGACAAATGCGCATTGTGGGTATTGAGCTAGAGGGTTTTCGCGGATATCTGACATCGAGTTACGTGTCGATCGATACGTTGACTGTGTTTGCCGGCAAGAATGACGCTGGAAAGAGCAGCATCCTGGAAGCTATGAGGCTGTTCCTGGACAAGGGAAAGCCGGACGTCTCTGACTATTCGGTTCATGGGCATGGAACGATTCGCATCACGTGCACATTCGCTGACCTTCCCCCTGAGCTGGTCATCGACCAGACTGCGGTGACGACCCTCCAGGATGAGAAACTCCTCGACGCTAACGGCCACTTGGTGATTAGCAAGACCTGGACCAGGGGGCGAGCCAACCCCGAGATTTTGGCGCATGCTCTACACCCGGTCGTCGATGGCGGCCCAACGCTTATCGGCCTGAAGCACGCGCAACTCAAATCCCTCGCCTCGACTCTTGATGTTGTCGCGGAGCTGGAGGATCGACGCGTGAACCTGAACTATAGGCAGGCGATCTGGCGCGCCTGGGAAGCCAAGGGGCTCTCGTCGCTGCAACCGACGATCATCCCGTTGAACTCAGAGGACGGGAAGCACGTTGCCAGCGCTCTGGAGAGTGTCTTTCCCCTGTTCCACCTCTTTCAAGCTGACCGGCTGGGGGCGGAGTCCGATGAGGTTGCCCAAGACCCAGCCAAGCTCATAGTCAAGGCCGTGCTCGATCGCCATACGGCTGAACTCACGAAGCTTACGAGCGATGTTAAGGCTGAGATTTCAGAACTTCTCCTGGAAGTCGTTGGGAAATTGGAGGAATTCGCACCAAATCTTGCGGCCAAGCTGATTCCGGCCAACCTAGACCCCGTATGGCAGAAGGCATTCTCGTCCCTACAATTTGTCGACGAGAACGATGTTCCCCTTGCGAAGCGTGGCAGCGGGACACGCAGACTGGTTCTCTTGAGCTTCTTTCGGGCGGAAGTTGAGCGAGGATATGAAGAAACGGATGAGTGGCGACGGGGCGTCATCATCGCAGTGGAGGAGCCCGAGACGGCTCTCCACCCGGATCTTCAGCGCGAAACTGTTTCCGCTCTAATTGAAGTTGCGGGGCTCGCAAACAGGCAGGTTTTGATGACGACGCACAGCTCGAACTTGGTGAGGAACATACCGATCGCAGCCGTGCGTTTCGTCGAGGAGCAGCAGGGGAAGCGCGTGTGGAGTTCCAGTGACACATCCAGCGAGCGGTTCGTTCTCCAGCAATTGAACAAGGCGATGGGGACTTTCGCGGATCACAATGTGCGTTGCTTCTTCATCGTTGAGGGCAAGAACGATATCGGCGGTCTACTGGCACTGAGCGATGCGCTACAAGCCGCCCGTCCCACTGAATATCCAGATCTTCGCCAAATGGAAACTGACGGTGAGCTTTGCTTCATACCTATCGGCGGCTGCGGCGCCGCTGCTCTTTGGGAGAGCCGCCTGTCGCCGTTTAGTAGGCCTGAGGTTCACCTTCTTGATTCCGATCGCTTGGTTGAAGGGTCGGCTCTGAAACCCGAGATATCCAAGTACCTAGCGCGCTACAACACCGACGATCACCTGTCGTCACACATGTTTGTTCTGACCCGGCGAGAGATGGAAAACTACCTCACTATTGAGGCGATCGAAGATGCTTTCAAGGGTGCAAACCCAATGTTCCCGAAACTATTCCGGGAAGCTGTCGAAGGCCACGACTGGGGATATGTCGACGTGCCGGAGACCGTCGCAAGAGTGCTTCACTCTCTCAATTCGGAGGTCGAATGGTCACTCGCTTCTGACAAGAAGCGCAGCGAGAAGGAGTCTGACGTGAAGAGGAAACTAGTCCCATGTTTCGGGCACCCGTCTGTGGCGGAGGCTCTTTTGGCCCTCGGTGCCGAGCGAGATCTTCTTTTGGCCGTTGCGACGGTGGCGGATGTGGCAGCGTGAATCCGGGGGCTTCGGCCACTACCCGCAACCAACAACTCCTTCTTGTAGCCAATGGATTCTTTGGAGCTCTTGCAGCGGAGGGCGTTGTCGAGTTCAACCCATCGATCATGGACTTTGAATTTGCGTTCGGGAAAGCCTGGCGAGCCTGGCGTTGCGCGAGCGTCTCGGAATTCCCGACGTTCGCACTGGGGAAGAATCGGTTTCGCGACGTTTTGTTCCGCGTCAGTCGATCCAGTTCTCCTTTTGCCACCTATCGTGACGGTATCGAAATGACGCCGAGTGGGCTCACGCCCCGCGAATACCTCGCAATCTGGGCGCCTGAAGTTACACCAGAAGACTGGATCGCGTTGGCCCAGCTGTATCTGTCAGGACGAGAAAGCAACAGGTGAATCTCAGCTTGATTTTGGGGCTGAGAGATGCTTTCGCCGTGAGGGAGAGCTCGGCCGACCAGGCAGGTTCGACCCAACTGTGAGGAAATCAAGAACTTGACATAATCGTTATTATCGGCGCGTCGATTCAATCTCGCGGCTGTTGGACGAGCTATCCAAAATGTAGATGTTGGCTTCTTCGCTGGTACCGTGGCGCCGGTCAGGTGCAGGGCAACATCCCTCTCGATGGTCTCTATGATGTGATTTACGCCTGCATCTCACATTGTCTATGTACCCGCGACGCCGCGACAGTTCCCTTAAGACAATCTGCAGGCGTGGCAACATTTTGGCAACATTTGAACGAGATTGCTCCGTTCTCTAGCATGGTCAAATAATTGAAAAGCCGCGTAATCATGCGGATTTGAGCGCTGATCCGGCGTCTCATTGGGGGCGCCTTAGGTTTCAAATCCCACCGGTACGTTCCTGTGGTGCGTGGGATCATCGATGATGCTGTTTATTGGCCTTACGGCTCATAACCATGTGTCTCGCGATTGACTTTCGTCGCCGTGAATTCGAGTGATCAATGGCGGCGACGGAACTTCGACTATGGGTCATCAGCAGTGACCGGGATGGACGGCAGAGCGTTCATTTCTGAAACCCCGCATAAACCCCGCAGATTGAAATCCGTAGGGGCCTTAGAGTGTGATCACTTACCCAGTGTTTAACTGATATCCATGACTGTATGAGACCTCCGTGGCCCCGCTGAGGCTGGTTCACGATAATCGTGGTTTTGCGGGTAATAAACCCGCAACTACTGATCGGGATGGCGGGTGGACGCACGTATGTAAGCCTGCGCGATTCGCGCCGCCCAGTTCAGATGACCCTTGGCCCTGGGATGGTACGCGTGCACGACAAGGGAAGACTTGACGCACACACTTATATTCAACGTTTATTGCCACGAGACCCGCCGAGATGGGCCGAGGTGTTGAGATAATGGTGACGACATCTCACCCAAGAAGGTCCTGATCAGATCGAGAGAAGTCGAGATCAACCGAGGTATTAGTCCGCACTTCGTCTGGCCAAGAAAGCGCCTGGCGCAAACCGTCGGTCCCGGGTTCAAGTCCCGGCCGCCCTACTGTAATTTGTATCTGATCAGGGCTTCTTGTCTGTACCGAAAGGGTAAGACTTGATGCACTCATTGTTTATCCATTGATTAGTGCAAAATAACCGCCTTGTTCAGGTGCTGCTAGAGAAGGTGCATGACCCGGTTCGAATCATCTGGGATGACCTCGAACACCGACGGGTTATGGACACTGAAAAACTTTTTGGGCTCGGTCTCGAGCCGGTTTTGACGACCAGCGAGCTCGCCGAATATCTCGGCGTGCAGGTGCAGGCCATCTATGACCTGAGCACCGACGGTCGCGGGCCGTCCGGTATCCGAGTCGGCCGTGAGATCCGTTACCGTGTCTCCGATGTTCGGCAATGGCTGGACGGGCTGCACGAGCCTGAACCGTCTCTGGGCGGTCGTGGGGGCGATCGCTAATGGCGGGGCGACCACGACTGCCGATCAGCACGTTCGGCTCGATCACAACCGTCAAGCTTGGCCCAGGACGGTTTCGGGCGACGACCGTCTTCCGCGACTGGGATGGTCAGTCACGGCAAGTTGGGGCGACACGTGAAAGCCGCAACGCGGCGCAGGCAGCGCTTAAAGTCGACCTCGCTGCGCGTATGCGTTCTAATGGCGGCGGCGACTCTCTCGATGCCAGCTCGCCTTTTCCGATGCTCGCCGCGGCTTGGTTGGAAGACGTGATGCTCGATGTCGATCGGTCCCAAGGCACGAAAGACACCTACCAACGCGAACTGCGCGTGCTTGTCGTGCCCTTCTTCATGAACTTCACCATTCGCGAAGTAACCGTTGGCCGCATCGAGCTTTTCCTGCGGCAGCAGTGAGCAAAGTCGTATACGCGAGCAAAACACTTCCGCACGATTCTCGGAATGATCCTGGCCTTCGCGGTGCGGCGGGAGATTATCCCGCGCAATCCGATGAAGGAGACGTCGCGCATGAAGAAGCCCCCGCACACCCCGAAGGCCCTCACGCCGGATCAGATCGCTGCGATACGCCTCGCGGCCAGCGAATGGCGCATGGAGGAGGGCCGGATGGGCCCGCGATCCGACGGGCAGGTGCGGGACATCATCGAGGTGATGCTTGGCACTGCCACGCGCATCGGAGAAGCGCTCGCCATTCGGCAGTGCGACGTCGACCTGGACGCCGACCCGCCGCGGGTGAACATCAGCGGCACGCTCGTCGTGCACAACAAAGCCGGCGTTCACCGTCAGGAGCATCCCAAGACGCACGAGTCGAACCGGGTCATTGGCATGCCGCCTTTTGCGGTCGAGGTTATCCGTCAGCGCTTGACACTGCTCGATCCGGGGGAGACGGAGCACCTGCTGTTCTTCTCAAGGGTGGGCACTCCACTCGGGCCGTACTACGTCAGGCGCACCTTTCGGGAGATCCTCCGGAATGCTGGCCTCGAGGGCCTGAACATCACTCCGTACTCCTTCCGCCGAACCGGCGCAACGCTGCTGGCCAACGAACTCGGCATACGGGTTGCCGCCGACATGCTCGGACACACCTCCACCTCTACGACGAAGGCCCACTACGCGGAGCCTGACCGCACGGTGAAGTCGGAGTGGCCTTGCCCCCGTTGAGTGGACACCTCACAAGAGAGAATGTTCACATGGGAAAGACACGCCGGGAGTTCACTCCTGAGTACAAAGACGAGGCCGTG
>NZ_SOHI01000016.1:0-75832 GCF_004403585.1 Cryobacterium sp. Hb1 | reverse complement strand
GAGGCCGGCCAGAACTTCGCGGGTGAGCAGGCGGGGCGTGCGCAGGGCGGTGAGAACGGAGGGTTCCGCTCGGTAACGGTTGGGCGCGGTGGATTTTTGGACGATGGCCATGAGGCCTCCAGAAGCTGGGCCGGCCGTGCGGCCGAAATGGATAGAGAAGAGTTGGGTGGGCGCCGCGGTGCGCACCTCCACCGGTCATCGAGGACAATGGTGGGAGAGTGGGCTTACAGAAAAATATCAGCCGACTCCTGCAATGCTACCCTAACGTTAGGGTTGATTGTGACTGAGAGAAAGAAGGTTCCCGGTGACACCAGGTGCGACCGGGTCCGTGGTCACGATGCACATCGGCGAACTCGCCGAGAAGACCGGGCTGTCGCTGCGCACGATTCGCCACTATGACGAGGTTGGCCTGCTGAAAGCATCCGCTCGCACCGACGGTGGATTTCGGCTGTACTCGCCCGACGACTGCACGCAGCTGATGCTCATTCGCCGCATGAAACCCCTCGGCTTCACCCTCGACGAGATGACGGCCCTGCTCACGGTCATCGACCTGCGGCAAGGCGGTGGAGCGGATGCCCACAACCTCGAGTCCAGGCACCAGCTGGATGCCTTCATCATCGACACCGTTACTCGACGCCAGAGGCTTCAAGACCAGCTCGGCATGGCCGATGAGTTCCTCGCACTGCTGCGCGCGCAATAGCAAGCGCCGTAGTAAACGCATTCACCGATAAAATGGAGTTCACCTGCACGAGGAAGTGGTGGCGCAATCATTTGGAACCGGTCCCGGCGTCGTGCTGACGCTCACGCGCACGTCAGTGAACCCGATGTGAACGCTGAGCTGCCCGACCTCGAGCGCACGGTCGATGAAGGCCTGCTCATCGCGTTGTCAGCCGTGCGGATGGCCGTGAAAAACGACATCATCGTCGGAGCGCTGCGGGAACACTTCGACTACGACATTGCGCGATACGCCGACAACGCCCGCAGCGAAGTGCATCGGCTGGCTCGGCAGAACGAAGAGTATGCCCGACGGGTGAGCCGAATGGGGCGAGATCTCGCAGCGATGAAGTGGCGGCCGAGTTTCACCGACGACCAACGCCACGATCTCAAGCAGTTCGCCCTCAGGGTTCGCGTGCACGAGCGGTTGACGCTCGCCCTCGACGCCGTGGCCGCCGACACTAACCAGGTGGCCCGGATAGTGGCGAGCGCACAACGATCAGCGAGCGAAGAGGTCAGCTCGGCGGTGTCGTCCAAACTCATCGAATTGGCCGTCGACCCGCGCGCGCCCGACTATGCCGAACACCGGAGCGAACGTCTGGAAGCCTTCGTTCTGATCAACCTCGCTATTTTGCAGGCCAAACACGACGCGGCGACCAGCCCTGAATTCAATGAGTATTAGAGAACGCTGAAGTCGGTGATCGCCTGCGCTGTCAGCCGGTCAAATGCCGGAGTACTCAGCAGGGCGAAGAGCACGACGTTGACGATGACCGTAGCCCAGAATGCTTTTCGAAAGCTCTTTTTCTGGGTCTTGTGGCGCAGTACCTGCTGCGCCACAATCGCGCCCGGCCAGCCGCCGATGACGCCCCAGAACAGCAGGGTGCGTTCCGATATGCGCCACCCGCCACACTTCGCCCGCCACTTGTCGATCGCGTAGAGCGTGAAACAGGTGAGACCCGTGACCAGGTAGAGCCCGACCACCCAGAGCGGCCTGGGCCAGTACACGGCGCCGACGAGGTACACCAGGACGAACATGGCGATCGCGAGGTAGCTGCCCCTGCCCGCTGAACGGCGGGAGCGAACGAAGGCCATACTCCATGCTAAAGGCTAGGGGGCCGTCACCATTGCCCGCACCACCGGTGACAAGCACGTCAGGGCGTTTGGCATACGAGTAAAACGACGAACAATCTGTTCAGAGTGTCTGGTGTACCGCGGGCTCTCTGATCTGCTGGTAGCTACCGATATTCCGGGTTCGGTTCGAACCCAAAGCGTTCGCCGCGGTCCCAGTCCTGGCGAAGATTGCCGAAGGCTGGAATGCCACCGTTCTTTTTCAGGATCGAGGCGAGGTGCATGAGGTTCCAGCTCATGAAGGTCACATTGCGGTTGGTGAATTCATTTTGAGGTCCACCGGATCCTTCGTCGAGGTAGCTCGGGCCGGGGCCGATCTCGCCGATCCAGCCGGCATCGGCAGCGGGCGGAATGGAGTAACCGATGTGCTGCAGGCTGTACAGCAGGTTCGCCGCGCAGTGTTTCACGCCGTCTTCGTTGCCGGTGATGATGGCGCCGCCAACCTTGCCGTAGAAAACATACTGGCCCTCGTCGTTGAATTCGCCAGAGTGGGCATAGAGCCGTTCCACGATGCGTTTGGTTACCGAGCCGTTGTCGCCGAGCCAGATGGGCCCGGCAAGCACTAGGATATCGGCGGCCTGCACCGTGGAAAACAGTGACGGCCAGTCATCCTTTTTCCAGCCGTGTTCGGTCATGTCGGGGTAAACGCCGGTGGCGATGTCATGGTCGACGGCCCGAACCAGGTCTACGTGCACACCCTGCTCCCGCATGATGCGGGCACTGAGGTCGACGATGCCCTGGCTGTTGCTGACCTCGGGGCTGCGTTTAAGGGTGCAATTAATGAACACGGCGCGCAGGCCGGAGTAGTCAAAGGATTCACGTTGCATCTGGTCAGTAAAGCACCGGCTGAAAAACGAGAAAAGGGGTTGCTTTCTGCGGAACTGGGCGCGGTGTACCCCGGAGCGGCACGGAGCGCTCCCGATAGCTGGTATAGTTTTCAAGTTGTCTCCGGGCGTAATAGCTCGGAAGATTCACATGCGCTCGTAGCTCAACGGATAGAGCATCTGACTACGGATCAGAAGGTTGGGGGTTCGAATCCCTTCGGGCGCACATCTGGGCCCCGTTCGACATGTGTCGGGCGGGGTTTTTTGTGTCTTTTAGCGGCGGGGATAGAATCGGCAGCATGTCCCTGCCGCGCTTTCTGTTTGCCGACCAGCTCGGCCCGCACTTCGACGACGGTGGGTCGATTGTGCTGGTCGAGGCGACGGCCGTGCTGGGGCGACGCACGTACCACCGAGCCAAAGCCCACCTCATACTCAGCGCACTCCGCCACCGCGCGCGGGAGCTGGGCGATCGCGTCGAATTTCTGCGAGCGGAGCACTATCGCGACGTGCTTGCTGGTCGTGACCTCGAGGTCATCAACCCCACCTCGTGGGGTGCACGCGCGTTGGTCGCCGAGCTGGGGGCATCCGTTCTGCCGAGTCGAGGCTTCGTGACGAGCGAGCAGGACTTCGCAGGCTGGGCCGACGGCCGGCCCGCATCCCGGCTCGTGATGGAAAAGTTCTACCAACACGTGCGTACAACCACCGGCATACTCATGCGTGGCCCTGAGCCCGAGGGTGGACGCTTCAACTTCGATCACGACAATCGACAGCCGCCCCCGAAGCGTGCGGCCAATCTCGGCCTGCCCGACCCGTGGGCTCCCGTCGAAGACGATATCGACGAGGAGGTGCGCCGAGACCTTGACCGCCTTGTCGCCGAGGGCCGAGTGCACCTGATCGGAGCAGATAGCCCGCGCCGGTTTGCGGCGACCCGCAAGGAAGCGCTCGCGGCGTTGGATGATTTCATCGAAACGCGGCTGTCGGACTTCGGGCCCTACGAGGATGCCTCGCTGATCGGGGATAGCACGATGGCCCACTCGCGGTTGAGCGTCCCGCTCAACCTGGGCCTCCTGCATCCGCAGGAAGTGATCGACGCGGTCGTCACGGCGTATCACTCCGACCAGGTTCCGCTGCCGAGCACCGAGGCCGTGGTGCGCCAGATCATGGGCTGGCGGGACTGGGTCTGGCACCTGTACTGGCACCTCGGCGAGAACTACGTCGCGGAGAGCAACTTTCTTGGAGCGCACGAGCCGCTTCCGCCGGCGTTTCTGGAATTGAATGGTGACGCCGTCGAAGCGCGGTGCTTGAGCCACGTGCTCGATGAGGTTTCCCGCACCGGGTATGCGCATCATATTCAGCGCCTCATGATTCTGGGCAACTGGTCGTTGCAGCGAGGCTACGAACCCTCAGCATTGTCGGATTGGTTTATCAATGCCTTCGTCGACGGAGCACCGTGGGTCATGCCGGCCAATGTTGTCGGCATGTCGCAGCACGCCGACGGCGGCATTGTCGCGACGAAGCCCTACGCCGCCGGTGGCGCGTACATCTCGAAGATGACCGATTTCTGCGGGGGCTGTCGGTTCAATCCGAAAATTCGGCTGGGGCCGGAGGCTTGCCCGTTCACGGCCGGATATTGGGCATTCCTGGATCGAGTGGAGCCGCGCATTCGCGGTAATCACCGCATGGCCCAGCCGCTCGCCGGTCTGCGGCGTCTTGTGGACCGCGACGAGGTGGTGGCTCAGGAACGCACGCGCACGAACTGGTAGGGCCTATCCGGCGAAGGCGGTGCTCGGCAGGTCACGCTCGCCCGAGATGATCGCATCGACGATGCGTCGGGCGACATCCGCTGGCCGGTAACCGGCAGGCAGCGGCGGTGCTGAACCCTGGATTGGCCTGGTGGCCAGCCCCGTCTCGGTGTGGCCGGGTCGTGCATCAAGAAAGCGGATGCCGTCCCTCCGCATTTCCCGGCCCGCCGCTTGCGCGAATGCCGCGAGGGCTGCCTTCGAGGCCGAGTACGCCGCCATGTTCGCGGTCGGGCGCTCGCTCACAATTCCACTGAGCGTGACAAAGAACGGATCACGATGCCCGCCGGACGATTCAGTCAGAGCGGGGAACGCTGCCCGGAGCAGGCGCATCGGTGCCGTCGCGTTCACCGCCATCAGGGTATCGATGGTTTCGTCAGCGACATCCGCCATGGGGCCGAACGCGACGACTCCGGCGGCGTTGATGATTCCGTCGAGGCGGCCATGTGCGGCGAGGGCGGCGGACACGAGCTGTGCGGCCGTGTCCGAATCGCTCAGGTCGCCAGCGACCGTCGCCCCAACGTTGCCGAGTTCGGCGAGGCGCTCTGCGCTACGCCCGTGCAGCGTAAGCAAGGCGCCTTCTTGGCTCAGAAGCTGAACAATTTCGCGGCCCAAGCCACCGGTAGCGCCGACGACGAGAACGGATGAACCGGAGAGGGAAGTCATGGCTACAGAGTAGACGAGATGCTGAGTGCTTGCGCAGGATTAGGGTTTCGACCCCCGAGCTGGGGTACCATCGTGCAGCGTGAGCATTCCTCAGGTGATCTGCGTTCGGTTTATTCGCGGAGATCGGTATGTGCTTGCGTCCAAGTTTCTCACCGGGCAATGTTCGGGCGCCCGGTGAGGAAGGCATTCCTGCGAGGGATTGCCTCGGTGGGACGAGGGGTAGGGCCCTCGTTCCATCGCCCTGTTTCCCGACTAACCTTGGTGCGCCGCATCGTCGACTGGGCAATCGATGCGCAACTTGTCGCAGAGCATCGTCAACTGTTGCAGTTCGCTTTCATTGAGCGTCTCGCCGATGCGCTGGGTAATAGAGTCCATGTGGTCAACGGCGACCCGCCGAAATAGCGCGAGGCCCGAATCCGTCAGTTCGATGATGGCGCCGCGCCCGTCGGTTGGGTCGGAGTGCTTGAGCAGGTATCCACGAGAAACCAGTCGGTCGACGAGGCGGCTTACGCTTGGTTGGGTGAGCAGTACGTGCTGGTTGAGTTCACGCAAGCGGATGCGCCGGGCCGGCTGCCGAGACAGGTTGAACATCACGTCGTATTCGTTGAGCGAAATGTCTTTTGAAGGGAAATCCGCCGCCAGGCTACGCATAATGGCGACCTGAGCCCGAAAAAGGGACTCCCATGCACCCACCGCAATCATTCGATCCACCACCTGCGGCTCCTCGTTTCGTTCACCACGCCGTTCTTCAAGAATAGAGACTCGACACGGTCGGCGGGAACTGCCGACAACGGTGACGACGGTGATGGCGGCGTGAGTTCGATCGGAGATTGTCAGGTGCCTGGCATGAAACTAGCAGGGGATTCTCTCGATGAGAGGTGGCGCCCGTTACCTATTCGTTATATGTTTTAAGCGCGTCAACCGTTTGCTGTGGCGGACGACGTGAAATGTGATTGCAGGACACTCTTGGTGCAAGGGAAGAGGGTCAGTCGTAGCCTCTGCGACTGGCCCTCAGTCCTGCTAGCAGGCGCCGTGCGGGGCGTCTAGAACAGGTCGGGACTCGGTGTGCTCGACTGGCGAATGACAACGTCCGCATGGCGGTCGAAGCGGTAGCCCACACCACGCACTGTACGCACGATGTCTTCGTAGCGGCCGAGCTTGGAGCGCAGGCGGCGTACGTGCACGTCAATGGTGCGCTCGTTCGGGATATCGTCCTCGTCAGCGGAGTTCCACAGTGAGGCAATGATCTCGGCACGATCGACCGTGCGGCCCTCGCGCAGTACAAGGTACTGCAACAGCTCGAACTCTTTGTAGGTCAGTGCCGCGGTCTCGTTGTCCAGAATGACGCGCTTCCGGGAGATGTCGACGACCACGCCGCTGCGGGCACGGTCTTGTTCCTGCGGCTCGGCACGGTGCTGGGCCAGAGCGGCGGGGTCTTGGAGGGCCAGGCGCACGACGTCGACGTCCCGTCCGCCAGCGCCCTCGGGAGCCAGAGCAACGGCGGCGTACGTCTCGGCGGACGGAGCGATGTCGGCGGCGAGGGCCTTCAGCGCCTCAACAATGCGGTTCAAGCTCGTGCCGGCTGCGGCCGCTTTGGCCTCATCGATACCGACGTAGAGCACGAAGCCGCGAGCCTCGGTACCGGTCGGCACGGCGCGAATACGTGGGGCGGCGACGGTCGGCGCCAGCGTCAGGTCGGGGCGGTTGAAGGGTGTGGGGCGATTGGCGTGGATGTGTGCGAGAGACATGAGGGGTCCTTGACTGTTCGATCGAAGGGAGCCCGACGAAGCGCGAAAACGCGAACTCCGTCTGTGAAAGCTCCAGTTGGCCCGTGAGGCCGGAGGGCGAGTGCCGTACAAAGCACTCGAGGCGTCGGCCTGACGATTCAGAATTCAGTCAGGCGAAGGACGCGGAGGGAAGTCTCGGCTAGCGGCACATTCGGCAACAGCGCATGGCGGGGATGCCGGCCATCATCATGGCGGCAGTCCCGGGGGCCTCGAGGGAGGTCAGGGGGCGTGCGCTTGTTGTCATAACTGCGAGTAAAGCGGATTGTGACGCCGTGTGTCAATTCAACGTCGCGGTAAGTCTTAGCATGACGCGCACCACGTTCGCGAGGCCGCGTCCATTTAGGCGATTCGTTGCACCATCACATCACTGTGAAATTTTCCCAGACGAAATGTCAAGAAATCGAAGATTATTGATGTAAACCCGGCCTGGCGTGTCGCTGGTCGCAGGACCTGCATACGTCGGCCGGGTTTCGTTGATCAGGTCGTCAGACCACGCCATAGAGGCGGTCGCCGGCGTCGCCGAGACCGGGCACGATGTAACCCTGTTCGTCAAGTTTTTCGTCCACGGCGCCCAGTACGATCGTGACTTCGCGGCCCGCTAGGGCTTGCTCTACGGCGTCGAGGCCTTCCGGTGCGGCCAGAATGCAGATCGCGGTCACGTCGACAGCGCCGCGGTCGAACAGAAAATTGATAGCGGCGATGAGCGACCCGCCGGTGGCGAGCATCGGGTCGAGCACAAAACATTGCCGATCCGAGAGGTCATCGGGCAGCCGCTCGGCGTAGGTTGTGGGCTGCAGCGTTTCTTCGTTGCGGGCCATGCCGAGAAAACCGACCTCGGCGGTGGGCAGTAACTTGACCATGCCCTCGAGCATCCCGAGTCCGGCGCGCAGAATCGGCACGACCAGCGGCTTGGGGTCGCTGATGCGCACGCCCTGAGCCGCCGACACGGGTGTTTGCACGGTGACCGCCTCTACGCGCACACCGCGCGTGCCCTCATAGGCGAGCAGCGTCATGAGCTCTTCCACGAGCGATCTGAACACCGGTGAGGGTGTGTCTTTATCGCGAAGCACGGTGAGCTTGTGCGTGATGAGCGGGTGGTCGGCAACATGGACTCGCATAGGCTCAATTCTACTAGAGGCAATCCCCCCGGTTTGAGGTGACAGATGAGCGCACGAGATCAGCACGCCGAGTGGATGCTGCTCGCCCTGACCGAGGCGCGCTCCGCCCTGGTCTCGGATGACGTGCCTGTTGGAGCCATCGTCGTCGACGCCGCGGGCACAGTGATCGGCCGGGGCCGCAACGAACGGGAACGGCATCAGGACCCGACCCTGCACGCCGAAGTCGTCGCCATACGGCAGGCGGCCGAGCACACCGGGGACTGGCACCTGACCGACTGCACCCTCATCGTTACGCTCGAACCCTGCGTCATGTGCGCTGGTGCGATCCTCGCCGCACGGGTGCCCACGGTCGTGTTCGGCGCCTGGGATGCAAAGGCGGGCGCGGTCGGATCGGTTTACGACGTGCTGCGCGACCGTCGACTCAACCATCGCGTTGAAGTCTTCACCGGCGTCAACGACGCGGAATGCGGCAAGATCCTCCGCGAGTTTTTCGACGATCCCGCCCGGCGGGCGGCCCGTTGAGGCCTACTCCAGTCCCTTGATCACAAAAGTGTCGGTTGGCGGATTGGCCAGGTTTGGATCGAAGAAGATATCCGGCTCGAGATAGATCGTGCGTGCGAGCGGTACCGCAGCGCGAATACGAGTTTCGACGGCGTCGATGTCGGCGGCGATGTCGGCAAACCGGTGCTCGCCGTCGAAGGCGATCTTGGCGCCGACCAGAATCTCATCCGGGCCGAGGTAGAGGGTCTTGAGGTGGATGATGCGCTTGGTCTGTGGGCCATTCAGAATGGCGGCCTCGATCGCGTCGAGGTCTTTCCTGCTGGCGCCCTCACCCACGAGCAGGCTTTTGGTTTCGATGCCGAGGATAATCGCGACCAAAACGAGCAGTGCGCCAATGGCGAGCGTACCGACGGCATCCCAGAGCGGCTCATCCGTGATGATGGTCAGGCCGACGCCCACGAAAGCAAAGGTAAGGCCGGTGAGGGCCGCGACGTCTTCGAGCAGCACGACGGGTAGCTCGGGCGCCTTGGCGTGGCGAATGAACTGCACCCAGGTCTCATTTCCTCGCACATGGTTCGACTCTTTGATCGCGGTGCGCAGCGAGAAGCCTTCCAGCACCATCGCGATGGCGAGCACCAGAATCGGCACCCAGGCATTCTCCAGCGGATGCGGGTGCTGCAGCTTGTCGAAGCCTTCATAGAGTGAGAACACCCCGCCGATCGAGAACAGAATGATCGACACCACGAAGGCGTAGACGTAGCGTTCGCGCCCATAGCCAAACGGATGCTCCAGGTCGGCCCGCTTCTTTGCCTTGCGACCGCCCAGCAGCAGGAGGAGCTGGTTGCCGGCATCCGCTACCGAGTGCACGCCCTCGGCGAGCATCGAAGACGACCCCGATAGGCCCCACGCCACGAACTTGGTGACGGCGATGCCCAGATTGGCCGCAAATGCTGCCACGATTGCCTTATTTCCGCCGGATGCGCTCATGAAATCATCCTAGAACTGCACGGCGCCCCGGTGCAGGCTGCGCCCGGGGCGACAGTTTTGGGCACCCCGAGTGCGGAAAAAGTAGACTATTCGAATGACTTCTCCCTCGAATGTGACTCTGCCCACGATCGCTTTCCTCGGCGCGGGATCCATGGCCCGCGCCATTCTGGCCGGCCTGCAGAAGCCCGGCGTGACCGTTGAGGGTGGCATTCGGGTCACCAACCGCACCGCAGAAAAGGCCGCTGAACTCGCCGACACCGAAGGCGTCACCGCCTACGCGACCGAGATCGACGCCGACGCCAACCTCAAGGCCATCGACGGTGCCCAGATCGTTATCGTCGCCGTCAAGCCCTACATGGTCGCCGACCTGCTGGCCGAGATCGGCGACTCCCTGGATCCCGGCACGCTCGTGCTCAGCGTCGCGGCCGGCGTGACCATCGAGACCTTCGAAGCGCTCCTGCCGAGCGCCGTGCATGTCATCCGCACCATGCCCAACACCCCCGCCATCGTCGGCATGGCCGTCACCGGCATCAGTGCCGGCACCCGATCCAGCGACGCTGACCTCGAACTCACCCGAGCCCTGTTCGCAACCGTCGGCGACGTGCTGGTCGTGCCCGAGAACAAGCTCGACGCCCTCAGCACCATCTCCGGCTCCGGCCCGGCCTACGTGTTCTACCTCATCGAACAGCTCACCGAAACGGCCATCAGCAAGGGCTTCACCCCCGAAGAGGCCGCGATCATGGTCAATGGCACCTTCCTCGGCTCGAGCGCGCTGCTCGCTGTGTCCGACAAGTCACCGAGCGAGTTGCGACGCCAGGTGACCAGCCCGGCCGGTACGACCGAGCGAGCCGTCCAGGAGCTCGAAAAGGGTGGCCTGAAGGAACTCTTCGACACCGCAACGGATGCCGCCCTCGCGCGCGCGACAGAGCTCGCCGCCTCCTAGGCAGGCCTACAGCCCTTCGGCGATGGCCGCCGTCGCCTCCACCCAAGCCGCGCGGGTGCGCGGTGCCAGTGCGTCGATTTTGAGCGGTCCGCCACCGACCAGCGAGGCATCGTAGGGAACGTCGACGACCGTGCGGGTGAGCTGCCGAAAGTGGTCGTGCAGGCGCTTGGACAACTGCTCATCGGCGGTTTTTGACGGCGACGCGAGCACGGTGACCGCCTTGGCGACTTTGTCGGCATGACCCTTCTGCCGCAGGCCGTCGATCAGCGAGGCCGCACCGTAGCCGGTATCTTCGCGAATGGTCGACACGATCACGAGCTGGTCGGCGGTATCGACCGCGGCTTCCCAGTTGCTGGCGCGCATATTGTTACCAGTGTCGATGACAAGCACCCGGTAGAAGCGACTCAGGGTCGCGTGAAGTTTGCGAAAAGCGTCGTCGTCGATGCTCGCGGCGCCCGCCGGATCGAGGTCGGAGGCAAGGGCGTCGAACTGGGCATCACCCTGGGATCGCACGTAGTTGTCGAGGTCACCCACCCGGGAGCGGGCATCGCCGAACCGGTCGAGGTCGCGCAGCAGGTCGACCGCCGTGTTGGTATGCCGGGCGGCCTGGGCCCGCACGCCCAGCGTGCCCATGGTCTCGTTGTTGTCCCAGGCCAAGGTGTAGCCGCCGCGGTAGATGCCGAACGTGGCCGCGATGAGCAGCGTCGCCGTCGTCTTGTGCGCTCCTCCTTTAGGGTTGAGAACCACGATCGTGCGCGGGCCGTTCAGGCTGCGCTGCACGGCCGCGATGGCGGTGCGGTGCCGTTGTTCGGCGGGACTCGGCGTGGGCGAGACGAACCCGCCGCTGAGACGGCGCAGGGCGCCCTGCCAGCCCAGCGCGGCCGGTCCGGCGGGGGACGGTGGCCGCGAACTGAGAAAATCGGCCAGATTCGGCACAGCGGACGCGGAATCCGCTGCCGGTGTCACCAGAGATTCGAACAGGGCGGTAGGCGGCGCCGCAACGGTTGGTTGCATCAGCGTGGCAAACGGTATCGGCCCCTCGAGGGGGATCACGACTGGAACGGGCGCGGTGCTCGCTGGTTTTGGTCGGTCGGCTACGACAACCGGCCCGGCCGATTCGACCCGCCCGTTGGGGTGCACAGTCAACGGCCAATCGCCCTGCTCGTCGCTGACCTGCAAGAGAACCGATTGCCCGCGACGGCGAGCGGTCTCGACCACGATGCCGATGATCTCCTCGCGAACGCCGGCCTCATCGGCACTGGTGACGCGGTGCGGGGACCCGTCAATGGTTACCTCGCCCGTCGTGTCAGTCTGAACCGTGGCGACGATGTCGGCCGGGGTGTTGGCGAGAGCGGGTACGTTGGGTGACATAGAAGAGCCTTTCCATCCACGCACACGAGCCGGCGTGCAGGCTCAGGTGAGCCGCGGCGAGAAGTGTCCGTACTAGCAGAATAGCCGGTCGACTCCCCCGAATAGGGGGAGAACTATGAACCGAGAGCGGCAAACCGTTCAATATCAGCCTCAGCGCCCGACACGATGATGAGGTCATGGTTGGACACCACGGTATCCGGGGTCGCATAGGTGAACGGCTTTCCCGGACTCTTGACGCCGACGACGGTCACGTTGTACTTGCGACGTACGCCGGAATCGACGAGCGCGAGGCCACGAATGGGCTTCGGCGGGTACATCTTCACGAGGGCGAAATCATCGTCGAATTCGATGAAGTCGAGCATGCGACCCGACACCAGGTGGGCGACGCGCTCGCCGGCTTCGGCCTCGGGGTAGATGACGTGGTTGGCGCCGATGCGTTCGAGAATCTTGCCGTGTGATTTCGAGATGGCCTTGGCCCAGATCTGTTGAATCTTCAGGTCCACCAGATTGGCGACGATCAGCACGCTGGCTTCCACCGACGATCCGACCGCGCAGACGGCGATCGAGAAGTCCTGGGCGCCGATTTGTTGCAGGGCCTCGAGCGAGCGGCCATCCGCTTGAACGGCATGCGTGACCCGCTCTGACCACTTCGATACGAGCGCCTCGCTCGTGTCGACGACGAGCACCTCGCGGCCGAGTCGGTCGAGCTGGCCGGCCGTGGCCGCGCCAAACCGTCCGAGCCCGACGATGAGCACAGGGGCGTCGTGTTTGATGCGATCAACCAACGATGGGTCTCTCTTCCGGGCGTTTGAACAGTTGCCTGCTGTGGCTCGCGGCCAGAGCCGCCGCGAGAGTCACTGTACCAACCCGGCCCATGAACATCGTTGCCGCCATGACGTAGACGCCCTCCGGCGGCAGATCAGCGGTAAGCCCGGTCGACAGGCCGCAGGTAGCGAAAGCGCTGATCACGTCGAAGAGGACGACGTCGAACGGTTGTTTCGAGATGTGCAGAATGAGGATACTCGCCACCGCGACGGTGGTCGCGCCCCACAGCACGACGCTGACCGACAGGCGCAGGATGTCGCTTGGAATACGGCGGCCGAACGCTTCCATTTCCTGCTTGCCGCGTGCTTCGGCAAAGGCGGCCAGAAAGAGGATGGCCAGGGTCGTGACCTTGATGCCGCCGGCGGTCGACGCCGACCCGCCGCCAATGAACATGAGCATGTCAGTCAGGAGCAAGCTGGACCCGTTCAGGTCGCTCACCTCAATGGTCGCGAAGCCGCCCGAGCGCGTCATCACCGACATGAACAACGATTGAAAAATGGTGTCGCCGGCATTGAGCGACCCGAAAGTCTTGGGGTTATCGAACTCGAGAATGATGTAGAAGATCATTCCGAGGATCATCAGGGCGATTGTCGTGACGAGTGTCAGCTTGACGTGTACGGACCAACGGCGCGGCTTGCGCCAGCCGCGCGCGAACGCATAGATCACCGGAAACCCCAGGCTGCCCAGAAAAACAGCGATCATGAGCGCGCCGAGAAACCAGTAGTCATCGACGAACGGGCTGAGGCCGCCGGGGTTCGGGTTGAAACCGGTGTTGGTGAAGGCCATCGCAGCATAGTAGAAGCTGTGCCAGACCGCTTCGCCCAGGGGCGCACCGGCCTGCAGTATGCGGGGAAAGAGCAGCGCTGCCACGCCGACCTCGATGACGAACGCGCTGATTGCCACGGTGAGCAGCAGGCTGCCGACCTCGCCGAGGCGCACGGTCTGGCCTTCGTTGACCGGCCCGGCGTGAATGCGGGAGGGGTTGGAATCGCTCGCCGCCATCAGTTTTGCGCGCAGGCCGAGTCTGCGTGAGATGACCAGTCCCATCAGTGACGCGAGCGTCAATACGCCGATGCCGCCGATATTGACACCGACGAACACCAGAATATTGCCGAACGCTGACCAGTGGGTGGCCATGTCGACCGTGGTCAATCCGGTCACGCAGATGACCGATACTGCCGTGAAGACGGCATCGTGCAGTGGGGTGATCGTGCGATCCGCTGCGGCGATCGGTAGCGAGAACAACACGGTGAACACCATGATGAGCGCGGAAAACACCAGAATGGCGAACCGCGAGGGTGACTTGTGAGCGAGCGAGTCCACTTCGTCGCGCATCCGCCTCACAAGGGCGAGCGGGCGCGGAAAGAACGGTTCAGTTCCGGTTCTCAACGACACCTGGAACCCCCGATAAGCCTGCGACTATTACCAGTTTGAAACTGTACTACCCGGCGTTGGTTATTACCCAGTAGTAATGACTACCCTGAGGTTATGGCAGACATCTTCACCGTGGTGGCGGACTCGGCGCGACGAGACATCTTGCGCATCCTCTTGGAACGCGCAGTTCCCTCCGGTGAAATTCGCGGTCCGTCCCGGGACGTGCGTGGCGAGCTGAGCGTGTCCGACATCGTCGGGCACCTCGGGCTGAGTCAGCCCACCGTCTCCAAGCACCTCAAGGTGTTGCGCGAGGCCGGTTTGGTCACCGTTCGCGAAGAGGGGCAGCACCGCTTCTACCGGCTGGAGTACTCGCCGCTCGAAGAGATTGAGGATTGGTTGATTCCCTTCCTGAGTGTCGACTTCGACCAGGCCGTCAAGGACGTGGATCTGGAGGCCGATGCCGGCCTGAAAGATGAGCAGCGTGCATTCGCCTCGGCTATTGGCAAGGCCTTCGCCGATGCCTCGCAAATGTCGCACGTCGTCAAAGATGCCACGGCGAAAAAGTGGCGCAGAAACGGCTGAGCGAAGCCCGATCCGGCAGCTGAGTAGTTGGAGCCGGTTTTGTCCGGTAGAATGGTGTTTTCGTGTCAGTCGCGGGCCCCGCGACTAAACCAATACTTGTGAGGTCCGTGTGGGTTCTGTAATAAAGAAGCGACGCAAGCGTATGGCGAAGAAGAAGCACCGTAAGCTGCTTCGCAAGACTCGCCACCAGCGTCGCAATAAGAAGTAGATCGACTGCGTAGTTATCTAGCTGCTCGTTGAGCAAAGCGCTAGCCCTTCGGGACTGGCGCTTTTTGCTGTCTACCGCTCGGTGTGTCGTGCCCGTGCGCCCCGGCACGAAGTCGCCGTAGGCTGGAACCATGCCCACCGCACACCTGATCCTGATCGGCAAGCCTGGTTGTCACCTTTGCGACGACGCACGTGACCTCGTCGGCAGCGTCGTGGCCAAGCTCGCCGACGACCTGTCGGCCCCAGAGATCACGTTCGAGGAACGTTCCATCCTTGACGACGCCGAGCTGCACGAGCGCTACCTGGAGGACATCCCGGTGCTCCTCATTAACGGCAAAGTGCACAATTATTGGCGCATCGATCCCGTGCGCCTGCGTACCGCCCTATTGGAGGTCTCATGACCATTCGTCACATCGTCTGCTGGAAGCTCAACGCGCTGACCCCGCGCAAGAAGGCCGAGGATGCCGCGGGCATCGTGGCCGGCCTCGAGGCCCTAGTAGGCGTCGTTCCCGAGATTCGTGCCCTGACGGTCGGGCCGGATGTTGCCGGCAACGAAAACTGGGACGTCGCCCTCATCGCCGACTTCGACGATCTCGAGGCCCTCGACCGCTATCAGACGCACCCGGAGCACAAGAAGGTCGGCGCATTCATCCGCACCGTCGTCGCCGATCGCCTGGCCGTCGACCTTGCGGTCTAACCCGGCGCCAGCGGTATTTCCCGGTCGCCCGCATTCCCGGGCGTAGCTCATACCGGTTCGTTTGCGACTCGCCGGGCCAAACGGATGCTGCCGCCGGCCTGTCGCAGATTTTACCGGCTTTACGCACCCCGCGGCCCGAACGAGAAGCCGAAGCTACGGCTCCAGGCGGGTCGGGCCGCGGAACAGGTAGGTAACCTCGCGAATCGACGCCTGGTGCAGCATGAGCATCAAGACCCGGGCGAGGCCCATGCCGAAACCGCCGTGCGAAGGAACTCCGTAGCGGAAGAAGTCGAGGTAGCCCTCGATTTCCTTCGGATCGAGGCCCTTCTCGATGGCCTGAGCTTCGAGCACCTCGATGCGGTGCTCGCGCTGGGCGCCGGTGGAGATCTCGGTGCCGTTGAAGATGAGGTCATAGCTCTTGGTGATCGCCGCATCGCCGTCGTGACGCATGTGATAAAACGGGCGGATGCTCGAGGCATAGTCGGTGAGGAACACGAATTCGTGCCCATATTTCTCGGCCACGTAGGCGGCGATCTGGCGTTCGCCCTCCGGGTCCATGTCGTCGTCGTCGCGGGGAACCTCATAGCCGCGGCTCTTGACGATCTCCTTGGCCTCGGCCAGGGGAATGCGCGGGAACGGAGTGCTCGGAACGGTCACTTCAACGTCGAACAGGGCCTTGACCTCGTCTCCGTGCTTTTTCTGTACGGCGGTGAACCCGGCGACCATGAGGTCTTCGTGCAGCGCCATGACGTCGTCGTGGCTGTCGATCCAGCTGATCTCACTGTCGACGCTCGTGAACTCGGTGGCGTGCCGGCTCGTGAACGAGGGATCGGCTCGGAACGCCGGGCCCACCTCGAAGATTTTGCCGAAGCCAGCGGACTGGGCCATCTGCTTGAAGAACTGCGGGCTCTGCGCAAGGTAGGCCTTGGTATCGAAATAGCCAACCTCGAACAATTCGGCGCGCGACTCACTCGCACTCGCCATGAGCTTGGGGGTGTGCAGTTCGATGAAGTCGTGTTCGATCCAGTACGTGCGCAGCGCGTGCTCGAACGTGGTCTGGATGCGGAAGATGAGGTTCTGCCTGGGGTTGCGCAGGTCGAGAAAGCGCCAGTCCATGCGCTTGTCGAGGCTTGAGTCGGCCGCGATCGGCGTCTCCGGAATGGCGGCCGACACCACTGTCAGGGTGGTGAGCTTGATCTCGATGCCGCCGAGCTTGACCCGTTCGTCGTGCTTGAGCTGGCCCGTCACGGTGACGAAGGTGCCCTGGGCGAGGCCCGAGATGCTGGTGGCTGGCTCGTCGGCGACGACGACGCCATCGGCATCCGTCGTGCGAGGGTTGACCAGCTGCACGGCGCCGGATTCGTCGCGCAGAACGACGAATTGCACCTTTTTCTGGTCTCGAACGGTATCGACCCAGCCGGACACCGATACGGGGCCGTCGTCGAGAGCGGACAGGTTCTTGATCAATACGCGCGAAGTCACACTTCGAGTTTAGCCGGAGCCGCCCGAGCGGCCCGCTCACGGCGGTTTCTAGGCTGACCCCTCCGTAGAATAGTTGAGTGGTAGCCAGTCAAGTGCATCTCGTGCGTCACGGTGAGGTTTTCAACCCCGAACGCGTGCTCTACGGACGGTTGCCGCAGTTCCGGCTCTCCGAGCGGGGCGTGCTTATGGCTGCTGCTGCCGCGGAGGAATTAGTTGAACGTGGTCGCGCGGTCGTGCGCGTCGTCGCCTCGCCCCTGCAACGCGCGCAAGAATCGGCCGCGCCGATCGCAGCAGCCTTCGCGCTCGCCATCGACACCGACGAACGCATCATCGAACCGACGAATGCCTTCGAGGGTAAGCGGATGCGTGGCCCCGACGGCGCGTTGCGCGACCCGCGCAACTGGCCGGCCCTGATCAACCCGTTGAAGCCGAGTTGGGGAGAACCCTTCCGTTCAATCTCTGCCCGCATGCTCGCGGCGATCGACGACGCCTGGAACTCGGTCGATGAGGGTGACGTCGTGCTGGTCAGTCACCAGCTGCCGATCTGGATGGTGCATCAAGCACTGGCTCATGAACGCCTCGCCCACGACCCGCGCAAACGCCGGTGCGACCTGTCGAGCATCACCACCCTGTGCTGGCACGGCGACCATTTCGCTGAAACCGCCTACGTCAGCCCGGCGCTGGCACTTCTTGACCCAAGCAACGATGTGGGTGCTGTATGAATCGCCACCGTGTGAACCAACGTCGCCGCCTCGGCCCCGTGCTGGCCGGGCTGGCCGCCGGTGCCCTGTTGCTCTCGGGTTGCTCCGCTGACCCGCTCGCGGACCAGTACCGGGAAGGCTCGAACAAGGGTTTCATCGCCGGCGACGGAAGCGTCACGGAGATTGCCGTCGCCGATCGCGGTGACGCCATTGACTTCTCCGGCGTGACAGAGACGGGCGAGCCGGTCACGAGCGCCGACACGCTCGGTGATGTTCTCGTGGTCAACTTTTGGTACGCGAGCTGTGCACCGTGCCGCGCCGAGGCATCCGACCTACAGGGCCTCAACGAGAAGTTTGAAAACAAGGGCGCGAGTTTTCTCGGTGTCAATGTGCGAGACCAGGCCCCGAACGCCATCGCATTCAACGAGACCTACAGCGTGACCTACCCCTCGGTGCTCGACGTTGATACCGGCGCCATGCAACTCGCGTTCAGCGGCAGCATTCCGCCGAACGCCGTGCCGACCACCCTGGTGCTCGACGCCGAAGGGCGGATCGCGGCGCGCATTCTGGGCCAGGTCACCTCGCCGTCCATTCTGGAGACCCTGATTCGGGACACGATCGCGGAGACTGGCACGACCGAGTGAACAATCCTTTCGGAGAGATCGTCTTCAGCGGCCAGCTACTCTTCGCTATTCCCATCGCACTCCTCGCCGGCCTCGTTTCGTTCGCCTCACCATGCATCCTGCCTCTCGTTCCCGGTTATCTCGCCTACATCGGCGGCTTCGCGGACGGACGTACCGGCACTTCCCAGCGTGATCGTCGCGGCCGCACCCGGCTCCTGGCCGGGGTCGGCCTGTTCGTGCTCGGCTTCACCGTGGTGTTCGTGCTCACCGGCGTGGTCTTCGGTGCCGCCGGATTCTGGCTCAACTCCTACCGCGACCTGATCACGCGCCTCGCCGGCGTGGTGGTCATCCTGCTGGGCCTGGTCTTCGTCGGCCAGTTCGGTGCCATGCAGCGCACCGTGAAGACCAACTGGCGCCCCAAAATGGGTCTCGCCGGCGCCCCCGTACTCGGTGCGGTCTTCGCGGTGGGCTGGACGCCGTGCACCGGGCCCACGCTCACGGCAATCAACTCGCTCAGTCTCGGCACCGGGTCGCCCTGGCAGGGCGGACTGCTCGCCCTCTTCTACTCCCTCGGCCTCGGAATTCCCTTCCTCCTGATTGCCCTCGGCCTCAACTGGGCCACCGGATCGGTCGCATTCCTCAAACGGCATATTCGTGCCATCAACCTGTTCGGCGGTGTTCTGCTCGTCGTCATCGGAGTACTCATGGTGAGTGGTATCTGGAACACCTGGCTCCTCGATTTGCAAGGGGTGATTGGCAACTTTGTCCCGGCCATCTGACCATTTCGATTCCCGCCGCGAGGCGCCGCAGGCCGGTGTCGTGCAGCCCAAGCTCGGCCTGACCGGCTGGCTGCGCTGGTTCTGGCGTCAACTCACGAGCATGCGAACGGCCCTCTTTCTGCTTCTCCTGCTCGCCATCGCGTCCATTCCAGGGTCGCTCGTGCCGCAACGCACGAGCGACCCGAACGGGGTCACCCAGTACTTCACCGACAACCCCGACCTGGCGCCGATTCTTGACAAACTGCAGGCTTTCGACGTCTACACCTCGGCCTGGTTCTCGTCGATCTACCTGCTCCTGTTCATCTCGCTCATCGGCTGCGTAATTCCGCGCACCAAACATCACTTCCAGGCCCTGCGCGCCAAGCCGCCGACCACGCCGGCTCGCCTCGGACGCCTGTTTGGTTTCACCACGCAAGACGCGCCGGCGCACACGGATGCCCGCGACGCCATCACGCACGCCCGCACCGTCCTGAAATCCAGCGGCTACCGCGTCGCGCGCTTTGATTCCGACACCGAGTCATCCGTTTCGGCCGAGCGTGGCTACCTGCGGGAGACCGGAAACCTTGTCTTTCACGCTGCGCTGGTGGGTATTTTGATCACCGTTGGATTCGGTGGCGGCTATGGTTTTAGCGGCCAGCGAGTGCTCGTCGAGGGCCAGACCTTCGTGAACACGCTGCTCGCCTACGACTCTTTCAACCCGGGACGATTCTTCGACGACACCACTCTCGACCCGTACACCCTGAGCCTGGATGACTTCTCGGTCTCCTATGAACAACGGAATCTGCAGGCATACGGCCAGCCGATCGACTTTACTGCCGACGTGACCGTCACGCCCAAGGCCGAGGCGGCTGAGCCCGGCGCCGTCAAGGTCAACGGACCGCTACGCACCAACGGGACGAGCATCTACCTGCTCGGCAACGGGTACGCACCGACCATTCAGGTAACGGCCCCCGACGGTACCGTCGTCTTTTCAGACTCGGTGCCATTCTTGCCGCAGGACGCCAACCTCACCTCGCTCGGCATCGTGAAAGTGCCCGACGGACTGGCCGAGCAGATCGGTATGATCGGCTTCTTCTATCCCACTCAGGACACAGCGGCCTCCGGCGCGAACTTCTCCAGCTACCCCGACCTCGAATACCCGCTGCTCACTCTGAATGTCTATACCGGCGACCTCGGTCTCAATGCCGGCGTGCCGACATCCGTTTATGCCCTCGACACCGACACCCTGACGCAGCAGACCGGCGGTAAGACCGGTGTTGCCTCAATCGAGCTCAAGCCGGGTGCATCGGCCGCACTGCCGGGCGGCCTCGGCACCGTCAGCTTCATCGACAACAATCCGGCGTCCTCGGCGGCCGGCGATTTCACCCAGTCGGTTCCGCGCTTTGCGAGCTTTGACATTCATCACGACCCCACACAGATCTGGCTGATCTCTTTCTCCATGCTCGTATTGTTCGGCCTGTTCACCGGGCTGCTCGTGCCGCGTCGCCGTGTTTGGGTGAAGGCAACGACCCGAGCCGACGGAACCGTACACCTCGAATACGCCGGCCTGGCCCGTGGCGATGACCCGGCCCTCGAGGCCGCCGTCAGCGCGGTGGCCGCGCGTCATCTCAAGCTGTTGAAGACCCACCAAACCGTCGTCGCCACCCCCGAATCGACTTAGGATCGCACTGTGAATCTGATTGACTCCGCACTGCTCAACTCATACTCGCTCTACGCGCTGTATTCGGCAATGGCCATCTACGCCCTCGCTTTCATCGCTTTCGCAGTCGACCTCGCGCGTCGTTCGAGCGCCGTGGGTGCGATTGAAGCCGCCGACCTGGTCGAAACGGATGCTGCCTCCTCGGCCGGTTTTGCCGCCTCCGCCGGCAGCACCGTCACCCTGAAGCGACCCGTGCTGTCGCGCATCAGCGCCCGCATGGACGACGACGCGGCGCTGCCGTACGGCCGCTCGTCGAGCCTGCGCGTGGGAGTTGCGCTCACCGTACTGGGCTGGGCGTTGCACCTCGCGGCGACCATCATGCGCGGCTTCGCGGCCGACCGGGTGCCGTGGGCGAACATGTACGAGTTCGCACTGACGGGCACGCTGCTCATCATGACGGTGTTCCTGATCGTGCTGATCCGCGCCGACCTGCGTTTTCTCGGCACCTTCGTCACCGGTCTCGTGCTTGTACTGCTCGGCGTGGCAGCCCT
Source organism: Cryobacterium sp. Hb1 (assembly GCF_004403585.1). Taxonomy (NCBI): domain Bacteria; kingdom Bacillati; phylum Actinomycetota; class Actinomycetes; order Micrococcales; family Microbacteriaceae; genus Cryobacterium; species Cryobacterium sp. Hb1. The sequence continues at coordinate 54,534 of NZ_SOHI01000016.1, read as the reverse complement.
GCAGTTCTATGTGGAGGTTGCTCCACTGCCGCCGGCACTGCAGTCGGCCTGGCTGGTCATCCACGTATTCGTGGCGTCGTTGGCCACCGGGATGTTCGCGCTCGGCTTCGCGCTGTCGACCGTGCAACTGCTGCAGTTCCGGCGCGAAAACAGAACGCTCGAGGCCGCCGCGGCGCGCTCGGCTGTGGCATCCGGTCGGCGCCTGCGTTTTCTGGCCACCTTGCCGTCGTCGGCGACACTGGAAAACCTCGCCTACCGCATCAACATCATCGGCTTCATTTTGTGGACCTTCACCCTCATGGCCGGTTCCATCTGGGCCGAACAGGCCTGGGGGCGTTACTGGGGCTGGGACACCAAAGAGGTGTGGACCTTCATCATCTGGGTCATCTACGCCGGTTATATCCACGCCCGTGCAACCCGCGGCTGGCGCGGATCGCGTTCGGCCTGGCTGGCGATCATCGGTTTTTCCGCTGTCATGTTCAACTTCGGCATCGTCAACGTGTTCTTCAAGGGCCTGCACGCTTACTCGGGCCTGTAGCCCTTCGGTTGCCGCTACTCAGCAGCGACCAGTGCGTGCGAGCGCGTGAGGCGCGCGAGCCACCAGTCGCGACGATCAGGACTGGTCGCGTGCTGAGCGAGGAGAGCAGCGTCTGGCACGACGCGGCGCACCGGGATGGCCCCCGCGACCGGGAGCAGCGGATTATCCGTGACATCCTCGGCGAGTAGTGAGGCGGTGCCAAGGCCACAGTCGAAGTAGAGTCCAGGAACGGATGCCGCGAGGTGCGCGCCCATCGAGAGCCCGATCGACGTGTCGAGGGCGCTGGAGACCACGACAGGCAGCCCGGTCCGACCGATGATCGACAGTGCGGCGCGGATGCCCCCAAGCGGCTGGGCCTTGATGATGAGAATGTCGGCGGCGCCGGCCCGCGCCACGGCGAGCGGGTCGCCGCTCTTGCGCACGCTCTCGTCGGCGGCGATCGGTACGCTCAGGTACGTTGTGCGCTGGCGAATCTCGGCCAGTTCAGGCACGCTCATGCACGGCTGTTCGACGTATTCCAGGTCGAAAGCGCTTAGTGCGTGAATGGCGTGTTCGGCTTCGTCCACGTTCCACAGGCCGTTCGCATCGATGCGGATACGACCCTCCGGACCGAGTACGCGACGTACCTCGGCCACCCGGGCGACGTCGTCGGCCAGGGCCTGATCCGGGCTGGCGACCTTGACTTTTGCCGTACGACAACCGGGAAAACGTGCAAGCACTTCGGCGACCTTGTCCGCTGGCACGGCCGGTACCGTGGCGTTGACTGGGATGCTCGTACGCAGGGCGTGCGGCGTACTCTGCCAGCCGAAGTCGATGGCGGCGCGCAACCAGTTGGCGGCCTCGGCATCATCGTATTCCACGAACGGGGAGAACTCAGTCCAGCCCTCTGGGCCTTCCAGCAGCAGTGCTTCCCGATTGTCCAGCCCGCGAAACCGGTCGAACAGTTTCAGGGAGACGACGTGCGCGGAACCGAGTAACTCATCCAGTGAGGGCATCATGGGTCCAGTGTGTCAGTCTCCGGCTGGGTAGACGGCCAGAGCCTCGCTCAACCCGCCCGTACAGCTCGCCGCCATCGATCTCGATCTCGATCTGGATCGATTCGATGGAACGGTCGCTGGGCGAACATGATTTCTTGTCGCAAACGGTGTCGATGCGATCTAAGGCTCGTCCTTCACAACGCCCGGCTGCACTGCCGGAGAGCTGGTTTCCGGAATGATTTGCAGCCCGCCGGAGGAATTTGCCGTCGCCATGAGCGCTTCGATCCACTCGCGGTTGAGCGTGGGCGCACGGCTGCCGAAATACTTGTAGGCGATGGGGATTCCTGGGTGGAGCCAAATCGTGATGCGTCCGTCGCCAACCTGCGGCTCGTCGCGCCACGTGAAGTAGAACGATTCCCCACGGCGCAGCTTGGCGCCGATCACGACCTGTATGTGGGCGAGCACGCGATCGTCAAAGTCTGCGGTAAGGGTCGAGTCGTAGGTTAGTTTTCCCATGTCGCGCTCCTGCTGGCGTGCAATCGATACGGTCGGCGTTTAGTCCCGCAGATAATGCTCCAACCGTGGCACGTGCAGCAAAGCGAGGGCACGCTTCTCAATCTGACGCACTCGTTCCCGGGTGACGCCCTCAGTGTGGGCGATCTGGTCCAGGGTGCGCGGTTCATTGCCGTCGAGGCCGAACCTGGCTCGCAAAATAGAACGTTCCCGTGGTGGCAGCGTGTCGAGAAAGTAGCGGATGTCTGCCGCCCGCAGCGTCAGCGTGGCGTGTTCGTCGGGTTGGGGGAGGTCGTCATCAATGATCAGTTCGGCCATATCGCCGGCGCCATCACCGACCGGAGTATGCAGGGAGATCGGTTCGTTGTCGTATTGCAAGAGGCGCAGCACATCGCGCACGGGAAGCTGGGCGGCTTCGCCGATTTCACGTGCCGTGGGGTCACGATCGAGCACGCTGGTCAGGTCGCGTCGGATGCGCTTGATTTTGTTGAGCTTTTCGGCGGTGTGCACCGGGATACGGATCATGCGGGATTTGTCGGCCATGCCGCGGTGGATTGCCTGGCGAATCCACCAAGTGGCATAGGTGGAGAATTTGTAGCCGGTCATGAAGTCGTACTTTTCGACGGCACGAACGAGCCCCATGTTGCCGTCCTGCACGAGGTCCATGATGGGCACTCCGCGGCCGGAATAGTGCTTGGCAATGCTCACGACCAAACGCAGGTTGGCCTCGATGAACTGATTTTTGGCGCGGCGCCCGTCGTGCACAAGCCAGGACAGTTCGCGCTCTTCGGCCGAGTCGCGAGTACCGGCACCGTCGCCCTGCAGCAGCCTGGCCTCAGCGAAGAGTCCGACCTCGATGCGGCGCGCCAGATCAACTTCCTGCTCGGCGTTGAGTAAGGCCCCCTTGCCGATGCGGCGCAGGTAGTCGCCGAAAGCATCCGTCGATGCGGCGGCGTAGTTGCCCGGCGAGGCTGATCGGCGAGGCGACGCGGGGCTCGTTCGTGGCTCCTGAGCGGTGGTAGTCATCGTTATGAGCCCCCGCATGTGGTTTTCGTACCTTGCGTGATGTCCATGGCGACCTCCCCGTACTTTCCAAGTCATTAGTACACCCCCGAACGGGGTGGACGACAAGGGGTTGACTTCTTGCTTATTCCACATTACCTGAGGTTTTTTCGTCTTCTCAATCCCCAATCTTACGAGTTGGAAAATTCGAAAAGTCAATGCTGGCGCCGCGTAGGCTGGCACTATGAGTGAACGGGTGCATGATTTCTCCTCCGGGCGCCCAAGCGACGCAGCAGCGCCGTGGTGAGGCCGCTGCGGGCGCTCGTGCCGGAGGATCCGCCGGCCTTTCTCGCGGCGCTGAGGGATGCACTCGCGGGCAACGGACCGGCACTGATGCCGATGCCGACAGGTGGTGGAATGGTTCTCGAAGACGTGCCGATACGGGTCGCGGTTGTGATCGAAACCTCCGGGTCGACCGGCACGCCGAAACGGGTCATGCTCGCCACTAACGCACTGCTGGCCGGCGCCGCAGCCTCAGCTGTCGCCCTCGGCGGGACCGGACAATGGCTGCTCGCTCTACCCGTGCACTACATCGCCGGGGTGCAGGTGCTCGTGCGCTCGATCGCCGCCGACACCAATCCGCTCGTGCTTCCACCGGGCCACTTTGATCCGGTGGACTTTCTTCGGCTAGCCGAGACCATGACCGAGCCGCTGCGCTTCACCGCGCTGGTGCCGGTGCAGCTGGCCCGCCTACTTGACGCAGCGGATGACCCGGCACTGCTGGCTGTGCTGCGTCGCTTCACCGCGATTCTGGTCGGCGGGCAGGCGATCAGGCCCGATCTCATTGCTCGGGCAGCTGAACTGAACGTGCCAGTCGTGCGCACCTACGGGTCGTCGGAGACCGCTGGCGGCTGTATCTACAATGGGGTTCCGATCGGTGACACCCTCGTGCGGGTTGTCGACGGGCAGCTCGAACTATCGGGCTCCGTGCTCGCTGAGGGCTACCTCGGCGATGAAACGCGCACCAGTGAGCGCTTTCTGGTGGAGCACGGTGTGCGCTGGTACCGCACCGGCGACCTCGGCGAAATCGACCCGATAACCGCTCGGGTCACGGTTCTGGGTCGCGCCGACAATGTGATCATTTCGGGCGGCGAGAAGGTGTCACTCGATGCCGTCGAAGGCATCGTGCGGTCCTGCCCCGGTTTCGAGCAGGCTGTCGTGATCGGGGCCGACGACGACGAGTGGGGGCAGGTTCCGGTCATAGTAATGCCCGGGAAGACGGGTGCAGTAATGGATCTGGAGGGAGTGGCAGCATTCGTCGTTCCCATTCTGGGCCGGGCCGCGCGACCGGGCCGCATTATGGTTGTGACGGTAATTCCACTGCTTTCCTCGGGTAAACCCGATCGCCTTGCCCTGGCGATTCTGGCGAAACGCCGGTAGGGCGGCAGATGGAGCGAGTGCCTCGGGGCGGCACTGAGTCCTTGAGAAGCGCCCGTAAATTGCCGCTCGCGGGGGTCGAGTGTGCGCCGAGCACCACGACCACGCCGATGCTTTAGAACTTGAGGATTACCCCTCTATTGGGGATGACGGGGATTGGAGCCGCGGCGGGTCGGCGCAATAGTCTGTCCTCACAAAAGGGGACCGACCTTCTTGGGTCGGTTGTTCCCCCCTCCAGTCACAGGGGGGAAATTCGTGACCCGGACCCCCAGGAAGAGAGCTATATATGAACTTGAAAACACGCGCGTTCGCGGCAGCTGCCGGTGTGGGAATTCTCACGTTGGGCATCGTGCTGCCGGCTTCGGCGGCCCCCGGCGACACAACGGCCACGGTCACGGTACAAGGTGGGGTCTTGGCGATCTCCGTGCCGACTTCGGCAGGAAACCTCGGCACTCGCGCCAACACGGTCGACGGCGGAACGATCAGTGGCTCCCTGGGAATCGTCAAGGTCAGTGATGCTCGCAGCGCTGGTGCGGGTGCCACCTGGATTGCCAGCGTCATCTCGACCGCCTTCACCCCGCTAGCGGGCCCCACCATTGCCGCCAGCTACGTGGGCTACACGGCCGGAACAATCAGCAAGTTTGGAACGGCCACGTACCTGGCTAACGATCCGGCCAATCTGACCGGTGTCTCTCCGGCGGTCACGGCCAGCGGCATTACCGGCGACAATGCCGCGTCCTGGAATCCGACGATCAATGTAAAAATCCCTGGCGGCACGCCCGCCGATGTCTACGCGGCTACGATCACCCACTCGGTTCTCTAACTCCTTAAAGCTGGACACAATATGTTGGAGCAGGGGGCACGGTTCATTCGCCAGGCGACGACCCGCAGGGTCGTCGCCTGGTCCAGCGCGATCCTTATGCTGAGCCTGCTGCTCGCCCCGGCACCGGCCAGCGCAGTCGCGCCGGTGGCGCTGGTGCGCTCCGCTGCCGACTTCTCGGTGTCCAACGAGGTGGATTCCACCGGGGCGTCGCTGGCGGACCTGACGGTTGAACCCGCGGCGCCAGCCAGGGATGCGGTCGTCGGGTTCAACAGGGCCAGCTGGGACCCGACAATCACGGTGGCCGTGCCCGGTGGTAGTTCTGCTGGCCTTTACTCGTTCACTATCACCCATTCCGTGCTTTAGGAGTCTCCTTGCCAATACAACCCGTCGTTGCTGCCGTCCTTGCTGTCGCTACCGGTCTGCTGGTGTCGTTCGCACCGCCCGCCCAGGCGGCCGGGAGTTCGGCGCCAGCCGGCAGCATCGGCCTACGGCTCCTGGACATTCCGGCCAACGCGACTGATGACCCGCGCGCGCGCCTCTATATCGTTGACCACGTCGCTCCCGGAGCGGTCGTCAAGCGCCGGATCGACGTGGCGAACGGTTTGCCGGACGCGACGATGATCAACCTGTATTCCGGCGCGGCAAGCGTTACCGACGGCGCCTTCCTCGGTGCCGAAGGTAACACCCCCAACGACCTGTCCACCTGGCCCTCTGTCGATCGTGAATCGCCCACCGTGCCTGCCGGTGAAAGTGTGACAGTTACGGTGACAATCACGGTTCCCGCAGATGCCGCACCCGGCGAACAATACGGCGTGGTCTGGGCGGAAGTGAGCGCACCGCCCACAAGTGGAGGCGGTGTGAGTGTAGTCAACAGGGTCGGGATTAGAATCTACCTCTCTGTCGGACCGGGGGGAGCGCCCGCGGCCGACTTCCTGGTCGGCACGCTCACCGCCGCGCGATCGGCCGACGGTCAACCCATGGTCGTTGCGTCGGTGCAGAACATCGGTGGGCGGGCCCTTGATATGTTCGGCACCCTGGAATTGCTGGGAGGCCCCGGCGGGCTCAGCGCCGGTCCATTCCCCGTCGTCCTCGGTACAACCGTGGGTATCGGTGACACCGAACCTGTCACGATTGTTTTGGACAAGGAGGTACCGGCCGGCCCCTGGGATGCCACGATCACCCTGCACAGCGGGCTCCTGGAACGAAGCGCGAATGCGACTATCACCTTTCCTGACGTCGGCACAGCGGCCGCGGTACCACTAACGTCTGGACCGCCCGAGTGGCTGTATTTCGCCATTATTGGTCTGCTACTGCTGTTGGTCCTGATCGCTCTTCTCGTACGGCGTCGGCGCGACGATGACCTAGCTGACCGGCCGGCTATCGGGTATGGCGTTGTGCAGACGGACGCCCAGTAACATGGGGGCGTGGCACAAGGAGCTCGGCCGGTCAGGCCCAAACAACAACGATTGAACCCCGCGGCGAAGCTGGCTGGTCTTGATCCCGCCAGAAAGACCAGCGGCAAATCGGGCCATCCGGCCATCAAAAACGGACCACCCCGCAAGGGACCGGCCGCGTTCAAACCGGCCACCGCCGCCGACTGGGTATCGGGCGCACGCCTGCGCACTCTGCCGCTCGCCGTTGCGCCGGTGCTGCTCGGTACCGGCGCCGCCATCGTGGCGAGCGGACCCGGCGTCTACCATCCGGTGCGCGCGCTGCTCGCACTCGCCGTGGCGCTGCTCCTGCAGATCGGCGTCAACTATGCCAATGACTATTCCGACGGCATTCGAGGCACCGACGCCTTTCGGGTCGGACCAGCCCGGCTCACCGGCGGCGGCGTCGCCAATCCGCGCACCGTGCTGCGCGTGGCCCTGATCTTCTTTGGCCTTGCTGCCGTGGCTGGCGTCACGCTCGTCATTCTGACCCAGTACTGGTGGCTATTGCTCGTTGGCGTCGTGGCCCTCGCTGCAGCGTGGTTCTATACCGGCGGCAAGAAGCCCTACGGCTACCAGGGTCTTGGTGAAGTGTTCGTGTTCGTGTTCTTCGGTCTCGTAGCCACCGCGGGCACGACCTATGTGCAGGTCGGCGACTTCACCACCGAGAGCGTTCTCGGTGGTGTGGCGATGGGGCTGATCGCCTGTGCCGTGCTCATGGTCAACAACCTGCGCGACATCGTGCCAGACAAGGCCGCCGGCAAGCGCACCCTCGCGGTGCGAATCGGAAGCACGGCCTCCCGGGTCGTCTTCTCGATTTTCCTGCTGCTGCCGTTCGTGATCGCGGGTCTTTTCAGCCTGATCTATCCGCTCGGAATCTTCACGTTCTTCGTGCTGCTGCTGGCTCTGCCGGCCTGCCTCATCACGATCACCGCCACGTCCGCGAAAGAATTCATCCTCGCCCTCAAGCTGACGAGCCTCGCGGCGCTGGCCTACGGCCTGCTACTGGGACTTGCCTTCGCGTTCTGACTTGACACGTTCCTGGGCACTCATCAGCGAGTCCTCGATCTCAGAATCCGGGTTGGCGGTCTGCTTGTCGGGGTGTCGCGCGTGGTAGAGATCGCGGGCAACACTCGCGCGGGACTTGCCCAGCAGAAGGTACGACAAGCACAGGCCGACCAGCGCGGCGATCACAGCGGACGCCCAGGGCCACAGCCCCAGGGACAGGAGAATTGCGAGCGGTACGGCAAACATTAGGACGCGCAATATGGAGTAATACAGCCAAGGGGGCAGGAATTTCATAGATCAAGCTTAGAATGCCGCGGCTGAGTAGGCGCACATGTCTCTCACGGTCTAGCGGCTTACAATCTAGGTATGCCCAAGCTCTTGATCGGACTAGGACTGGCCCTCGTCATCCTCACCGTCTATACCCTTGTGGACTGTGCAATGTTCGACCGCAAACGCATTCGCGGATTGCCGCGCTGGGTCTGGATTTTCGTCATTGTTCTCGTGCCACTGATCGGCCCATTGCTATGGCTGCTCGTCGGCCACGGACGCTCTACTCCCGCGACCCGGTCCTTTCGTTCGGTGGCGCCCGATGACGACCTCGAGTTTCTGCGCGGGCTGAACAGCGATGGTCCTGACGGCGCCGGTCTCAACGGCGGCAACGCGAAATCCGACACCGGCCAAAACCGTCCCTTCAACGAGAAAGACCAGCAGGAACGCATTCGCCGTATGGAGCAGGACCTCGCGGACCTCGACAAGAACGACCCAACTACCGGGGAAACGACGAAGAAGAAAAAGAAGAACGAACCGGGTGAAGGCGAGCAGCCTGGCCGGCGGGATGCCTGAAAGCCTCAAGAGCAGCCCGGCGTCCGATTTCAGCTTCGCGCTTTTGGACGAATTCGTTCGGCTAGGGGTTCGTGATCTGGTGCTTTGTCCCGGAGCGCGCTCGCAGGCGCTCGCCTTGGCCGCGGCGGCGCTGGAACAGGCAGGGAGCATCCGCTTACACGTGCGCACCGACGAACGCAGCGCGGGCTTTCTCAGCGTGGGCCTTGCCCTCGAAACCGCCCTGCCAGCGCTCGTTGTGGTGACGTCGGGTACGGCGGTCGCCAACCTGCACCCGGCCGTGCTCGAGGCGCACCATGCCGGGGTGCCCATGATTTTGCTGACGGCCGACCGCCCGGCCGAGCTGCGCGGTATCCGCTCGAACCAGACCACCGTACAGTCAGGCCTGTTCGGGGTTGCCACCCGGCTGTGCCTCGATGTTCCGGCGCCGGTCGGCGAGCCCGATGAGGAAGGCATTGCCGTGGCGCTGGCACGGCAGGCAATGGATGCTGCGACCGGCGGTTCGACCGCGGCTCCCGGCCCGGCACAACTCAACCTGGCCTTTCGCGAGCCGCTGTCGGCTGCGCGGCCTGCCCGCCCTACTCTGATGGCACGCTCTATCCGCGTAACCCCGTCTACATCAAGTGATGGGCCGGCCATGCTCCTCGCGCCGGGACTACGCACGGTCGTCGTGGCCGGCGATGGTGCCGGACCTGAGGCCGAAGAGCTGGCCCATGCCGGTGGCTGGCCGTTGCTGGCCGAGGTATCGAGCGGCGCTCGGTTCGGCCCGAATTTGATTGTGCACTACCGGGAACTACTCGCTGCCGCCGATCTCGGCGGCCAGGTGGAACGGGTGGTCGTGTTCGGTCATCCCACCCTCAGCCGGGAGATTCCGGCTCTCATCGCCCGTGACGGTGTCGAGACCATCATTGTCGCAACGACCGGACTCGAATGGTACAATCCGGCCCATGCTGCACGAGCTTTCACCCGTTCGATCGGCGCGGACGCTGAGTGTGTGCTGGCGGCCCAGACGCCCGCGGCACGGGAATGGCTCGGCCGCTGGGTCATGACCAGCAGGGCTCTTGCAGAGGCCGCGGCTGATGAAGGCCGGGCACCGATCGATAAGCGCGGCATAACCCGCGCTGAATTGGCAATTTTGCGAGCCCCGCTGACGAGAACGCTGCTCGTCGACGCGGTCTGGCGTGCATCGTGGCCGCACGACCGGCTCGTGCTCGGCGCGTCCCGGCTGATCCGGGAGGCCGATAAGCGCGTCCCCGGCAAGAAGATCACCGTGCTGTCCAACCGTGGACTGGCCGGTATCGACGGCACGATTTCCACCGCGCTCGGGGTGGCGCTGGCCAGCCAGGCCGAGCCCGAGCCGCGTTCGGTCGGCGTGACCCGGGTTCTGATGGGCGACCTCACCTTTCTTCACGATGTCGGTTCGCTGCTGCTCGCCCCGGGCGAACCAGAACCCCGGCTGCAGGTCATCGTCGGCGTTGACGGTGGTGGCAGCATCTTCGACGGCCTGGAGGTCGCCGCGACGGCTTCGGCCGCCGCGATGGAGCGGGTGCTCTACACCCCGCGCAGCGTCGATCTGAAGGCGCTCGCCGCAGGCTACGGCTGGGACTATGAGATTGCTGCCACGAGATCCGAGTTGGAGCGTGCCCTCACCGGCGCCCCTACCCGCCCCAGCATCCTCGAGGTTCCGCTAGTTCGTTAGCGGCTCGAATCAACCGAAGGCTTCGACGATGGGACGGAACTTCATTTTGGTCTCGGCGAGCTCGCGGTCGGGGTCGGAGTCCAGCACGATGCCGCAGCCGGCGTACGCGGTGATGCCGCCAGCGGGTACTACCTGCGCGCAGCGCAGCGCAATCGCCCACTCGCCGTCGCCGTCGGCGCCCACCCAGCCGACCGGTCCGGCGTAGCGGCCACGGTCGAACGGTTCAAGTTCGCGAATCAGGGCCAGAGCAGCGTCGGTCGGGGTTCCAGCGACCGCAGCAGTCGGGTGCAATGCTGCGATCAAATCGAGAGACGTCGACCCGTCGCTCAGGGTGCCTTCCAGATCGGTCGCGAGGTGCCAGAGATTGGGGAGTTTCAGCGTGAACGGAATCTCGCTCGTGGCGAGCGCCGAGGTGTGCGGGCGGAGCGACTTGAGCACGCTCTGCACGGCAAATTCGTGCTCGTCACCGTCTTTCGATGAGGTCGCCAGGGTGAGGGCCGCCTCGCGATCTTCCTCGGCATCCGCTCCCCGGGAGATCGTGCCGGCCAACACGCGGGCGTTGACCGAACCGTGGTCGGCGCGAATAAGAGTTTCGGGGCTCGACCCGATGAGGCCGTCGACGGCGTAGGTCCAGCAGTCCGGGTAACCGAGCGCGAGTTTGGTGATGGCGCGGCGCAGGTCGGACTCGGCCGGCACCCGCCCGACCAGGTCGCGAGCGAGCACGACCTTATTGATCCGTTGACTTTGAATCCGCGAGACGCCCGAGCTGACGGCTGTGCGAAAATCCTCGGGGGGCAGCGTGCCGGGCAGCAGGGCGATGCGGTACTCGTCGCCGAGCGGACGCAGCGTCAGCGGGTTTTCGGGAGCGCTCTGCCCGGTCTCCCAGATGCGCGTCACCCAGCAGTGGCCGTCTTGGCGGCCGACGATGATCTCGGGAACGATGAGCACGCTGGTCTCGGCAGACGTCTCATCGAAGGCGAAAGCTCCGAAGGCGAGCAGCCCGCTACCGGCGCGGGCGAGCGGGTCTGTCACGGTGGCCAAGGCGACGACTTGTTTCCAGGCGGCCGCGGCATCCGTCATGCGGGTCGGGCCGGAAAACTCGAGTCGCAGCGCGCAGCCGATGCCGGCCAGGCCCTGGTTGCGACGCATCCAGAGTAAGGGCGTACGGCGATCGAGCAGCAGGATCAGTTGGCGGATATCGGCCATCGGGGAGGTTTCGACCGTCAAGGCCCGCACATTCACTTCTGTAGCCTACGCCCGCGCGCGTATGCCCCGGCAACCGTGCAGTTTCGGCGGGCCTATGCATCCTAGAATGATGGGGTGAATAGAGCAGACCTGAACAAACGGCCGGCGCAGGTGGCTGCCATGTTCGACGAGGTCGCCGCCCACTATGACCGCACGAACACGCTGCTGTCGGTCGGCAACGCGTCGCTCTGGCGCATGGCCACCACCAAGGCAGTCAACCCGCAACCGGGCGAACGCATTCTCGACATCGCGGCCGGCACGGGCACCTCGAGCGCGGCTCTCGCCCACAGCGGAGCCCACGTCGTCGCCGCCGACTTCTCGGCCGGCATGATCGAGGTCGGTCGGGCTCGCCACGCCCACAATGAACACATTGACTTCGTGCAGGCTGATGCGACCGCCCTTCCCTTCCAGGACAACGAGTTCGACGCCGTCACCATCTCGTTCGGACTGCGCAACGTGGTCGAGCCGAAGAAAGCCCTGGCCGAGTTTTACCGCGTGACCAAGCCCGGCGGGCGCGTCGTCATCTGCGAGTTCTCGACTCCACCCTTGACGCTGGTTCGCCAGAGCTACTTTGCCTATCTTAATCACGTCATGCCGCGCGTCGTGCGCCTCGCATCCTCCAACGCCGAAGCCTACGACTACCTCGGCGAGTCCATCGCGGCGTGGCCGACCCAGCGGGTGCTCAGCGGATGGCTGCGCTCAGCCGGATACTCCGCTGTCGCCTACCGCAACCTCACCCTCGGCATCGTGGCCCTGCACCGCGGAATCAAGCCCTGACCAACTCGATAGGCTGTCTTACGTGAAATCCAGAGTCCCCGTGATTCGACGCACCGCGTCGGTGACCAGCCAGGCGGGCCTCGGCGAACGTATTTTCTCGACTTCCGCCGACCGCGGCTTGGCGGCGAATATCGATGCCGGCATCGAAAAGGTCGAAGCGGCGCTCATCGATGAGCTCGTCTACGCCAACGAAATCGCTACCGTCACCAGCCGTTACCTGCTCAATGCCGGTGGAAAACGCGTGCGTCCCATGCTCGCGCTGCTCACCGCGCACCTGGGTGAGGGCGTTGTGCCCGACGTTGTCACCGCAGCCACAGCCATCGAACTGACCCACCTGGCCTCGCTCTATCACGACGATGTCATGGACGACGCGGATAAGCGCCGCGGCGTGCCGAGCGCGCAAACCGTGTGGGGCAACTCCATTGCCATCCTCACGGGTGACCTGCTGTTCGCCCGTGCCAGCCAGCTGATGGCCCGGCTCGGTGAACGCGCCATCAAACTGCAGGCGACCACGTTCGAGCGCCTTGTGCTCGGTCAGTTTCAGGAGACGGTGGGCCCACGCGCTGGTGAAGACCCGGTCGCGCACTATATTCAGGTGCTTGCTGGGAAGACCGGTTCGCTCATCGCCGCGGCCGCCCAGGGCGGTGTGGTGTTCTCCAACGCCCCGGCCGAGTACGAGCAGCCGGTCGTGGACTTCGGTGAGAAGATCGGCGTTGCCTTTCAGCTCATCGACGATGTGCTCGATTTGTCCCCGCAGCCGCAGGAGACGGGCAAAGTGCCGGGAACGGACTTGCGGGCCGGTGTGGTCACGCTTCCGGTGCTTCGATTGCGTGAACGTGCCGCGAGCGATAGGGCGTCCGCTGATCTGCTGGAGCGGCTGGAACGTGACGTGATGACGGCCGGTGCGCAACAGGGCGCGGATGCGGACGCGGCAATCACCGCGCTGCGCGAGCACGCCGTCACGGCCGAAACCCTGGCCGAGGCTCACGGCTGGGCCCGTGACGCCGTTGCCGCCCTCGCTCCGCTGCCGAATGGTTCGGTCAAGAAAGCCCTCACCCGATTCGCCGAGTCCATCGTCGAGCGCTCCAGCTAGATCCATTCGAGAGCGGGCGAGGGCTTGGGCCCGGCCGGCCCGCGCAGTAAGGAATCTTCAGTGACCAAATTGAGACTGGCCATCGTCGGCGCAGGACCGGCGGGCATCTATGCCGCCGATATTCTGCTCAAAGCCGAGCGCAACTTCGAGGTCTCGATCGACCTGTTCGACCACCTGCCGGCGCCGTATGGCCTCGTGCGCTACGGCGTCGCCCCCGACCACCCCCGCATCAAGGGCATCATCACCGCTCTGCGGGGCGTGCTCGACAGTGGTGATATTCGCGTGTTCGGCAACGTGCGGTTCGGAGTGGACGTCACCCTCGACGACCTCAAGAAGCACTACAACGCGGTCATCTTCGCGACCGGCGCGGTGCAGGATGCCGATCTCAATATTCCAGGCGCGTCCCTGATCGGTTCATACGGCGCCGCCGACTTCGTGAGCTGGTTCGATGGCCATCCCGACGTACCGCGCACCTGGCCGCTTCACGCACGCGAAATCGCCGTGATCGGCAACGGTAACGTGGCCCTCGACGTGTCGCGCATGCTCATCAAGCACGCCGACGACCTGCTTCCGACGGAGATCCCCGGAAACGTGTACGACGGGTTGAAAGGGTCACCGGTGACCGACGTGCACATATTTGGGAGGCGTGGGCCGACATCCGTTAAATTCACGCCGCTGGAACTGCGTGAGGTGGGCGAGCTGAATGATGTGGACATGATCGTCTATGACGAGGACTTTGAGTACGACGAGGCCGCCCAGTCCGCCGTCGCGAGCAACAAACAGGTTTTCGTGATCGATAAGACGCTGAACCAGTGGCGTGCCCGCGAGACCGGCGCCGCCGGCCGCCGGCTGCACATGCACTTCTTCGCCAAGCCGGTCGAGTTGGTCGACGACGGCACGGGCCGGGTCGGTGCGTTCCGCTGGGAACGCACCGTAACGGATGGCGCCGGCGGCGTCGTCGGCACCGGCGAAATTCGCGAGATCCCGGTGCAGGCCGTTTACCGAGCCGTCGGCTACTTCGGGTCGGAATTGCCGGGCGTGCCGTTTGACAAGAAGCGCGGCATCATTCCCAACCGCGAGGGCCAGGTGCTACGCCGTGACCCGTCGGCCGGTACCGGCGGGCTGTTCAACCAGCAGATGTACGGCGTCTACGCGACCGGCTGGATCAAGCGCGGGCCGGTCGGTCTGATCGGCCACACCAAGAGCGACGCGATGGAAACGATTCGTCACCTGATCAATGACCTCGGGAACTGGTGGCGCCCCGAGTCGCCGTCGGAGGAGAGCATCGTGGACTTGCTCGATGCGCGCGGCGTGAAATACACCGGTCTGGACGGTTGGCACAATCTCGACCAGCACGAACTCGGGCTTGGCGAGGCTGTGGGCCGCACTCGCATCAAGGTTGTGGACCGCGACGAAATGGTGGCGGTGTCGCGCGCCGAGTAGCACTCCAAGTGCGCGCCTCTGCGGACGGGGCCCGGGCCCCGTCCGCAGGCCCAGTTTATAAACTGGGCCCCGGTTCACAAGGTGGGCCCGGCGGACAGAGGACGAGGGAGTCCCCTTGCCGGAGAGGTCCGCTAGCGAAAGTTTGTGAACTGCAGGGCCACGTCGAGGTCTTTACCCTTGAGCAGCGCCATCACGGCCTGCAAATCATCACGACTCTTCGAGCTGACCCGCAGTTCGTCACCCTGAATCTGGCTTTTGACGCCCTTGGGGCCCTCATCGCGAATGATCTTGCCGATCTTCTTCGCGTTCTCCTGGTCGATGCCGGCCTTCATGCTCGTCTCAATGCGATATTCCTTGCCGGAGGCGAACGGCTCGCCAGCGTCGAGGCTACGCAGTGAGATGCCGCGCTTGATCAGCTTGGCCTCGAACACTTCGAGGATCGCCTTGACGCGCTCCTCGGTGTTCGCCTTCATGAGCACCTTGTCACCGCTCATCGCGATCGAAGCTCCTACGTTCTTGAAGTCGTAGCGCTGTGCGACTTCTTTGTGCGCCTGATTAAGGGCGTTGTCGACCTCCATCGGGTCGACCTTGCTGACGATGTCGAACGTTGAATCTGCCATTCCCCCATGGTATCCGACCCGCGAGAGTGCAAAAAGTGCGCGGTTAGACACCATACGCGAACCCTCCTTTGCGGTCTCGAACATCGGCAATGGGTAGACGGCGGATACCGCCGACATCGCGGCCTCAGTGGCATCGGCGGCGACACGTCGACCAAGATGCGCACGCCGCCGGCCACCCGGGGAGTGCCGCCCACCGGGTGCCGGAAACGCCTCATCACGATTTCGACGCCCGTTGATTTCTCGGTGAGGCGTTTCGTCTTGTATTGTTAAAGCCGCGTCTCCGGTCAAGTGATTACACCTGGTCGGGAGCGCCTGGCGAGTTACCCAAGCGGCCAAAGGGATCTGACTGTAAATCAGACGGCGTAGCCTTCGTGAGTTCGAACCTCGCACTCGCCACGAGTATAACCAGAACAGGCAGGCCCTCGGGCCTGCCTGTTCTGGTTAAGGCCTTGCCTGTAGCGTGTGGGGATGATGCATCCCGCCCCGACCGAGCTGCTCGACCTTGCACGCACCGTCGCCCTCACCGCAGGCGCGCTCGCCCATCGGCGTCGCACCGAGGGGGTCGAGATTGCAGCTTCGAAGTCGTCACCCGAAGACATTGTCACCGCGGCCGACCGCGAGGTCGAGTTGCTCATTCGCGGCCTGCTCGCAGACGCCCGACCGAACGACGGGTTTTACGGCGAAGAATCCGACGCATCCGCGCACACCAGCGGGCTCACTTGGGTGGTCGACCCCATCGACGGCACCGTCAACTACCTCTACGGCATTCCGTTCTACGCCGTCAGCATCGCCGTTGTGCAGGGTGATCCCGACCCGGCCAGCTGGAACACCCTCGCCGGCGCCGTCGTCAGCCCCGCCCTCCGCGAGGTGTTCACCGCGTCGAAGGGCTCTGGCGCCTGGCTGGGCGACCAACGCCTGCACGTGAAACACGACGTTCCGCTCTCGCTCGCCCTGGCCGGCACCGGCTTCAGCTATGAGGCGGACCGGCGGGTGTGGCAGGCGAAAGTCGTGGGTGGTCTCATCGGCCAGGTGCGGGACATCCGTCGTATCGGGTCGGCCGCACTCGACCTCTGCTCGGTCGCCTGCGGGCGTCTCGACCTCTATTTCGAACGCGGACTCAACCCATGGGACCACGCCGCCGGTGCCCTGATCGCGCGGGAAGCCGGCGCTCGGGTCGGCGCTTTGCACACGGATGCCGAGGGTCGCGACCTGCTCATCGCCGCAGCTCCGGCCCTCTACGATCAGTTCGCACCGGTACTCGCCGCGCTCTTCGAATGCTTCCCGCCTGACGAGGGACCCCGCTGAAACTATACCCATTACCCCCTTTTGGGTGTGATTGGTCGCTTTCCTCTGGTATTCTCAGGGTTGCGCGTTACCCTTAACCGATTCGTTATATTGATTTTCCGTCATTTGGCGTGATTCAGTACGAGCACAAGATCCCGTCCGCTACGCCGAAAGCTGCACTTTGTCACGTCACACTCCACTTATGGACACCACCGTGTCCGGTGACAGTGACGGCACCGTATTTCCCCCGGCCGAACCGGCAGCGCTTACCCGTCGGGAGCGTCGCGAACGCGAGCGGGTAACGTTCTCACGGGTCGAATCATCGGTCACAGCACCGTTGACGGAAACCGCCGATGACCTCGTGCGGCTCAGCCCTGTGGCCGATCTGATAGTCACGGCCGATCTGGCCGAGCCGGACCTTGAACCGGTTGTGGTCATCGAGACTGACCGCATTGTCGCGGCTCGACCGGTCGCCGACGCCGGGCCTACCGACTACGAGAAGTTGTTGGCTCCCGGCGTGACCCAATCGATCCCGACGGTCATTCCCGCTGCCGGTGAACGGCCACGTCGCCATCGCATCGAGCAGAAGTCGGGGGAGACGTTTGCCCCCGCGCGCGATTTCGTTCCGGCCGGGGCGCTGCCCCGCCATACCCCGCGTGCACGACCGCTCGGCGGCACCATGCGCAAGCGCGCGGCCAAAGGCGCTTCGATTCTCGCGATGTCGTTCGTGGCTCTGATGGCCGTCGCCACCTCGATTCCGGCCGAAGCGTTACTGTCGTCACAAGACGTGCAGGCATCCGTTCTTGAATCGCAGCGTGTTCCGGCGACTGACGATATGCAGAGCATGGATCTGGCCGGCGGTGACACCGTTACGGTCGTGCGTGATGGCTACAAGTCGAGCACCATCGCCGAGGTTGCTGAAGCCAGCGGTATCCGCATGGAAGACACCTTCACTAACAATCCGAACGGAACCATTCAGTGGCCGTTCGCCGTTGGTGTTCATATCGGCGACCAGATCGGCTACCGCAATTGCGCCGGCTGTTCGGTGAACCACGGCGGCCAGGACTTCAACCCGGGCGTCGGCGCACCGATCCAGGCCATCGCCGACGGTGTGGTCAGCTACGCCGAAGACGGTGAAGCCAGCCTCGGCGTGCACATGATGATCGACCACATGATCAATGGCGAGCTCGTCACCAGCGTCTACGCGCACATGATCCACGGATCGATGCTTTTCGCGGAGGGTGACGTGGTCAAGGTTGGCCAAGTCATCGGCAAGACCGGCAGTACCGGGATGTCGACCGGCCCGCACCTGCACTTCGAGATTCGTCAGGGCGGAATCACCGGCACCAAGGTCGACCCGCTCGCCTGGCTCTACGCCAACACCAACTAGCGCACCTCGGGTCCGGCCGCCCGTCGGCGCGCGTACAACTCCTGCAATTTCTTGCGTCCGAACAGGGAAGGCGCGGAAAGTCGCGGGAGTATTTCGGAACGCCCGCAAATTGCAGGAGTTATGCGCGGTAGGCGGGCAGCTCACGGCGCCGCCGCCGGTTTAGCTCGGCTCGCTACGCCCGCGCATGAAGGACTCAAGCAGGCCCTTCGGCAGCGGAAACGGTGGCAGGCTGTCGAAGCTGAACAGATCAGCGTCATCGGTAACGGGTTCGAGCGCCACGACCTGGTCGTGCAGCAGTTCCATCTTCACATCGAGCCGGTTGGCGGCATCCGCTGCCTGCCGCAAGTCTTCTACCAGGGTGTCTGGCACGGCGCCGTTGTACTTGTAATAGATCTTGTGTTCCAGGCTCGCCCAAAAGTCCATCGCGATCGTGCGGATCTGAATTTCGACGGTGACTGGCTGCACACGGTCGGACATGAATACCGGAATCGCGACGATGAGGTGCAGGCTCTGGTACCCATTGGCCTTCGGTTCCCGGATATAGTCCTTGACTTGGAGCACCGTTATGTCGCGCTGTCCGGCGAGCATGTCGCGAACGCGATAGGTGTCGGAGATGAAGCTGCAGGTGATGCGAATTCCGGCGATGTCCTGGATATTGTCGCGGATTCCGGTCAGCTCGAGCGGGTGCCCCTTGCGGATGGCCTTCTTGAGAATACCCTCCGGCGACTTGAGCCGAGAACTGACGTGCTCGATCGGGCTGTAGTCGTGAATCGCACTGAATTCCTCCTTCAAAATATTGATCTTGGTCAGTATCTCGTCGGTCGCGAACTTGTACGACATCATGAACCGGGTCAGTTCGAGCTTCAACTCCCGCATGGCGGTGATGCTCGCAGAGGTACTAGGCGAGCCGCTGCCGGAGTCGGGGGAGACGACGCTGCCCGCGTCGGCCGCGCTGCCGACGGGTGCATCGTCGAACATGGTCATGGTTGAACGGTGCGCAACCAGGCCGTCGTATCGCCCGGCAGGGTGCGACTGACGAGCTCTTCGCTCGCCAGCAGAACCTCGCCAGCGGGCAGCTGAACGGATGCCGACCCCGTATTCGCCACGACAATCACGTCGCCATTGCGGTACGCCGCGACCTCGGGACCGAAGCCGTCGATCCACTCGACCGTGCCGGAGGCGAGGGAGTGCTCCCGGCGCAGTCGCAACGCGAGCTTGTACAGCTCGAGGGTTGATCCGGCCACGCCGTTTTGCTGGTCGCGAGCGAGCCCGGCCCATTCGGCCGGCTGTGGCAGCCAACTCTTCTCTCCGGTGCTGAAGCCGAACGACTCGCCGGCGGCTTCCCACGGAATCGGCACGCGGCATCCGTCTCGCCCGTAGCGTTCGCCGTTGGTGCGAAACCAGGTGGGGTCTTCGCGCGCATGGTCGGGCAGATCGACGGCCTCGGGCAAGCCGAGTTCCTCGCCCTGATACAGGTAGCTCGAGCCGGGCAGCGACAGCATCAAAGCCGATGCTGCCCGCGCGCGTCGCAGTCCCAGAACAGTGTCGGGCAGTCCAACCGTCTTGGGGCCGATGCCGTGACCCTGCAGGTTATCGCCGGTGAGGGCGAGCCGGGAGGCGTGGCGCACGACGTCGTGGTTGGAGAGCACCCAGGTGCTCGGCGCCCCGACGTTGCCGAAAGCTTCAAGCGACTCGTCGATGACGCTCTTCAGCTGCGGCGCGTTCCACGGGGTCTCCAGGTAGGCGAAGTTGAAGGCCTGGTGCATCTCGTCTGGGCGCACCCACTTGGCCATCTGGCTGAGCGGATCGACCCAGGCTTCGGCCGCGAGAACGCGGTCGCCGGGGTAAGCGGCGAGCACCTGGTGCCAGTCGCGATAAATCTCGTGCACGCCGTCCTGCGCCCAGTAGGGGGCCGTCAGCGGCGTCTCGGCGCTGATCCCCGGTTCGAGAGCGGATGCCGGTGCCCCGCCCATGCTTCCGCCCTCGGCGGGAGGCGTGTAATCGGGGAGGCCGGGAGCCTTGATCATGCCGTGCGCAACATCCACTCGAAAGCCGTCGACGCCGCGGTCGAGCCAGAAGCGCAGTACCGCACGGAACTGCTCGCGCACCCACTCGCTGTCCCAGTCGAAGTCGGGCTGACTGCTGTCGAACAGGTGCAGGTACCACTGGCCGGGAGTGCCGTCCGGATCGGTCGTGCGGGTCCAGGCGAGGCCGCCGAAGACGGACTCCCAATTGTTCGGCGGTAGCTCACCGCTTTTGCCCTTGCCGTCACGGAAGGTGTAGCGGGCGCGCTCCTCGCTGCCAGGGCCGGCGGCGAGGGCAGCTTGGAACCAGCCGTGGTCACTCGAGGAGTGATTGGGCACGATGTCGACGATGACTCGGATTCCGAGGTCGTGGGCGGTGCGCTGCAGCACTTCGAAGTCGTCGAGGGTGCCGAACAATGGGTCGACGTTGCAGTAGTCGGAGACGTCGTAACCTGCGTCGCGTTGTGGCGAGGTATAGAAAGGAGACAGCCAAATGGCATCAATGCCCAGGTCTTTGAGCTGTGGCAGTCGCGCGCTGATGCCGGCGAGGTCTCCCATGCCATCACCGTTCGCGTCAGCGAACGAGCGGGGGTAGATCTGATAGATGACGGCGGTGCGCCACCATTCGGTGCCAGGGGTCAGTTCGGTGCCAGTCATCCTAAAATGCTACGGCATTGGCGCTGTATGCCTGTAGCGTGGGGAGTGGTCTAGAGCGCCCTGTCGGGGTGATAAAGTTTCTAGGTTGCCAAAAACGCGGCGTTGCAACTGTTTTTTGGTTGCTCTGCCCCCTTAGCTCATTGGTAGAGCACTTCCTTGGTAAGGAAGAGGTAGTGGGTCCGATTCCCACAGGGGGCTCAGGCTTGGAAGCGAACAGCCGACAAGTCGCGGCGGGGTAGCTCAGTTGGTTAGAGCACACGGCTCATAATCGTGGTGTCGCGGGTTCAATTCCCGCTCCCGCTACACGGTACTCACTAAAATCGCCCCGGACTTCTGCGGAAGTCCGGGGTGTTTTTTCGCCGATTTTGGGCCAACCCCGCATAAACCCCGCAGATTTAAACTGGCGAGCTGGGAATTCATCGTTTCAGCCGCGCGCATACCGCCCGTGTTCTTAGCCATGTAGACGTCCTGGGTCAGGGACGAGTTCGCGTGCCCGAGGTATTCGGCAATTTCACGAGCGCTCAATCCTGACTGGTTCAAAGCCGTGACCACCGTCTTGCGGAAGCTATGGGCCGTGACCGTCGGATATCCGATCCGGTCGCGAGCCATCCGCCAGTCGCGCGAGGTATTACGAGGATCTCGAATGTTGCCACGCATGGTCGGAACGACCAGGTCATGGTCGTTTCGCCTAGTGCGCAGGCTTGTCCTGCTGTCGGCCCGGTGCAACGAGGCCGCGTGGTGCTTCTAACCGGAGATCGCGGCGTATTGCCGCAACGGGCCTGTGGCACGAAGTATCAGCGGCTCACTCATGACGGAACTGTTCGGAACCGCCGTGACGGCGGCAGCGGCGGTCGGGGCCGGTGTCACCGGAGGGGTCTACTTCACGTTCACCACAATCGTGTCTCCGGCCCTGCGACTGCGTTCCGCCCCTGCGACTGCGTTCCGCCCCTGAGGCTGTGGCCGTAATGCAACGGGTCAACGAAAAAGCCGTCCGTGCCCCCTTCATGATCGTCTTCTTCGGGGGCGCCCTGGCCGCGTGCGCGGCAGCCGTCACCGCTCTGCTTCAGGACGCTGGCGCCGAAATGGTCCCCGTTCGCGTCATCGGCGCAGGCCTGACAGTGGCGTCCTTCGCCACGACAATGTTGTTCAACGTGCCGCGGAACAACGCGATGGCCCGGATCAGGCCATCCAATGCGGACTCCGCTGACGCGTGGAGATCTTTTGACGCAGGTTGGAGTCGTGCAAATACGACTCGAGCCGTGCTGGCTATCGCCGGCTCGGCGTTTCTCGCCTCGTCGCTGGTCTAACGCCTCTAACTAGAGCGCGAACCCTCATGACGGCATCATTGGGCGCACGGTCACGATGGAAATTACCGATCCGGTTGAGCAAATACGAACGATTGAGGCGCGACGAGTGCCGGGGTTTTATTCGGAGCTGAGGGTGCGCATGACGTCTCTTCTCAGACCGACAATGGTCGGACCCAGCGTGGCGAGCAAGATGAGCGCGCATCCGATGCCCGCGATGATGAGGCCGGGCATGGCGTCGATTGTGGCGGTGGTACCAGGAACGGCAGTTGACAGGCCCGCGGCGAGGATGACGCTGCTAGCGACGATGATGGCGAGGGCGAGAATCGCAGCGGTAATGACGTAGATGACGGCTTCAAGCGCGGCCGTGAAGATAATCGTGCGGTGGGTGGCCCCGGATGCTTGGAGGAGTGCAAGTTCTTGACCGCGCGTGCGGCTACTCATGAAGACCACGATGGCTGCAGCAACGGCCGCGAGTAGGAGGGGGCCACCGAGAAGGAGAGCAACCTCGTTAGCGTGCAGAGCCGCGTTTCCTCCGGTTCCTTGAATTCGGAACGCGTCGTTGAGTGTGGCGGCCGCGGTGTAGAGTCCAGCCGAGAGGCTGATGCCTACCAAAAGTGGCGTGATGGCCGCCGTGCTGTAAGCGAGATGGTAGCGAGCCTGATGTCGCGCGAGAAACCATGCCGACGAGACCCGGGCCGGCAGCACCGCTGTCCATGCCATCAACACTGCGGGATACAGCAGCGGAGCGATCGCAACGATGAAAATGGTGAGCACCGGAGTGATCAGCGGAATTCGGGAGCTACTTTGACTGAGCGTCGCGCCGAAAAGGCTCGACGACAGTGCGTAGGCAGCGGTTACAGCCGCTATGACGAAGATCCAGCGAAACCAACGCATGCGCCCACGCCGCGGCTCGGCGTCACGAAGAATTTCCAGTGGTGGTGTGAACGCTGCTCGCCGTGCAGCCCGCCACCCGCCGAGAAGCACGATCCCGCACACACCGAGCACGCTGCTGAGAACGGTGACGCCCCCGAAATGAACGTGCACGCCCCCGAGACCGGGTACGGTGCCGAAACCGAGCGCGAAGAGCGGATCAGCTGCTGGCCTGGCCGCAGCTACCCCGAGCGCGGCTCCGACGAGGGACACGATCAGCAGCTGCAGTAGGACAAGGATTCCGACGGTGCGGGGTCGTGCGCCGATCAGCTGCCAGAGAGCGTAGGACCGTTGCTGCAGGGTCACCGTCAACGTGGCGACGCTGCTGAGGACAGCAAGGGCACTGACTCCGCTGAACATCAGGATCGTCGCGGCGGCGCCGGAGAGGATGCCCTGAAATTTTTCGCCCAGTTCGGCACCGGTATCGGCAATCGATGCTCCGATGGCCAGTACGAATCCGGCAGCGACCGCCAGGATGAACACACCGACCCACGCCCGCCATTGCGAGCGCAGTTCGGAGAAGATGAGCAGCATCATCGTTCACCTACCGTTCGGGCGTTTCGCACTGCGTCGAGGACAGCGTCTGCGGTGGGCGAGACCAGTTCTCGATGGATGGTTCCGTCGCGCATCACCAGGACTCGATCGGCCAACGCTGCTGCCTCCAGATCGTGCGTGACCATCACCAGCGCCGAGGTGGGGGTCGTGGTTTGTCGGAGTAAACGGAGCGCCTCGGCACCATTTGCGGTATCGAGCGATCCGGTCGGCTCGTCGGCAAACACAATGTCTGGCTGCGATGCCAGAACGCGGGCGATCGCGACCCGTTGTTGCTGGCCGCCGGAGAGTTCACCTGGCCGTTTTCGTGCGTGGGCGCTCATCCCGACATCGGACAAGGCCCGCTCGACGCCTGGAGGGTTGGGGCCGTGCTTGGCTAAACGCGCCGGCAGCGAGACGTTCTGCCTGGCCGAGAGAGACGGGATCAGATTGAACGATTGAAACACGAAGCCGATATGGTCGCGGCGGAGGGTCGCGACCTGAGAACGTGTCTGCTTCGAGAGATCATGACCCATCACAGATAGGGCTCCCGATGTCGGGCTTTCCAGGCCTGATAAGCAGTAGAGAAGTGTGGATTTACCCGATCCACTCGGCCCCACGATGCTCACCATCTCGCCGGGCATCACGGCCATAGATATTCCTTGGAGAACCGGCGCCGGCTGATCTCTTTTCGTGAGTGGCGGAAACGTTTTGTAGAGGTTATGGGCTTCAAGCAGCGGTATGGTCACAAACCCATTCCATCGTGAGCACTCTTACGGCGCAGTCACGCAGGCACCCCAAATGACGGTAGTGCTGGCACTACAGAACATCGTGTGTTGCACGGTACCCCTAGCCTGAAACTATGAACATAACGGTTTGGCGCGCGATCGGAGCCAAACCGTGGCGATTCTGGTTTTCCCGCTGGCCGTGGCTTACCTTGCTCTACCTGTTCTCAAGCGCGATGCTCGGGCTGGTCTTGTTGCCGATGATTGCGATGACGTTCGTGTTCATCCCCTTGTGGGGGCTGGCCGTGGGAGCGCTGGAACGGCGACGGTTGAAACTACTGGGCTTCGCCCGAATCGAAAATGCCCATGTTCGGGTCGGCGCCGATGAGCGCCACAACTGGCTGAACATCCGGATGACCGAAGCCGCAACCTGGCGCGACGTCGGAGGACTCTTCGCTACTCTCCTGATGGGGTGGCTCGGGCTGGCGCTACTCGTCGTCGAAGCGGTCGGCCTCGCCGCGATTGTCGCGATCGTGGCCTCGGCTACGCACGGCCCTTTTCGAATGAACATCTCCGCAGGCGTGAGCGTCGAGATGATGCCGTCAGACATTTGGAAGGCCTGCGCAGCAGGACTTGTCGCGCTTGCCGTTGCTGCCTACGTCAATGCCATACTGGTGGCCGGCCAGGCATCGCTGAGCCGCTTCCTCCTCTCACCGCGGCAAGCAGAACTTGAGCGTTACATTGAACGACTCACCAGGTCCAGGGTTTCGTTAGTGGAAGCGTTCGAGCAGGAACGACGCAGAATCGAACGTGACCTGCACGACGGTGTTCAGCAGGAGCTCGTGGCCTTGTCGGTGCGGCTCGGGCTTGCCGAAATCGACCTCGAGCACGCCGCGCAATCTGGTGCAAACGTTCGAGAAGCGCGCCAAGCCGTTGCCGTAGCCCACGACCATACCGAGCATGCCTTACGCAGTCTGCGGGCCACTGTTCGCGGCATTCACCCGGCGGTCCTCACCGACCACGGACTCGCCGCAGCGCTCCAGGAACTCGCTGGCCGCGCCGGATTGCCCATCGAACTCGACGCCACGCTGGTTCAAAGAGCATCCGCCGCCTCAGAAGGATGTGCGTACTTCACGGTCAGCGAGGCGATCACGAATGCGGTGAAACACTCCTCCGCGACAATAATTCACATAGCCGCGCAGACCACCGCCCATGAACTCATCGTGACCGTGACCGACAATGGTCACGGTGGTGCTGACGAGACGCTGGGAACGGGTATCCGCGGGTTGAAAGAGCGCGCGGAAACGCTCGGCGGAGCACTGAACGTTGACAGCCCTCCTGGCGGTCCGACGATGCTTCGACTGCGCCTGCCCGCGGCTACTACCCTGACCGCGATCGCCGCGGGCTGACGAGAACAAGGTCCCCATGCGTATCATCCTGGCCGAAGATTCCACACTGCTACGAGAAAGCCTGACCAGTCTGCTTGAGAAACTGGGACACACCGTCATCGCTACCGCGACCGATGCGCCAGGACTCGTCGACGCCGTTGCACTCGCGGCGCACGAAAACCGCTTGCCCGACCTGGTGATCACCGACGTGCGGATGCCACCGAACAACCAGGATGACGGCCTGCGTGCGGCTCTTCACATCCGTCGATCACACGGAACGGTGCCGATCCTCGTCCTTTCGCAATACGTCGCCGATGCATATGCCGCCCAGCTTCTCTCCGAAAACGATGGAGCGGTCGGCTATCTTCTCAAAGACCGGATCGGCCGAATCTCCGATTTCTCCCGCGCCCTCGAAACGATCGCGGCAGGCGGAACCATCATCGACCCGGAAATGGTGCGTCATCTCCTCGCCAGAAAGACCGGAAGTCCGATCGAATCTCTGACCCCGCGTGAACGGGATGTTCTTACCCTCATGGCAGAAGGATTAGCAAACCAAGCCATCGCCAGCCAACTTGTTGTCAGTGCAGCCGCCGTCGCCAAACACATCGGAAGCATTTTCACGAAACTCGATCTGACGCCCGACGACGGCCACCGCCGCGTCAAAGCCGTGCTGCTCTACTTGAATACCTGATCAGGCGGTCCAGGTGCGCGCTCCCCAGCGCTCTCCCGTGTTACACGATTCTCACGGCTGGTGACCGAACAATCTAAGCGCGTGAGCGGCTGCCCTCGCACGGCTCGGGATCACAGCCGGCACCGCCGCCGGAGGAAGGGCGGTACTACTTGTCGGTGGGCGACGTTGTGTCAGTGGCGTCCGCTTGACCTCTCGCAAAAGTCAGCTAGCAGCCCTGTGCATTGATGCAGATGGTCTCTGCACGAATCGTCGTTGTGTGATGTTGACGGCACGGCAATACTTTCAATGATTCATTGATGGTTTTGTCGTCGCATTTATAAAGTTGGATGCGCTATTCCACGCAGTGTCAGAGTTGACACCGAAGGAGATTGAATTGAGCACGCAAGTTCCCACAAGCCAGAGTGGTACAGAGAAAAAACCGACAGGATTGAAGAAAGTGGTGGCGGCCTCAATGGCCGGCACCATCGTTGAATGGTATGAGTTCTTTCTGTATGGCTCGCTGGCGACTTTGGTGTTTGGCCAAGTGTTCTTTCCCAATGCCGGCTCGCAACTTGACGGCATCCTCGCGGCCTTTCTGACCTACGCCGTCGGCTTTCTCGCACGTCCAATCGGCGGAATCGTCTTTGGCCACTTTGGTGACAAGTTTGGGCGCAAGCGATTGCTCCAGGTTGCCATTGTTTTGGTCGGCGTATCCTCATTCCTAATGGGATGTTTGCCAACGTTTGATCAAGTTGGCTATTGGGCGCCGGCGCTTTTGGTGTTCTTGCGATTCGCTCAGGGCTTTGCGGTTGGCGGCGAATGGGGTGGCGCCGTATTGCTGGTAGCTGAGCACAGTCCCAATAAATCCCGTGGGTTCTGGGCCAGCTGGCCGCAGGCAGCCGTTCCGGGAGGAAACTTGCTGGCCACCGTTGTTCTCCTCGGGCTTTCTGCGACCCTGCCCGAGGAAGCATTCCTCAGTTGGGGCTGGCGGGTCGCATTTTGGCTCTCAGCGGTAATCGTCATTGTCGGGTACTACATTCGCACGAAGGTTCAGGATGCCCCGATCTTCGAAGAATCACGTCTGAAGGCTGAAGCTGCACCCACGCCGGGCTACGGCGCCATTGAAGTATTTCGACGCTACCCGCGCGGTGTCTTCACCGCCATGGGACTGCGATTTGCAGAAAACGTGCTGTATTACCTCGTCGTCACCTTCTCGATCACGTACCTGGTGGTGGTGGTCAAAATGGACACAGCCAAGATCTTGTTGCTGATGCTCATCGCGCATGCAATCGAGTTCTGTCTTATTCCGCTGGTCGGAAAACTCTCCGACGCGGTTGGCCGGAAACCCGTTTACTTGACGGGCGCGGTGTTGGGCTCGACCTGGGGATTCTTTGCCTTCCCCATGATGGAGACCGCGGATGAACTGATCATTATGATCGCCGTCACGATCGGCCTCGTGTTCCACGCACTGATGTATGCCGGGCAGCCCTCAATCATGTCGGAAATGTTTCCCACCCGCATGCGGTATTCCGGTGTTTCACTCGGGTACCAGGTCACGTCGATCGTGGCTGGTTCGCTCGCCCCGATTATCGCCACCGCTTTGCTGAGGGGCACCGGGTCATCGGTGCCGATTGCCGTTTATCTGTTGGTTGCCTGTGCGGTGACGGTGGTCGCTGTGGTGTCCATGAAAGAAACGAGAGGTATCTCGCTTCACGATGTCGATGCAGCCGACCTAGAAAAAACGGCGGCGCTGCGCGAACGCACCGATGCACGGTAAAGCGTCGGATAGACGGGCCCGGGGTTGCAGACACACTGATCTGGTGCAGGCAGATCTGTAAAGCCACAGACCGGTGGGGCCGCCGTGCGAGCTAGGCCGCCAGTTCGTCCCGGCGCTCGGAGATCTCCTGCTGGATGGCCTCAATTGCTGCCTTCACGGCCATGGATCGAAGAGACTCGGCGCGGGCGGCAGCCCAAATAGGCAGCTCTCGGTGAAAAAAATCCGGTAACACGGGGACAAAATCCGGCCGCCCCCACACCATGAAAGATGGAAGCAATCCGATGCCGCTGTGGCGTCGCACGGCTTCGACCTGGGCGAAAATACTGGTGGATTGAAAGATCGCGGCTGGATTTGGTAACTGTGACGAGCGATGCCCCAGCTCGGCGACCTGGAGGGATGACTCGACATAGGACACAAAGTTGTGGTCCTTGATGTCATCAATAGTCTTTGGAGTTCCTTTCGTGGCGAGGTATTCGGGGCTGGCATACAGTCGGATGAAATAGTTCGTCAGAAAGATCGTCTGTGCTCTACTCGAGTCGATTGGGCCGACCACGACTTCCAAGTCGACGCCGGAGCGGTTCTGGTTGATCTTTCTCGTCGCGCTGAGCATCTCCACATTCAGCTTGGGATGTTGCTGTTGAAGCTTGACCAAGGCGGGGGTGACAAAAGCTGCGCCGAAGCCGTCGGGCGTGCTGATGCGTACGAGTCCGAAAAGCGGATCCGCGTCATGCGCCAGTGTTGAAGTGAGAGCGCCCAGGCTGGTCTCGATAATCTCAGCTGCACGGACTGCCTGGTTTCCGAGCTCGGTGAGTTCCCATCCGTGCGGGCTTCGCTCGAGGGTACGCCCACCCAGCCGCTTGTCCAGCGCCAGAATCCGGCGGGAAATGGTGGTGTGGGTGGTTTCCAGCGCCTCGGCCACGGCGGTGAATCGCCCCAGGCGCGCCACGGTGAGCAGGATGAGCAGGTCATCCGGGCTCGGGAACCGCTTGAAATCAACCATCACGCGCCGGCCTTCTGCCAATGGGTACATCAGCGTATTTGTGCATGAATGCACAGGGTGTCTGTATTTTTTTATCTTGATTGCACCGTAACACGGTGTGAGGGTGGTCATACAGAAAGTGTGTTCTCGCTGGAAAAGAGCAAAGGAGCTTGCGAATGGCTGTAATTGGATGGATCGGTCTGGGCAATATGGGTGGCCCGATGACGGCAAACCTGGTGAAGGCCGGGCACGAAGTGCGCGGCTTCGACCTGAATCCGCAGGCGCTCGCGACCGCGGCGGCCAATGGACTCACACCGGCAAGCAGCATTGCGGATGCTGTCTCTGGCGCCGAGGTCGTCTTCACCATGCTGCCCAAAGGTGAGCACGCCATTGCCGTGTATCTGGGTGAAGGCGGCGTGCTGGCTTCGGTGAGTCCCGGCACCCTTCTTGTTGATTCCTCCACCATTGACGTCGAATCCGCTCAAAAGCTTCACGATGCTGCAGCCGAGGCTGGATTCCGTTTTGTTGACGCTCCCGTTTCCGGCGGGATCAGCGGTGCTCAGGCTGGAACATTGACGTTCATGATCGGCGGGGAACCCGACGCCGTCTCTGATGCCAGCACGTTTATCGAGTCGATGTCTGCCAACATCATTCCGACCGGCGGTGCGACCACAGGCCAGGCCGCGAAGATTTGCAACAATCTCATGCTGTTCATCAATCTCGCGGGGGCCGCTGAAGGTGCCGTTCTGGCCGATCGTCTCGGTCTTGACAAGCAGGTGTTCTGGGACATCGCATCGGTCTCCTCCGGTGACAGTTGGGCCCTGCGCACCTGGTATCCAATTGCCGGAGTCGTGGCATCCTCCGCCGCTAACACTGCTTTTGCACCGACGTTCACGACGGAGTTGGCCAATAAAGATATCGGCCTGGCTATCGCCGCCGCGCGGGCAACGAATACACCACTGGAGATTGGGGAGCATGTGCAGCAATTGTTCCAGCGCGTTCTGGATGCTGAACAGGGCCGTAAAGACTGCTCCATAATCGTCAAGCTCGTCGACGGAACCCTGGCTCCTGAACCCGAACCGGAACAGATTCCGGCGCTAGCCCAAGCGCAGGTGCGCTGATGACAACGGTCGTGACCTCATCCACTGACCCTCGTCCCGCAGCTACAGAGAGCACTACCATGCAGCGAATTCCGCACTACATCAATGGTCGAAAGATCACCGACGCCGAGCGTTTTGCCCCCGTCTACAATCCCGCCACCGGAGAGCAAAACAAAGAGGTCGCTTTGGCTTCAGCATCCCGGGTCGAGGAAGCTATCGCGGCCGCCAGTGCGGCGCTGCCGGGGTGGCGGGCCACCAGCCTGGCCAAACGCACCAACATCTTTTTCAAGGTTCGAGAGCTCCTCAGCGAGCGCAAGTCGGAGCTGGCGGCCATTCTCACCAGCGAACACGGCAAGGTGCTTTCTGATGCGGAGGGCGAGATCACCCGAGGCCTGGAGAATATCGAGTTCGCTACCGGACTCTCCCACATGCTCAAGGGGGAGCACTCAGAGCAGGTATCGACCGGCGTTGATGTTCACTCGGTGCGCCAGCCGGTTGGCGTCGTGGCCTGCGTTACTCCGTTCAATTTTCCAGCCATGGTGCCGTTGTGGATGATTGGCAGTGCGCTGGCCTGTGGCAACACCGTTCTGCTCAAGCCCAGCGAGAAAGACCCATCTACGGCCATATTCATTGCCGAGATTTTCTCCGAGGCAGGGCTCCCCGACGGCGTGCTGAACGTCGTCCAGGGCGACAAAGAAGCCGTGGATGCACTGTTGGAACACCCGCAGGTGAAGGCCATCAGCTTCGTCGGATCCACGCCTGTTGCCAAGTCCATCTATAAGCGGGCCGCCGAAAACGGCAAGCGCGTGCAGGCGCTGGGCGGCGCTAAGAACCACATGGTGGTACTCCCGGATGCCGATCTGAACACGGCTGCAGATGCGGCAGTGTCGGCGGCGTACGGCTCAGCGGGGGAACGCTGCATGGCGGTCAGTGTGCTCGTGGCCGTTGGCGGTATTGCTGATGAACTCGTCGATGCCATCAAGCAGCGCATGACCGGACTGACGATCGGCGCGGGAACGGATGCTGCTTCAGAGATGGGCCCGCTGATCACCGCTGCGCACCGCGACAAGGTTGCGTCGTATGTTGCCGGGGCAGCGGATGAAGGTGCCACCGTTGTTGTGGACGGTCGCCAGCACCAGTTTGATTCAGATGGCTTCTTCATCGGCGTCAGCCTGATCGACCACGTGAAGCCAGGCATGAAGGTATACGACGACGAGATCTTCGGCCCCGTACTGTCGGTCGTCCGCGTGGATACCTTCGAAGAAGCCATTCAGTTGACCAACGCGAACGAGTTCGGCAACGGGGCAGCCATTTTCACGCGCGACGGCGGTGCCGCGCGGCAATTCGAATTTGAGATTGAGGCCGGAATGGTCGGGGTCAACCTGCCCATACCGGTGCCGGTTGGGTCGTTCTCCTTCGGCGGCTGGAAGTCATCACTGTTCGGTGATACCCACATGTATGGGCCGGACAGCATTCGTTTCTACACCCGTAACAAGGTGGTGACCACCCGTTGGCCCGACCCAACGACGAGTGAGATCAACCTCGGGTTCCCGCAAGTCAGCTGATCTCCAGCCTCAGCGGTAAACCATCAAATACTCCGGGATCGCGGCATCCGTGCCGTGGTCCCGGAGCGAGCGGACCAGATCAGGAGCCGGAAACGACGGCGCTGCAGGGTGGGGGAACTAAGGAACACCCTGACGACTACCGGAGTAGATCGGCGAGAGAGCCGGACGGGAGCAAGATCCAGCCTTCCCGGCGGGCACGATCACGCATGGATGGTTCGGGCGGCTCGTAGAATCCCAGGGCGGCACTGCGGGCGGCGAGTGCGGCGACCATGGCGTCGAAGGCATCCGCTGAGGTGATCATCTGTGGCGCGAACGAGCCGAGATCGAGCCAGGGCGCGACATCCTGAATGTGTTGGAGAAGCTGCTTTCGAATGGTGGGCTCCGTTCGGTACTTCGTTGTGGAGAAACCCCACAGTCGTAGCGATGCTCCCGGGTAGATTTCTGCGACGACTCCAGAACCTGACCTGTCGATGTTGATGCCGGTCTCGGAGATCCTGGCCAGCAGCCCGGCGCACCGCATAGCGGTGAGTCCGAGCCGGTCGGTGGACACGCTGAGCGGCCATCGTCCGGTTCTTTTTCGTACGTCACGATCGGTCTCGCGGTAGGCCAGAGTGCGGCGCCAGTCCATTCCGCCGTCGACTCCGGGCCGGCTCTGGTCGCCGCTGGAGTGCGCGACCACAAAATGCACGAACTCGTCCGGCCAACCGAACGCGCAGTCGATGCCGAGTTTCTCAACGGTGCCCGCAGTGCGAGCGATGATGTTGTCAGCGACGCCGAGCTGGAGCTCACACAGTGATGCTCGATTGTCGGCCCAGTCAATGACGGCCAGGGCGGTGCCTTTGGGCTCGGCAGCGAGATCCACTCCGGCAGTGCGCATGTCCCCAGTTTAGGAGGGGTGGACGCCCGTTCGGATAGCGCCGTGTGTACGTGTACGTGTCGGTGGCCCGTGCGGTGATTCTGCTCCACTGCTGGATCGGATAACTAACGACGTCCGCGAATGTCGGGGCGAAGCGCCGCCGTTGAGCGCCCGCGAAGCGCGCCGAGCCAGAGGCCTGCCCCGTAGGCGAGGTCGTCGGCTCGGCGTGCGATCCCGAAGCGCACGACGTCGAGTTGCGGTTTCGTGCGTCGGTAGTCCAGGACGACGTCGAGAATGGCGGCGGCGATCGTTGCCCGGCGTACGCGTCGGGAGACGATGCTGCCGAGCACCGCGAGTGGCCACCAGTGCCGCGTGAGCAGGGCCATCGTCTGCGAAACCGATGCGGCAACGCCGGTGGCCGTCAGCTCGATACCGATACGCAGCGGATGCTCGTGGCGGGATAGCTTGCGCGAGATGCGCACGGCGGCAACGGCTGAAATGGCGAGGGCGAGGGGAACCGACCAAACCCGCTGGGCGAGCAACGCCACCATGACGCTGACGCTCCAGGGCGCGAGGATCGCCGGGGCGATGTTGCCGGGATGTCGGAGTGCCAATGCATGGCCGCCCGTGCCGTAGAACGCTTTGCGTTTGGCCCAGTCAGACAACGTGACTCGGTGTTCGTGGGCGCTCGTCGCGGCTGGTTCGTAGCGCACCCTCCACCCCCGTTCGACGAGTGTCCACACGAGGTCGACGTCTTCGCCGACTCGCATACCGTCGCTGAACCCGGCGCCGAGGGCTTCGACCCGGGCCACGACGAAAGCCGTTGACACCCACGACACCCGCGCGCGCGGCCGCACCGTGGCGGGAGTCGGTCCGAGGTCGAGCGATGACCGCGCGTCCTCGTAACGAGAGATCCAGTTGACTCGGGTCGACAGCTGGAGCCCGATCACTCGCGGGGCGACGAGAGCAACCCTCGGATCAACGAAGTGCCGGAGCAATGTTGCGACAGCCCCGTCGGTGACGACCATGTCGTTGTCGACGAATGCCACGTAGGTCGTGTGCACCAATCGCAGCCCAGCATTGCGGGCCCCAGCCGGACCCAGGTTCTCGGGCAGGCCGATGAAACGGGCTCCGGCGGTGGCGGCGATCCGTTTCGCCTCACTGGGATCGGGCGAAGCATCATCGACCACGATGACTGATTTGTGGGGCCCGATACTCGTGAGAAGGCGGTCGAGGGATTGCGGCCGGCCGTAGGTTGGAATCACGTAGGTGACGTCGCTCTCATCCGCTGCCGGAAGCGTGTCGAGTACCGGATCGGCCATACCAATTTCGAGCAGCTTGTCCACGAGGGCGCCCGAGCCGGCACCGTCGACGGCCAAGCGGCGCCCGGCGAACATGCTGGCGGCGGCCCGGGAGAGATAGATTGCGCGGGTCGGGGAACCTCCGACCAAGGATCGGCCCTGGTCACGGACCGTGACCGTGCGATTGAGGTCGACCGTGAAACCGGGTGGGAGCACAGCAGCGGGCGGCTTCATGGTCTATCTTCCATAGCGTCCGGTGCCGGTGCCGGTGCCGGTGCCGGTGCCGGTGCTGTGCTCCGAGCGAGGTCGCGGAGGCATCCGCGCGGGTCGATGGACTCGTCGAGGATCCGGCGCTGCACACCCTCGCACATCTCGGACATGAACGCAGCGCCGGTCGTGGCGGTGGCTCCGGTCGGATCGCCCAGAATTCCGGTCGGCGATACCGCCCGCACGCCCTCCGACTTGAGCCGGCCCAAAAGGGCAGACATCGGCGTCGTCGCGCCAGGCACCACCGATGCCAGGTCGACCAACTTGGCGTCGAGATGCAGCAGAATCGATGTCTCGGTGAGTCCGGCATGGGCATCTCCCCGGGCAACCGTGCACGGAGCCCAGGCGACAGAGTGCCCCTCACCCCGGAGCAGGGAAACGGATGCGGTGAGCGCAGCAAGGTTTCCGCCATGGCCGTTGACGAGCACAATGCGACCAGCCCAGGTCGACAGGGAGCGCACCAGCTCGACAATGACCATCGTGAGGGCTTCGGTGCCGATCGACACGGTTCCCGGAAAATTCTGATGCTCACCGCTCGCCCCGTACGGCAGGGCGGGGGCGACGACGACGCAATGCCCCCTGATGGCCAGATCAGTGGCGACTCGCTGTGCCACCGCCGAGGCGATTATGGTGTCGGTGGAGAACGGCAGGTGTGGTCCGTGCTGCTCCGTCGACCCGAGGGGCACGAGCACGACTGGGGTAGGCGACAGCGCTGGCCAGGTGCTGTACGCCAATTCACCGTGCATTCGTGCCCCCTCATTCGACTTCTAGTTTGGCCCCGAAAAGTGCCGGGCGCCGCCACAGCACGGCGACATGGCAGTAACGCGGCGATGACGTGGTTGATGGTGACGTGATTAGTGCCGGGTTGTCGCTTCGATTGTGCTCAGCGTCGCGCCGAGGGTGCGCGAGAACGTCGGCGGGATGTAGAAGTCTGCGGGCGATAGCTCGTGGATTGAATCATGGCCGAGGCCGAGCACCGCAGAGTCCAGTCCACCCCGCAGAATATCGAGTACGTTCTCGACTCCGGCCTGGCCGTTTGCAGCGAGGCCCCAGAGGTAAGCACGGCCGATCATGACCGCGCGTGCACCGAGTGCGAGGGCCTTGGCGACGTCGCTACCTCGACGGATGCCGCCGTCGAGCACGATTTCCACGTCGCCGTTCACCGCCTCGGCCACCGAGGCCAGCATGCGGATCGATGCCGGTGTTCCGTCGAGGTTGTTGCCGCCGTGATTGGACACGGAAATAGCCGTTACACCCGCGTCGACGGCTCGGCGGGCATCGTCGATTCGGGTGACGCCCTTGAGCATGAAGGGTCCTCCCCAGGTTTCGCGCATCCAGGCCACGTCCTCCCAGGAGGGTGGCGGCGTCTGCATCCACTCGTAGTAGGCGCCGAAGAATGTCGGTGCAGTGCCGCCGGGGGGAGTGAGATTGGGAGCGGTGAGGTCGGGGATACGACCGGACTTCGCGAAACGCAAAAGCCATTGTGGGTGGGGGAGCACGTTGGGCGCGAAGTTGATCATTGTCTTCAGGCTCATCTTCTCCGGAATCTGCGGGCTGCCCCAGTCGCGACCGTTGGAGAATGACCAATCGAGGGTGGCGATGAGTCCCTTGGCTCCGGCGGCCCGCGCCCGGTCCATCCGCTGCACCATCGATTCCCTTGAGCCCGACCAGTACATTTGGAAAAGCGTGTTCGGGTTGGCAGCAATTACGTCTTCAACAGGTTTGCTGGCGAACGAACTCAGACCCATGATGGTGCCGCGGTTAGCGGCTGCCCGGGCAACGGCCACTTCACCGTCGGGGTGCACAGCCTGCACCCCTGTGGGAGAGATGATGACCGGCAAAGAAATGGGTATGCCCATCACGGTTGTCGTGAGGTCGCGCACCGCCTGATGCCCGGCGACATGCGGTGAGAAGCCCAGTTCACCAAACGCTGCCATGTTGTCGTCGATGGTCAGCCCGCGCTCGGAACCGGCAACGAGAGCCCCATACACAGACGAGGGGAGGGCTTTCTTGGCTCGTCGCTGTGCCTCGGCTACGGTTTCAAACCATGCATTTTTCGCCATGGCAATTCCTGCTTTCTGGTTGTCGTTCAGGCTCTACAAGGTGGCCGCGAACCCTACCGATGTCACGGTGGGCAGGCATGAGATGAGCGGTTCCGAGCCCGGTTGTCGCGAGCTGACGGACCGCTGATTTCACCTCTTCCCTCAGCGCATTTTCGTGAGCGAATCGTGTTCAGGGGAGAAGCGGATGCCGTGCAGGGGTGGCACCCGCTCCTCCTCACTATCTGTTCGAACTACTTGATGACGGCGCTGGCCCTGCGCTGGCCTGCGCTTCGCTGCGCCTAGACCCCGACGGTCACCGCTTCGTGCGCGAGCGCGGGCGACTCCGCAGCCACCGGTGAGAGGAGAATAACGCCGCGAATGTTCTTCCCGTCCCGCATATCCTGGTACGCGTCATTGATCTGGTCGAGCGTGTACCGGTTGGTGACGAGTTCGTCGAGCTTGAGCTTGCCCTGCTTATACAAGTTGAGCAGCGTCGGGATGGCGTAACGCGGAGACCAGGAGCCGTAGAGCGCACCCTGGATGCGCTTCTGGTTCATGACCAGGCTGAACAGGTCCGCCGGGATGCCGACCTCGCCGAGTGGTGACATCGACGTGACGACGACGATTCCACCCTTTCGGATGGCATCCGTCGCCGTGCCGACGATGTCGCCGTGCAGCACGCCCGGAGTGCAGATCGCGGCGTCTGCGCCCTGCCCGTTTGTGATGCTGCGCACAAAGTCGATAGCGGCCTGCGCCTCGGCGAAGACCTCCGTCGCTCCGAACTCGGGTGCTTTCTCCCGTTTGAACGGTGCCGGGTCGACCACGACGATGTGCGAAGCACCGGCTGCGGCCGCGCCCTGGACGGCGTTCATGCCGATGCCGCCCACACCGAAAATGATCACCACGTCACCGTTGTGAATGTCGGCCGAGTTCACAGCCGAGCCGTACCCGGTCGGCACACCGCAGGCGACCAGTGCGGCGACGTCCAGGGGAATGTCGGGATCGATCTTGACGATGGATGCCTCGTCGAAGACCTGCCACTCGGCGAACGTTCCCAATGCGGCCATCGTGGCGAGATCTTCACCGTTGGAGTGCATGCGGTAGCCGCCGGAGGGCTGGTTCCCGATCAGCGTATTCGCGCCGAAGTCGCAGAGGTTCTGCAGCCCCATCGCGCACCACCGGCACTTTCCGCAGGAGGGGATGAACGACGTGACGATGTGATCGCCCACCGCGTAGTCCGTGACCTGGCTGCCGATGGCGCGGATGATGCCAGCACCTTCGTGTCCGCCGACAATAGGAAGGTTGATCGGCATGTCTCCGCTCGCGGCATGGTCATCGCTGTGGCACAACCCGGTGGCGACCAGTTCTACCAGCACTTCGGTGGGACCCGGATCATCCAGATCCACCTCTTCGATCTGCCACTGTCCCGGTTGTTCACGAAGTATGGCTGCATGGGTTTTCATCATGTTCTCCTTTTTGAGATGCGTTCGATCCACGTCGTCGTGGACCGCGTTTCAACTGCAGCTGCACGCGCCTTTCCTGCCGCATACGCAGCGGGATTTCGAACTCGCGAGCAGATTTATTCCGGCCCGGGGGCTCTCATTCAAGGCCCCTGCCGGTGGTTGTTCGGGCGTGAACCCGACAAGGGGCCCGACTTCGCAGTCGCTGGCGTTCACCGGAGCTATCCCGGCGCGACGGCTGAGCGTGAGCTGTATCGGTCCCATTCCTTCGCGACCGACTCGGGTAGTGCGGTGGGAGTGGTCGACGATTGATGATTTTGGAAGCTCCACCGCTGTGTCCTTGCGGTTCTTCAGCAGCTCTTCACCATAGCCCTGGACGCATTCCGGGTCGGGGCCGTCCAGCGGCAGTCCGGTGAAGAATTTGGCGGCCATGCAGCCGCCCTTGCAGGTGTCGAAGAACGTGCACGAGGTGCACGCCCCACCCGACTGCGGTTCGCGAAGTTTGAGAAAGAGTTCCGAGTGCTTCCAGACCTCCTGGAACCCGCCCTCTGAGCGCACGTTGCCGGCGAGAAACTCTTCGTGGATGGCGAAGGGGCAGGCGTAGACGTCGCCGATGGGGTCGATGAGGCAGACGACACGGCCCGCGCCGCAGAGGTTGAGCCCGGGCAGGGCGTCTCCAAAGGCGGAGAGGTGGAAGAACGAGTCGCCGGTGAGCACACCATCTCCGTGTGCGACGAGCCAGTCGTAGAGTTCGCGCTGCTGTGTTTGGGTCGGGTGCAGTTCGTCCCAGACGTCCGCACCGCGACCGGAGGGGCGCAGGCGGGTAAGCCGCAATTGGGCGTCAAATGTGTCGGCGATGGCTTTGAAGTCGTCGAGCTGGCTGATGTTCTGGCTCGTGCAGACGACCGATATCTTGAATCCCTTGAAGCCGGCGTCATACATGTTCTGCATGGCTTTCATGGCCGTGGCGTAGGAGCCGGGGCCTCGTACATGATCGTTGACTTCGGCTGTGGCGCCGTCGAGCGAGATCTGCACGTCGACATAGTCGCTTCTCACGAGGCGCTGGGCAATTTCCGGCGAGATTTTCACGCCGTTGGTGGAGAATTTGACTCCGACGTGGTGTTCGGAGGCGTAGTCGACGAGTTCCCAGAAATCGGGACGCACGGTCGGTTCACCGCCGCCGATGTTGACGTAGAAGACCTGCATCCGCTCGAACTCATCGATGACGGCCTTCGCCTCTGCCGTCGTCAGCTCGCGAGGATCGCGGCGCCCGGAACTGGAGAGACAGTGCACGCAAGACAGGTTGCACGCATACGTTAATTCCCAGGTCAGACAGATGGGGGCGTCGAGGCCGTATTCGAAGAGATCGACAAGACGCTCGGTTTTGCGGGGAGTGTCTTTCGGGGCAAGAACGAAGGGGGATGTTGGGGGTGCATCGAGTAGAGTCACGAGGCCCTTTCGATGACCATGGAGGATTTTGCGAGTGTGCTGAGTGCGCGCTGGTAGCGGGGAAGATCGCTCTCAGCGATGCCAGCGGCCGCGCAGGCTGCACGGGCAGTTGGGGCTTCTGCGAGAGTTCTCACGACGGCGAGAAGAGTCGTGTCCTTCAGGAACGAGAGCTTGCGGGTGCCGAAATGGTAGAGCAACGCGCCGAACGGCTCCGGGCGGACGGAGACCTGAGGATGAAGATCCCATCCCCGGTCGAGATTCAGGTCGGGCATGTCGGCGATTTAGTAGACGCCGCACATGCCATCGATCGAGATCTCCTCGACCAGAGTGTCGGATTCGAGATCGAACCCGACAGATTGTTCCGGGGCGGCGGGTCCAAATTCGGTGGGGCTGGTCTTTTTTGCGGAAACCATGTGGTACTCCTTGTGCTAGAAATCGACATCGGTGGCGAAAGCTTGGTGCATGCATCAGACTAGTGGCACTCAGTGCCGAAAGAGAAGGGGTACCTGCAGATGAATGAGCGCTCTGTGGCACCGCGGATGGGCCGGCAGCCGCTGACGACCCGCGCCGCCCTGAGCCACGTCGCGCTTCAACTTTTTCTTGAGCGCGGTTTCGAACAAACGACCGTCGATGACATTGCCACCGCCGCCGGAATTGGGCGTCGAACCCTGTTTCGATATTTTCCCTCCAAGAACGATCTGCCCTGGGGGGACTTCGAAGCGGAACTCGCACGTATGCGAGTGTTCCTGGCCGCTACCGACGCGACCGTGTCCGTCGTCGATGCGCTCGCAGCGGCGGTCATCGAATTCAACCGATTCCCGCCCGAGGAAGTTCCCTATCATCGCGAGCGGATGCACCTGCTGTTGAACGTTCCGGCGCTGGTGGCGCACTCCACGCTCCGTTACGCCGAGTGGCGCCGGGTTGTGTCGGATTTCGCGGCTGGCCGCTTGGGAGTGGCCGTCGACGCGATCGAACCGACGGTGATCGGTTGGGTATTCCTCGGCGCATCGCTTGCGGCTTACGAGCAGTGGCTCAGAACTGACGACTCAGACCTCATCGAGCTGCTGGAGTCGGCCCTTGTGCTGCTTCGGGAGGGGTTTGCACCGGGTCACTTACGAACCGGTCAACCCGGCGGACGGGAGTGAATTTCATGGAGCCAGTGTTGGACCTGAACTATGACGTGATCGTGGTCGGCGCCGGCGCGGCCGGAGCCCCGCTCGCAGCCCGACTGAGCGAAGATCCCAACAGGCGGGTTCTGCTCCTCGAGGCGGGACCGGTGCCGTCGTCTTCCGGCGGGTTCCCGCCCGAGTTGCTCGATGCTGGAACCGTGCAGGGGGCGATGCCGGGGCATCCGCAGAATTGGTCGTTCACCGGTCACCTCACCCCAAAACTTGCCTACTCGATCGCGCGCGGTCGGATCCTTGGCGGATCATCGACGATCAACGGCTCGTATTTCATTCGTGCCAGAAAAGCCGACTTCGATTCTTGGTCAATCGGGTCACCCGAGTGGGCCTGGGAGAAGGTAATGCCGTTCTATCGCCAAATCGAAACCGACCTGCAATATGGCGAAACTGCCGTTCACGGTGGCGCTGGGCCGATGGTCGTCGGTCGGCCCCCGCAGGACCATCCGGTGACCGTCGCCTTTCGCGCGGCGGCTTCGGAGCTGGGCTTCGCCGAAGAACGCGACAAGAATGACCAGGCACTGCCGGGACACGGGCCGCTCCCGATGAACACCCTCGATGGAGTGCGTCAGAACACCGGGATCGCCTACCTGAATCCGGTGCGACATCGCGCCAACCTCACTGTCTGGGGTGACAGCTATGTTCGCCGCGTGCTGTTCGCGGAAACGAGAGCTATCGGTGTCGAGGTCGCGCGCGGCGGCGGGATCGTTCAGCTGCACGGCCGGGAGATTGTGCTCTCGGCGGGTGCGATCAAGTCACCTCACCTGCTGCTGGTTTCCGGGGTGGGCCCCCGGGAACAGCTGGAACAATTCGGTATTCCGGTCGTGCGCGACCTGCCCGGGGTCGGGGCGAATTTCAGCGATCACCCGGACATTACCGTGCTGTGGCAGCCGCGCCGACAGATCGTCGACTATCGCACGTCGCAGTCGATGGCGGCCTGTTTGAACTTCACGGCGACCGGTTCCACCGCGCCGGGGGATCTGGAGATTCTCCCGATGCTCAAACCCATGGAGTATCTGTTGACCGGAAGAGCGCGCGGCCTCATCGTCGGGGTGTGGGCCGCAGCGCGGCATCCGCTTCGATCACTTCGGGCGATGCGCGGGGTATCGATGCGGCGCTTCGCGAAACAGATCGCCCACCGGGGGGACCTCGCGCTGCTCGTCGCCGTGCAGTCAGAGACCTCGCGCGGACGCATCAGCCTGGAGTCGGACGACCCCGCCAGGCAACCGCGCATCGACTACAACTACTTGTCGACCGAATGCGACCTCGAACGCATGCGCGAAGTTGTGCGGGTGGCGGTACGTTTGTTGCGAACGGATGCCTACAAACACCTGTTTAGGCGATTGACCGAACTGACCGACATCGTTCTCGAGAGCGATGACCTGCTCAATGACTGGCTACGCTCCCACCTCGGCACCGCTATTCACCTGTGCGGCAGTGCACGGTTCGGGCCAGCAGATGATCCGGAGGCCGTCGTCGATCAATATGGGCGCGTGCACGGTGTCGAGGGGCTGCGCGTCGCCGACACCTCGATTCTGCCGACCACGCCCGTGCGCGGACCGGCCGCGACCGCCGTTCTCGTGGGGGAGCGAGTGGCCGACTTCATTCGCCGCGGAATGTAGGCGTACCTGCCACTGCCCCTACCCCGATGACTGCCCGGGCCGCGCCTTCAGCGCAACCTCCCCAACGGAGGACCGGCTGGCCGAGATTTTCAACCTCGGCCAGTGGGGCCCGAAGAAGAACTGTGATCAAAGCTAGCCAGGAAGCTTCCGCTAGGCGGCCGGGTCAGTGATGAAACCTTCGTCGATCATCCAGGCGTAGGCCACATCGGCGGGTTCGGCACCGTCGACGTCAACTTGACGGTTCATGCCGCGCAGAACCTCGTCGGTGAGTTTGGGTGATATCGCGGCGAAGATCTTTTCCAGGCCGGGGTGCGCCTTGAGCGTTTCGGTATAGAAAATCGGTGCCACGTTGTATGCCGGAAAAAATGCGAGGTCATCGGTCAGGACGGTGAGGTCGAGCGCGTCGATGCGACCGTCGGTTGTAAAGACTTCACCGAAGTTGCAGGCCCCGTCGTTGGTCGCGCTGTAGATCGCACCGGTGTCGTAGACGCCGATGTTGCTGTCGGGCACGCTGTCGGCGGCGCCACGTTCCAGCCCGTAGTGGGCGAGCATGGGGTTCATGCCGTCCGGTCGGGAGTTGAATTCGGCTTCAACGCAGAAGGTTCGGTCCGCGACGGGCAGTGCGGCGAGTTCGGACATGGCGGTGATGCCGCCGAGTTCGGCGATCGCTTCACTGCGTACCGCCAGGGCGTAGGTGTTGTTCATCGGTGCCGGCGCGCCCCAGGTGACCCCATTGGTGAGGTCGATGTCGTGCACGGCTTGCCACATTTCGTTCTGGTCGGTGATCACCTCGGTCTGGCCAAGATAGGTCAGCCACGCGGTGCCGGTGTATTCCCAGAGCACGTCGGCCTGGCCCGAAAGAATGAGTTCGCGGGCGGGCTGGCTGCCGGGCACATTGCTGAGGTCCGTGACGTCGAATCCTGCGGCGGTCCCGGCGAGCACCGCGATCTTGCCGAGCAGTAGCTGCTCGGTATAGTTTTTGGACGTGACTGTGAGGTTGACGCCCTCGGCGCCGTCGAGCGGGGTGATCGAACCGGGTCCGACGGCGGGAACGTATGAGGTCGCCGGCTGCAGACCGCAGCCGGTTAGGGCGAGGGCAGTCACGGCGAGCACACTCACTGTCAGGCCCCAGTGGCCGAGGTGTCTGCGACGGGTGTGAAAAGCGGGGCGGTGCATCTAGAGTCCCTTCGGGCGGGCGACGTGTTCTACCACGCGGCCGATCCAGTCGATGAGGAGGGCCAGTAAAGCCACGAGCAGGGCTCCGGTGACGAGCACGGGGGTGAGGCTGAGATTGACGCCGGTGGTGATGAGGATGCCGAGTCCGCCGCCGTTGACGAACGTAGCGAGGGCTGCGGTGCCGACCAGGAGCACGAGGG
The DNA here is from genome assembly GCF_004403585.1 of Cryobacterium sp. Hb1. Taxonomy (NCBI): domain Bacteria; kingdom Bacillati; phylum Actinomycetota; class Actinomycetes; order Micrococcales; family Microbacteriaceae; genus Cryobacterium; species Cryobacterium sp. Hb1. The sequence continues at coordinate 11,208 of NZ_SOHI01000016.1, read as the reverse complement.
CGGTACGCACGCCCGACAGCATGACCGGCACGGCGAGAGGTAGTTCCACGCGAAAGAGCACGGCTGTGGAACTCATGCCCATGCCGCGTCCGGCTTCGATGAGGCGGGCGTCGACCTGCTGCAGGCCCACCATGGTGTTTCGCAGCACCGGGAGCACCGCGTAGAGCACGAGGCTCAGCGTCGCCGCCCAAAAGCCGAAGCCGACCCAGAATGCGAGGAGTACGACGACGCCGATCGCGGGGGCGGCCTGCCCGATGTTGGCGATCGCGAGCACCGGAGCGGTCAAGAACCGCAGGGGGCGTCGGGTCAGGGCGATTCCCAAAGGAATTGCGATGACCAATACGATCGCGGCGGCGAGGAGGGTGAGTTGGATGTGCTCCACGGTGTAAACCCAGAGCGCGTCCGGGGCGAGGGTGGTGAGTTCGATCGCTGAGAGGTTGGCCGTCAGCAGCCAGATGACGAGCGCGGCGAACGCGAGCAGGATGCCGGCCAGCTGGTAGGCCAGTCCCCGCCAGGATTGCCAGCCCGCACGAGCCTGACTGACCGGTACGGCCCGCGAGGCCGGGTCGCCGGGTGTTTCGACGGCGGAGTCGCCGCCGACAATGCTGGCTTCTGTAGTCAAGGCGCGGGTACTCATTGATTGGCCCGCGCGTCGGCGCCATCGCTCTCGGTCTCATTCAGTTCGGCGGCAGGCGCCTGCGCTTGGAACACGCCGGTGTTCAGTCCGACGGGCGCTTGGTCCGACTCGAGTGCGGCAGCGGTCTGCGACCGGGTGATGGCATCCATGACGGTCTGTACGTCGATGACGCCCTTGAACATGTCGCGGCGGCCGGTGACGAGCGCAGCCCCGGCGCTGGAGACGAGCATGGTGTCGAGTGCGTCATTGAGCGTGGCACGATAGCCGACGACCGGAAGTTTCGGGTCGGGAACGTTGCTGATGACCTCGAGGCGGCCGAGCTTGCGCCGGGAGAGCCACTGGATGGGACGGTGACGCTCATCGACGATGACCGCGTGACCGTGGCCGGCGTCGATGAGGCGGGCCAGGACATCCGCTGCCCGTTCGCCGGGGCTACCCACGACGGCGTCGCCGAACCCGACCTCTGCCACCCGGGTCAGGGTGAGCTGTTTGAGGCCGGCGCCGGACCCGATGAAGTTTTCGACGAACTCGTTGGCCGGGTCGCCGAGAATGCGTTCTGGGGTGTCGTACTGTTCGAGCTGGGCGCCCTCGTTGAAGATGGCGATCCAGTCGCCGAGCTTGACGGCTTCGTCGAAGTCGTGCGTGACGCAGACGATGGTCTTCTGCAGTTCTTCCTGGATGTTGAGCAGTTCGTCCTGCAGGCGTAGGCGGGTGATCGGGTCGACGGCGCCGAACGGCTCGTCCATGAGCAGCACGGGCGGGTCGGCCGCGAGGGCACGCGCCACCCCGACGCGTTGCTGCTGACCGCCGGAAAGTTCCTTGGGGTACCGATTTCGGTAGAGCGCCGGGTCGAGGGAGACGAGCTCGAGGAGTTCGTCGACGCGGGCCGTGATGCGGGCCTTGTCCCAGCCGAGCATTTTCGGCACGAGGCCGATGTTGGTGGCCACCGTCATATGGGGGAAAAGCCCCCCGGCCTGAATGACATAGCCGATGCCTCGGCGGAGGGTATCGCCGTTCATATTGGTGACATCGTCACCGTCGACGACGATGCGGCCTTCGGAGGGTTCAATGAGTCGGTTGATCATCTTGAGGGTGGTGGTCTTGCCGCAGCCCGAGGGGCCGACGAGCATGACGATCTTTCCGGCCGGGATCTCCATGGTGAGACCGTCGACGGCGGGGCGCGCCTGGCCGGGGAAACGCTTGGTGACGTGGTCCAGCAAGATGTTCGCACCGGTGATGCCGGTCGGGGTGGTGGAACCTTCGGTGCTCATGGATTCGCCGCTGTTGGATGTAATGAGTTCAGACACGGATACCTCGGGGTGTGGTCAGGCGGCCCAGGCCGACGAGAAGGAGATCAAGAATAAGGGCGAGCACGACAACGCCGATGACGCCCGTCAGCACCGACTCGAGGGAGTTGGCACCGCCGAGTCGGGAGAGGCCGGAGAAGATGAATCCGCCGAGGCCCGGGCCGAGGGAATATGCAGCGATCGCAGCGATTCCCATGACCATTTGAGCGGATACTCGAATGCCGGTGAGGATGATTGGCCACGCCATTGGCAGTTCCACCTGCAGGAGCGTGCGGAACCGGCTCATGCCGATGCCGCGGGCGGATTCCACGATCGACGGTGCGATACCCGCCAATCCCACGACCGCGTTGCGCAGAATGGGCAGAGTGGCGAAGAACGCCACGACAATGACGGCCGGAACGACGCCGAATCCGAGCGGCGCGATGAGAAGCCCGATCAACGCAAACGACGGGATAGTCAAGCCGATGGCCGACACCGAGTTGGCGATCCCGGTGAGCGCGGAACTGCGGTAGACGACGGCGGCCAGCACGACGGCGAGGACTGTCGCCAGGATCAGGCACTGCACGACGAGACTAAAGTGCTGCCAGCTGCTGAACAGGATCTGCTCATACTGATCCCCTAAAAAATCCCACACATCAAATCCCCTTCGCTTCGATCACACACTGATTTACCGCCACCGGCACGGGCAGAACTGGAGGCGCCGATGCGGAGCTGGAGGGGGTCGCGGGCTGAGCCATAGGCCAAAGTGCCTTTCCAGTCTTGCACGGCCATCCCCCGATGGGCGCAGCAAGACGTTACGGTTCGATCACGTGCGCCGACTCTCCCACGGGGGCGACAACCCCCGCACGGCAGCACACGAGCTCAACGAACGCCCCCGCAAAACCCTCGACGGGGACACCCTCGCCGAATGCTTCGCTAAGCTGCTGACCACTGAATAGACCACCCGGCGTTGCAACGACCCTCAGAAACTGCCTTCATCCCAGCGGTGCCGACCTGAAAAAGTGCTCAGGCAGCCGCAGTTTGAAAGTTGGAGGGCGAGCGCGTCATACTTAATCCTGTCGGGAGCCACAAGCGCGCGACTGCGAGGAGCGGGCATGCGAAGGGGGTCAAACCTTCACGCGCTGGGCGGATTTAACCAGACGGTGGTTTTCGACACCATCCGGCGTGCCTCCGACGGACTCAGCCGCGTCGAGATAGCGGCAAAAACCGGGTTGAGCGCTCAGACCGTCTCCAACGTCTCTCGTCGGCTGCTCAATTCAGGCATCATTCGAGAGGCCGGCATTCAGAACCTGGGCGTTGGTAAGCCGCGCACAATCTTGCAGCTTGACCCTGCGGGACATTTCGCGATCGGCGTGCACATCGACCCGGCAGTCATCACGTATGTCTTGTTGAATATCGACGGCGAGGTACTCACCCATCGCGTCGCGCGCACCCCGTCGGCGGTGAACCCCGACGCCGGGATCGCGGCCATGCGTGACTGCATCGAAGCACTCATTGTTTCTTCCGGCGTCGATCGAAGTCGCGTTCTCGGCGTCGGTATCGCCTCCCCGGGACCCATCGATGTCGATCGCGGAATTGTGCTGGATCCGCCTCTTCTAGCTAATTGGCACGGAGTTGCCCTGCGGCGCGAGCTGGAAAAGGCTACCGGCTTCTTTGTTCTCCTCGAGAAAGATGTCACTGCTGCGGCTGTGGCCGAGGTCTGGAAGAAACGTGAACTCGAGCGCGATGACTTCCTGTTTTTTTATTACGGTACCGGCGTGGGTACTGGCCTAGTTTTCAGCGGTGAAGCCCTCAGGGGACCGACCAATAATGCCGGTGATGTCGGCCACCTCATGGTCGATGCCAGCGGCCCGATGTGTCGTTGTGGTCGCACTGGTTGCCTCGGTGACGCGATTAGCCCCGAAGCCATTGTGAAGATTGCCATTGCTCGCGGGCTCGTCGCCACGAATCCTGAGCTGTTGGATAACACCGCCATCGACGCTTGCTTCACCCGACTCGCATTACTTGCCGACGCCGATGATTCGGCGGCAATAGGTCTCCTCGACGATGTCGCGCGGCATCTGGCCGCAGCCATTGTGACCGTGGTGAATCTTCTCGACCTCAACCTCATTGTCTGTGGGGGGCCTTATTGGGCAGCTGTGTCTCGGTTCATGCTCGCGCGACTGCCGCAGCTCATCAACGAATCCGCAGCCCTGGTCACGACGAGACCCGTGACTGTCACCACCTCCGAAATCGGTGAAGACGTGGCTGCGATTGGCGCGGCGTGCCTGGTGCTGGACGCTACACTCACCCCGCGGTCGTCGACGTTGTACATTTCCTAGCCTTCATTTCGAAGATCTCAGTCCTGTCACATTTCTTGAATGACTCTTGACAGTAATTAGTCCATCCGTTGTACTTATGCAATACGCAGAATCACCGGCAATGACGCCGAGGACATCAGCGTCAGGGACTCAGGCGATTCATGAAAAAGTCACGCGTTTCCGCCGCCGCACTCGCGGCCATGGCAGCACTCGTCTTGTCCGGCTGTTCAGCGGGCGGTGGCGAGACAGCCTCGGAATCGACCACAATCAAGGTGGCCTACCAAAAGTTCGGGGCGTTCATCCAAGTGGACAACCACATGAAGGCGATGAAAGAAGCCTTCGAGGCAGAGAACGAAGGCTTGACCGTAGAACTCGTACCCATCGAGGCTCAGGAAAACGACTACGCAACCAAGCTCGCTCTGATGAACCAATCGTCCGCTACAGCTCCCGACGTCATGTACGAGGACACGTTCCGCGTCCAGTCCGATAGCGATGCTGGTTATTTGGCGCCGTTGGACGAGTACACCGACGGATGGAGCGACTGGGGCAACTTCTACGACAATGCCAAGCGCGCCGGACTCGGTAGTGACGGCCTGACCTACGGCATCCCGATGGGCACTGACACTCGGGCGATTTGGTATAACAAGGACCTTTTCGCGCAGGCGGGACTGGAGGTTCCGTTCGCTCCAAACACGTGGGAGGACCTTCTTGACGCTGCAACCACGATCAAGGCCGAGCTTCCCGACGTTATTCCGTTGAATGTCTACTCGGGCAAGGCTCAGGGCGAAGCGGCAAGCATGCAGGGTTTCGAGATGCTGCTCTATGGAACGGCCGATTCCCTTTATGACGCCGACAGCCAGAAGTGGATAACCGGTTCCGACGGGTTTGTTGACTCGCTGGGCTTCATTGAAGACCTCTACCAAGGCGATCTGGGACCAACCCCCGAGCAGGCGCTTGACAAGAACGTGGGCAACCTGGTTTCGGGAGAGTGGTTGCCGCAAGGGAAACTCGCGATGGGGGTCGACGGCTCGTGGCTCAGCGGAACATGGCTCGAAGCGGGTACCGCCCCCTGGCCCGAATGGAATGACGTGATGGGCCAGGCCGCGATGCCGACTCAAACTGGAGGCGCCCCGGGTGCGACGAGTATGTCGGGTGGGTGGACGCTGGCCATGGGTTCGGGGGCCCAGAATAAGGATGCCGCGTGGGACTTCATTGCGCTCGCCCTGAACAAAGACAACTCGCAGTCCTACGACGTCGCCGCGAGCCAGATAGCCGTTCGTAGTGATGTCTCTGAGGATGCGAATTATCAGGCGGCCAACCCGACTTTTGGCTTCTTCTCAGAGATCGTAGAATTTACTCACTTTCGCCCGGCAACGAGTGACTATGCGCAGATCTCGAGTGCAATCACGGTCGCCATGGAATCCGTGATGACCGGTCAACAGAGCCCTGAGGAAGCGGCCGCCGCCTACGATGAAGCAGTGATCGGGATCGTCGGCGAAGACGGCACGACGAGTGTGAAATAACCATGCCTGCGCCTGCACCGGCGCGAACCGAGGAACGGCACGGCCGAAGTGGAGCGCGTCGGCCGGGCCGCCCACGGTCCGCCACACGTCGCGCAGTCATTCGCAGCATTCCGTTGCTGCCGGCCATGATTTTGCTGACGATCTTTCTGCTCGGGCCGGTCATTAGCTCCTTTTACGGCTCGCTCACCAACGCGTCGCTTTCAGGCGCAACGGCCCGAAATTCAAGCTTCGTCGGCTTCGACAACTACGCAGCACTGTTTGCCGACCCCGATTTTCCCAAGTCGGTCATGCTCACTCTGGTGTTCCTGATCGCCTCGGCAGTCGTGGGCCAAAACATCCTGGGACTGGTGCTCGCGATCCTCATGCGATCGTCCAACCGGATGGCTCGTTCCCTTGTCGGGACCTTCGTCGTGACGGCCTGGGTGCTGCCGGAGATCGTCGCGGCATTCGCCGCATATGCCTTTTTCAATGACACCGGCACTCTCAACAAAATGCTGGCCGCCGTGGAGATCGAAGGGCCGAATTGGCTGTATGCCCTGCCGCTACTGTCGGTGATCTTGGCCAACATCTGGCGCGGAACCGCCTTCTCGATGCTCATCTACGCGGCCGCCTTGCAAGACGTCCCGACGGAGATCACCGAGTCCGCCGAGGTCGACGGTGCCCGCGGATGGCAGCGCCTGCTGTTCATCACCATTCCAATGATTCGGCGCAGTATTTCAACCAACCTCATGCTCACTACTTTGCAGACTCTGTCGGTGTTTACCCTGATTTTCGTGATGACTGGCGGCGGCCCCGGAACCGACAGTTCTACTCTTCCAGTTCTCGCATACCAGGAAGCATTCCAATTCGGTCAGCTCGGCTTTGGTACGGCAATCGCCACGGTCATGTTGGTCGTTGGTGCCCTCTTCTCGATCGCTTATATCCGGGCACTCAAGCCGGAGGTGGATTGACGTGGGGATGACCTCGCCGAGTCGCCGAGCCATGAAGACGGCGTCAAACGCAGTGCTGCTTCTCGTGACGCTGGCGTTTGCCCTGCCGCTGATCTGGTTGCTGCTGGCTTCGTTCGACACCAGGGCAACGCTGTCTATCAAACTTCCCGAGACCTTTTCGTTGCAGAACTTCGGCGATGTCATGACACGCGAAACCGCGTTCACACCGCTTTTCAACAGTCTGATCCTGGCTGGTGGATGCGCCGTCATCACCGTCGTCGTTGCCGTTCTGGCCGCCTACCCACTCTCTCGCTACACGATGCGGGTGAATAAGCCATTTCTTTATGGCGTGCTCTTTGGGACGTGCCTACCGATCACGGCGATGATGGTGCCCGTCTACGCCCTTTTTGTGGCATTCAACCTTATTGACTCGCTGGCCGGTACGACACTCTTCCTGGCCGCAACGAGCCTTCCAATCGCAATCTACATGACCAAAAACTTCATGGACAGCGTGCCTATCAGTATTGAAGAGGCGGCCTGGATGGACGGCGCCTCGATGCTGGCGACCCTCACCCGCATCGTCATCCCTCTGATGCGTCCTGGTCTGGCCGTGGTTTTCATCTTCGTGTTCATCGGAGCGTGGGGAAACTTCTTCGTACCATTCGTTCTTCTTCTCTCGCCGGACAAACTCCCAGCGGCAGTGAGCATTTTCTCTTTTTTCGGACAGTACGGCTCAGTCGCCTACGGGCAGCTCGCGGCGTTCTCGCTTCTTTACTCCCTCCCAGTCATCACGCTCTACGTCTTCGTGTCGCGTGTTCTCGGCGGATCCTCGGCCATGGCCGGTGCCGTCAAGGGCTGACCCTTCCAGCGTAAGGAGCACCAAGTGCACGACAATTCCGCCCTCATTCGCGCCCGCATCCGTCGTTTCGTCAGCGAGCGGATCACCCCGTCGCTGTACCGGATTTCGTCACCGCTGACCATTAGCGCGTGGGAAGTGCCCGACGAACCCGTGCCGTTTTCTGAGGCGCAAGGTCAGGATTTCACCCCGTTCAGCATCGGCCAGCATTGGGGCAAGCCCTGGGGCACGACGTGGTTCCACATCACAGGTTTGGTTCCCTCCGACTGGTCTCGGTTTCACGACCTCCACACGCGCACGGAAGTCATCGTGGACCTCGGTTTTCTGTCTGGTCAGGCCGGGTTCCAGGCGGAAGGTCTGGTCTTCACCGCGCAGGGACAAATCGTGAAAGCGGTGGAGCCGTTCAATAACTATGTGCCGCTGATCGCTCAGCCGGGAGAGTCGGTCGATATCTACATTGAAGCTGCGTCCAACCCCGACGTGGGAAGTGACTGGGGCTTTCAGCCGACACTCATGGGTGACAAGGCTACGGCGGGTATCGAACCGATCTACCGCCTGCGCCGCATGGACGTTGCTTTGCTCGACATCCAAGTGTGGAAACTGGACCGGGATGTGTGGACACTGTTTGGACTCATGGAACAGCTGAGCCCTGACCTACCGCGTACCGCTGAGATTCTTCGGGCGCTGGAGAAGATGACCGACCACATGGACCCCGAGGATGTGAGTGGCACGGCATCCCGTGGCCGCGCTTTACTGGCGCCCCTTCTGGCGCAGCCCGCCTACGCCAGCGCCCACCGAGTCATCGCTGTCGGTCACGCCCACATCGACTCGGCCTGGCTCTGGCCGGTGCGTGAAACCATTCGCAAGTGTGCGCGCACGTTTTCAAACGTATTGCACCTGATGGATGAAGATCCCGACTTCATCTTCGCCTGTTCGTCGGCGCAACAGTATTCATGGATGAAGCAGCACTATCCGGAACTGTTTGAACGCATCCGTACGCGCGCACTCGAGGGCCGTTTCGTTCCGGTGGGCGGTATGTGGGTCGAATCCGACACCAACATGCCCAGCGGGGAGTCGCTGGCTCGGCAGCTGCTCGCGGGCAAGGCGTTCTTCATGCAGGAGTTCGGCATCGAACCCCTCGAGATCTGGCTGCCGGACTCGTTTGGATACACGGCGGCATTCCCGCAAATCGTGACCGCGGCGGGATCGAAGTACTTCCTCACCCAAAAAATCAGTTGGAACGAAACCAACACCATGCCTCACCACACCTTTTCTTGGGAGGGAATTGACGGCACCCAGGTCTTCACCCACTTTCCGCCGGTAGATACCTATAACTCGCAGTTATCGGGGGAAGAATTGGCCCGGGCTCAACGCCAATACTCCGAGAAGGGTGCGTCAAACGTGTCGCTGGTGCCGTTCGGTTTTGGAGACGGTGGCGGTGGGCCCAATCGGGAGATGCTCGCGGCGGCGGAGCGCACGCGTTCTCTCGAGGGTTCACCGACCGTGCGTATGGCCAGCCCGCGGGCGTTCTTCGAGGAGGCGGAGGCGACGTATGCCAACCCGCCCGTGTGGTCGGGGGAGCTCTACCTAGAATTTCACCGGGGCACCTACACGTCGCAGTCCAGGACCAAATCTGGAAACCGTCGCAGCGAGCATCTGCTTCGAGAGGCCGAGCTCTGGGCATCAACGGCGTACTTTTATGCTGGCACTGACTATCCCTACGAACGACTGGCTGCCGCCTGGCAGGTTGTGTTGCTCAATCAATTTCATGACATTCTGCCCGGAAGCTCTATCGCGTGGGTGCATCAGGTTGCTGAAGCGGCCTACGAGACCGTGCGAATCGATCTCGAAGACCTGATCGCGACATCCGTGGCGGCGCTCGCTTCCTCGGCGCAAACGGATGCGACGCCGGTGAGCTTCAATGCGTCACCGTTCCCGGTAGCGGGAGTGCCTGCCCTGTCTGCTGCGCCGCGGATACCAACCGGAGCCGTGCGTCTGCATCAGGCCGATGGGGGGTTCGTGCTCGAGAACGACGTCGTGCGGGCATCTATCGATGCACGCGGGCTCCTCATTTCCTTGGTAGACCGCGTGAGCGGAAGAGAAGCCGTGCCCGCGGGGCAAGCGGGCAATGTGCTCCAACTTTTTCGGGATACCCCGACGCAGTGGGACGCGTGGGACATCGACGAGCACTACGACCGGAACGGCGTGGAACTTCTGGAAGCAGAAGAAGTCAAGGTGCTCGTGCAGAGTGCAGGGCTGGTCACGGTGCGCGTGACGCGGCGCTTCAGGGGATCATCCGTTCAGCAGGATCTGACCGTACTCGGTGACCAGCCGAGCCTGGACATCGTGACGACGGTTGACTGGCATGAGCGTCAAAAGTTGTTGAAGTTGGCTTTTGCGCTCGACGTGCACGCTGACCGCGCTGCGTCAGAAATACAGTTTGGCCACATTTATCGGCCGACCCACGTCAACACGTCCTGGGATGCTGCTCGTTTCGAGACCTGCGCACACCGGTGGGTTTTCGTCGGGGAGCCGGGCTTCGGGATTGCGATTGCCAACAACTCAACCTATGGACATGACATCAGCCGCGCTACTCGAGTCGGGGGAGGGACGACCACGATTGTGCGGGAGTCACTGCTGCGTGCGCCGACGTTCCCTGACCCGGATGCGGATCAAGGAGTGCACACGCTTCGCACCTCGATCAGTCTGACGCCAGACGTGCTCGGAGCAGCGGCGCAGGGCTACCGGATCAACCTGCCGCTGCGCGACGTGGTCGGCGCGGCCGTAACGCCCGTAGTCGTGAGCGAGTGCCCATCGATCGTGGTCGAAGCCGTAAAACTGGCCGAAGACCGTTCCGGTGACCTTATCGTGCGACTGTACGAGGCGAGCGGTTCGCGCTCCACGGGCACCGTCAGCTTCGGCTTCACTGTCTCAGAAATCGTCGAGACTGATCTGCTCGAACGAACTGTCGCCCCTGTAGCAGTGCAGTCGAGAACCGATGCTGGTGGTCAATTGGTGCTGCGCGCCTTCCAGATCATCACCCTGCGAGTTGCTCGTTCTGCCGCAGAAGGCGAGGGGAGCCTGCGCCACCATTCTTAGGCAGGCTCCCGGCGTTGGCGTGGCTATTCGCGGAATACTTTGTGCAGCCAGTCGTTGAGCGGTCGCAGAGCCGAAGGCGCGTAGGCGCNGTGATCGCGTGCGCGACGGTGGGCAACGTAACCTGGTCAACGCTTGCGGCGCCGGTGAAGAGGGACGCTTGATCAGGACCGGCCGGCACCGGGAATAAAGCGTCGCTTCCTCCGGCGATAATCAGGACCGGAACCGTGATCGATGGAACATTCACCAAGTTGACGGCCACAGCCGGAGCGAACGATGCTGTGTCACCACACGGATCAATAGTCAGCAACTGCAATGCCGCACTCTGCACGGCTGGTTCAGCGCTGTTGAATAAGGCGGCCGCAGCTCCTTCCGGTGCTCCGAAGGGAGCGTAACCCGCGGGTCCGACGGCGCCGACGCGCAGACCCCCGCTCGCGCATACATTTGCGGCATAGGCGGAATTGTCCCTCAGAAGCTGCGATTGCACACGATCGGCATAGCCGATGACAATCAATCCGTCGATGTCGCCGAACGAGTACGCCGCAACCTGGGCGATCTGG
>NZ_SOHI01000034.1:0-22457 GCF_004403585.1 Cryobacterium sp. Hb1 | reverse complement strand
ATCATCTACCGCATCGCACGCATGAAATCATTCGCAGACGACCAAACCTTCGCCGACTCCGAACTATCCCTCGAAGACGCAACAAGCCTCAAGCGTTCCACCATCAAGGACTAGTTCACCGAGAGCCACCCATCGCAGGGACTGCACTACCAGATCTTGGTCGTGCAGTCCCATTGTGAAAATTTCGGCCGCAACACCACCACGTGTCGCCCGGAGGCTCAGGTCTCCCCGAGAAACCGCCGCAGTAATGGCCCTGTTTTCAGTCAACATTAGGAATAAGTACACAGTCGTTTATCCCAAGGCATCTGAAACACTGTCCCCGCTTTTTCCCGGCGTGGGCCATTGGTTCGATTGGACGGCAGCGCAGGTGACGCATTCACTGGTATCAATGTGAACGATGCATTCTCACTCTGTGATAGCCGACGTGGTGTGGCGTCTTGAGGTGTTCCAAACTGAAGCGCAGCACGGGTGTAATTTGTGTGATCTCGATGAGGAGAAATTGTGAAGGCTGTTCGTCTGCACCGGTATGGGGAAAATCCGACGATCGAAGAGGCGGCCGAGCCCAATCTGATCGGGCCGTGGGACGTCATTGTTGATGTTGGTGCTGCTGGTTTGTGCCGCACGGATCTTCACATTATTGAAGGGCAGTGGGATCCCATCCAGCACCCGCACCTGCCGTATACGTTGGGGCATGAGAACGCGGGGTGGGTTCGCGAAATCGGCAGTGCGGTGCACAACGTAAAACCGGGTGACGCGGTGATCATGCATCCGCTCACCAGTTGTGGTCTGTGCCCGGCCTGCAGAGTGGGCCAGGACTCGCACTGTGAAAACGCGACCTTTCCGGGAATCAACGCGGATGGCGGCATGGCTCAGCAGCTTCTGACCAATGCACGGGCGGTGGTCCGGTTGGACGCCGGGCTGCAACCGAGGGACGTAGCCGCGCTGGCTGATGCAGGTCTGACCGCGTATCACGCGGTGCGTAAGGCTGCAGATGTTTTATTTCCGGGAACCCACGCGGTCGTGATCGGTGCCGGTGGTCTCGGACATATTGGAATTCAGGCGCTCGCGGCTATTACGAGTGCGACGATAACGGTCGTCGACCGCAGTGAGGCTGCTCTCGAGCTCGCTACGAAACTCGGTGCGCACCACACCGTTCTGTCAACGACCGACGATGACGTCGAGAAGAAGGTGCTCGAGATCACGGATGGTGGAGCACACGTTCTGTTCGACTTCGTCGGAGAGCACGGTGCGGAGTTGCTCGCTCCGCGTCTTCTGCGTAATCGTGGATCGCATTACGTGATCGGTTACGGTGGCGCGGTCAATATCCCCACTATTGAGATTATTTCGCGTGAAATCAACGTCATCGGAAACTTGGTCGGAACCTACAACGACCTCGTCGAGCTCATGACACTCACGGCTCAAGGCAAGGTCACGCTGCACACTGCTGTCTATCCCCTGGACGCAGCTCTTGACGCGATCGCAGATTTAGCTGCCGGACGGATCATCGGTCGCGGAATTCTCATCCCCTAAGACACCAACTCGAACTCCCCCACCCAAGTCGACAGCTGTGAGCAAAGGAGCTCAATAATGGCTTTTCCCGCCAAGTATCCACAAATGAATGCGACGGAATTGACCGATGAAGCGCGGAGCGTGCTCATCCGGGTTATTCGGGTTGCGTTTCCTCACCCGTCATTTCCCGATGCTCCCTATGAACGGACGGCAGACACGATCTTGCGGGAGGCCGAGAGCTCAACCTGGTTTCGGGTCGCGCTCACGCAGGGGCTAATTACTCTGAGCCACCTGGCCGGAGGCGATTTCCGTACCCTGAACGACGAAGACGGCACCAAGGTGTTGCGCCGAATCGAGACCACGGAGTTTTTCGGCTTTATCCGGCGCACGACCGTGCTGAATCTGTATGACAACGAGGACGTCTGGAAGATCCTCGGCTACGAAGGACCGAGCTCCGACAAAGGTGGATACATCAACCGTGGCTTCAACGACCTTGATTGGCTTCCCGAAGCGCGGATCGAAAGCTACGACGGGCCGGAGCAACTCATCGAAGTTGCCACAAGCGCGTCCGTGGCAAAAATTCGCGGCGGCGAAAACACGCCCGCGACAGAGCGTGACACCAGCAATCAACCCGGTAAACGCGACGCAACCATGATGGAGATGACGAAGTGAGCACTATCGAGCACGATGAGGCAGCGATCGTCATCATCGGATCAGGGGCTGGGGGCGGAACGCTTGCTTACGAACTGACGGCGAAAGGTATTCCGGTTGTGGTTCTGGAGGCGGGTCCGTACCTGCGCAACGAGGACTACGTCAACGATGAGTGGGAGGCCTTCAACCAGATGGCCTGGCTTGACCCGCGAACCACGTCAGGATCCTGGCGAATCGCTCGCGATTTCCCCAACCTTCCGGCGTGGATTGTGAAGGCGGTCGGTGGCACGACAACGCACTGGTCCGGTGCGACACCGCGATTCAAAGCTCACGAATTCGCTGCGCGCAGCACCTACGGTCGAATCGACGGCGCCAATCTCCTCGACTGGCCGATCACCCTGGCCGAGCTCGCGCCCTACTACGACAAAGCGGAAATCGCGATGGGATCGACGCATGTGCACGGTCGCAAGCCGCTACCCGCGAATAACAATTACACGGTCTTCGCAAACGGCGCCGAACGGCTGGGATACAAGTTTTATTCGACGGGCCCGTATGCGACGAATGCTGAGGAGTACGACGGCCGTCCGGCATCCATTCAGGACGGCTTCAACTTTCAGGGTGATAAGAACAAGTCGAAATGGTCGACGCTGGTGCGCGAAATCCCTCGTGCAGAAGCAACGGGGTTGCTTGACCTCCGACCCGACAGCCATGCGGTGCAGATCACCCACGATGCTTCGGGACGAGCAGACGCCGTGCTCTATCTGGACAAAGACGGCAACTTGCAACGACAAGCCGCCCGGCTCGTCGCAGTAGCTGCGAACTCTATCGAAACGCCCCGGCTGTTGCTTCAGTCTGCCAGCCCAATGTTCCCCGATGGCTTGGCCAATTCCTCCGGCCAAGTCGGTCGCAATTACATGCGCCACACCACCGGTTCGGTCTACGCCAGGTTCAACGATCCGGTACGGATGCACCGCGGTGAAACCATGGCCGGAGTGATCGCGGACGAGTCTCGGCATGACCCCGACCGAGGCTTCGCCGGTGGCTACTTTTTGGAGACAATTTCACTGGGGCCAGCCTTCCTAGCCAGCTTCAGCGATCCCGGGGCCTGGGGGCGTGGATTCACCGAAATTCTCGAAGCGTACGCCAACACGGCCGGGCTCTGGATCGTCGGCGAAGATCTGCCACAGGAAAGTAACCGAGTCACTCTGAACACGACGTTGTCTGACAAGAATGGCCTCCCTGTACCCAACGTGCACTTCGACGACCACACCAACGACATTGCCATGCGCGAGCACGGATACGCGCAAGCAGAACTGCTGTATGAGGCTGTTGGTTCGGTCGGTGCGCAGCGCACTCCCCCGTACCCGTCCACGCACAATATGGGCACTTCCCGAATGAGTGCGCGGTCCGAAGATGGTGTCGTCGATAAGTGGGGACGCGCCCACGACGTACCCAACCTATTCATTAGCGATGGGTCCGTGTTCACCACCAGCGCGGCCGCCAATCCCACGCTTACGATCGTGGCGCTGGCCATCCGACAGGCCGAGTACATCGCGGATCAACTAAAAACAGGAGGAATTTGAGCTAGGCCAGACGGCCAGATCCGTGTAACGCGGATTGGCTCCCCCCCCGAGCCGTCCATTCATCTTCCCCCACAACACACACGGTTAAGAAAATACGCCGTCGTTTCAGCACCATCACCGGAGTGAACGTGCCGTCCCGGTCACGGGGCACCTGAATAATCACCACCCCGTCGTGGGACTGATCACCACTTTGGTGCCAGTCCCACTGCGCACGTCCGAGTCAGAAAACGCGGATCGGGATCTCGGCCGGTGCTGCGAGCAGCGACTCGATTTCCTCATCGAGCTTGACGAGGGTGATTGACGCGCCCGCCATGTCAAGCGACGTGCAGTACTCACCGACGTAATTACGGCCGACGGTGATGCCCGCGCTGACGAGTTTCTCGTGTGCCAGGCCGTACAGCAGGTACAGCTCGCTGATCGGCGTCCCACCGAGGCCGTTCACCATGAGCGCGACACGATCGCCGGACGTGAACGGTAAGTCAGTGATGACGGCTCCGAGAATGTCATCCACGATTTCGTCTGCCGAGACGAGCTTGCCGCGCCTGCGCCCGGGCTCACCGTGAATGCCGATACCGATCTCGATCTCGTCTGGCCCGAGATCGAAAAGGGGTGACCCTTTTGCGGGCGGGGTGCAGGCCGTCAGTGCGACGCCCATCGTACGCGTAACCAAGTTGACCTTCTCACCGATCCGGATAATTTCATCAAGGTCGGCGCCGGCTTCCGCGGCCGCGCCTACTGCCTTCATCACGAAAAAATTGCCAGCAACACCGCGGCGACCGATCGTGTACAGCGAGTCCTCCACCGCGACGTCGTCGTCAATGAAGAGCATCTCGACCCTGATACCGTCGGCGCGTGCCATTTCCTGCGCCATCTCGAATGCCATTCGGTCTCCGGTGTAATTGTTGACGAGCAACAACACGCCTTTCGGCGAGGCGAGCAGTTTCGTCGTCTCGTACACGTAATCGACGGGAGGGGCAGCGAAGACATCTCCGGGGCAGGCAGCGTCGAGCATTCCCCTCCCAACAGTCATGACGTGGGCGGGTTCGTGGCCTGATCCAGAACCCTGGATGATGGTCACCTTGTCTGCGTTGGGTGCATCGGCACGGTGGATGAGGTTGTACTCCGGGACGTACTTCAGCGTGTCAGGATTTGCGAGGGCGAGGCCCTTGAGCATTTCCGGCACGAAATTCTTGGGATCGTTGATGAACTTTTTCATGGTCTCTCCACGTCTTTGTGATGCTGAATGGGCTTCGGGTACGGGTGGGGCAGAGGGGGCTATGGGTTAGCGTGCACGCGATTGTATGGTGAGCCGCTCGAGGATGACGGCCACGGCGACCGCACCAGCATCGGGCGAGCCGATACTGCGCTCACCGGTGTAACTGGCGCGTCCGCGTCTTGCCTGAAGAGAGCTGGTCGCGTCTGCTGCAACACGTGCGGCTTTTGCTGCCTCGTCAAGTGCTTTTTCGAAAGACGAGCCCTGTGCGACGGCCACCTCAAGAGCGTCAGTCGCCGGAACGAGCGCGTCGAGCAGCGTCTTGTCGCCAACATCAGACTTGCCACGGTCCTTGATGCCCTCGATCGCCGCCCGCAGCATTGCGACAACGTCGGCGCCGCCGACCGCATCGCGACCGCGCACTGCGGTGGAAGCACGCAGGAACGCTGTGCCCCAGAGGGGGCCGGAGGTGCCCCCAATACGGCTCGTGATCGTGTGCGCAATACTCTTCAGAAAAATACTCGAGTCTGTGCGGTCAAAGACGTCCCACTCCTCTAATACTTTCTCGAAACCGCGGGCAAGCGAGTATCCGAAATCGCCGTCTCCGACGACGGAGTCGAGTTCGCAAAACGCGTCTTCGTTTTCTATCGCCGTTTCGGCAATCGATCGGACGACGAATTCAGTGTCGATGATGCTGCGGGTCTTCATTGTGCCTCCTGAGGTTTGGCGTGAGGGAGCGCCGCCATGCGGGCGAGATCGCCCAGCTGAATGAACGACCTTGGATTGATGTCGTACGGGTCCGCGATTACCTGGGTCATCTCGCCAGGATCCGGGTCGCCGAGTGAAGAGACCACGAGGGCGGCGGCGGAGAAGTCCTCGCTAGCGGTGTAGCTACTCACCGTCACCACGGTTCGCAGACCAGCCGTCGTCGCTGAGCGTAAGCCGTTTTCGCTATCCTCGACAACGATCGCATCATCTGGCGATATTCCAAGCACAGATAGCGCGTGCAGATAGATGTCCGGTGCCGGCTTTTTCTTCGCCACGATGTCGCCTGCAAAAACTGCGAAACGTGACGCTTGCTCGAGACCGACGGCGTGTGTGAGGACCGCCCGAACGGATGGCTCCGCCGATGTCGACGCGACCGCGAGGGTCCATCCTGCCGCACTTGCCTCCCGCACAATTCGATCGATACCGGGTCGCGCTGGCACAACACCACCCTCGATCAGATCCGTGTAGATCTCAGTTTTCCGGCGATGCCATGACGCTATGAGAGCAGTGCGTGCCGTCTCGTCGTCGGGGATTTCGATCAGTTCAGCAAACTCAGGTGTGATCAAACTCATCAATCGCTCCTTGCCTCCACTAATTCTCACCTTGTCGGCATAGTCCTCGATACTCCATTGCACGGGCAGCCCAAATTCGCGAAAGGTTTGGTTGAACGCGGGCAGGTGACCGTACTGCTCCGTGTCGGCGAGTACGCCATCGCAGTCGAAGATCAGAGCAGGCATCGCTTTCACCACGCCTTATTAGCGCTACCGAATTGACCTGCCAGATTGACGACGAGGTGCACGATATCGGCCCGAGTGTGGGCAAAAAGCGACGGCGGATCCCATTTGTCGTTTTTCTGTGCCTCAGTGAGGAAGGTGAGGCTTGACTTCATGAAGGTTTCCTTCAGGGAGGTTGATATGTTGACCTTCGCGCAACCGCGCGCGATCAGGTCGCTGAACTGCTCGGAGGTCAGGCCGCTCCCGCCGTGTAATGCGATCGGGATTGGATGGCGCTCCACAATGTCACTGACCCGGTCGAAGTCGAGTACGGGTGTGGCCTTGTACGTGCCGTGCGCATTACCAATCGATGGGGCAAAGACGTCAACACCAGTCGCCTCGATAAAACGCAGCGAGACTTCAAGCGATTGTCGCGCCGTTTCCTGGTCGGATCCGTGGTCGTCTTCGACCCCCGTAATGGCCTCGATCTCGCCCTCGACGTGAGCGCCGTAGAGCCGGGCCTCTTTCACGACTTCGATCGTCTGCCGCTGATTCTCTTCAACCGGCAGTGCAGAGGCGTCAAAAAGCACCGAGTTCCACCCCTGCTTGAGGCACTCTGTCACGACGGCGCGATCCGGGCAGTGGTCTAGGTGTAACGAGACCGGCACCTCTATTCCCTCGGTCAACGACCGCCAGAGACTGGCGAACACGCCACTGCCGATGCTCCGAACGGTCTTCACTGAAGTTTGAACAATCACTGGGGACCTTGCCTCTACGGCCCCAGCAAGCACTGCTTCCAACGTTAGATCGTTGAAGACATTTATGGCAGGGACACCGTAGCGGTCACTGAATGCGCGATCGACGATATCTTTCATTGGCACGACACTCACAGCAACCTCCGTGTTTAGGTATCTTTACGGTAAGGCAGGTGGTACGACTCGAACCATACAGGATTCCCCCGCCTTTTCGGGGTGGGGAATTCTCTAACGCTCGGCGATCACACCTACCGAGCTGTGTTCCCGGTTCATGTGGACGAGCATCGTGCGATTGTGCGCGCCGGTCTTTCGGAGCAATGATCCGACGTGCTTTTCGACCGTCTTAACCGAAATGAACAACGCGCTGGCGATCTGCTTATCTGCCATGCCCCGCTCGACGAGTGGGCGCACCTGACGCTCTCGTGGAGTGAGAGTTTCTTCGTCGGATGCATGTGC
This sequence comes from Cryobacterium sp. Hb1, assembly GCF_004403585.1. Classification (NCBI taxonomy): domain Bacteria; kingdom Bacillati; phylum Actinomycetota; class Actinomycetes; order Micrococcales; family Microbacteriaceae; genus Cryobacterium; species Cryobacterium sp. Hb1. Next base: position 14,809 of record NZ_SOHI01000034.1, on the reverse strand, counting down.
GGAGAAACCGGTGAGGTGGTCGAGAATATCGTTCTGAAGCAGCGCTTCGCCACGACACGCGGCAACGATCACGCGTGAGATCGTTGCCGCGTCGGACTTGAGGCTGAGGAATCCGCGGACGTTTGCTTGCGTTGCTGAACGAATCTGGTCAACGGTCGGGTTTTCTGTGAGGACAACGATTGTGGCGTTTTGGTCAAACTCACGTATCTTCGCGAGCGTGCCGAATAGTTCCCCGTTGAGCACCCGTAGGTCGACAATGAGCACGTCCGGACGGAGCATCTCATAGGCATCGACCAGTTGACGCCCCGAGCTCAACTCCGCGGTGACCTGGATTGCCGGTTCGCTCAGATTCAGGAGCCGAACGAGTCCGGCACTGATAATCGGTTGGTCGTTCGCGATGAGAACCTTCCAGCGCGGCTGCGGGACGCTTTCGCCGGTTCCGGAAATATACGGGATAGTCGCTCGGATCTTCGTTCCCCATCCCGGAGTCGTATCGATGTCGAGCTCGCCATCGAGGTGACTTGCGCGCGACATCATCCCGTGGAGCCCGAGGCAGCCGGAAGACAACGACGAGAAGTGCCCGCCGTGTGCCTCGGCGAGGTCAAAACCCCGACCGTCGTCATCGATTAAAACTGACAGCACCTGGGTGTCGTAGACGAGTCCGACCCGAGCGCTTCCGGCACTTGCATGCGAGACAACGTTGCTGAGGGCTTCTTGAACGATCTTGAATGCCTGGTGTGCGATCTCTGGCGCGAGAGCGCGCGGTGTGCCGACGATAACGAATCCAGTCGTCGTCATACTCATGGACTCCACCCAGGCGAGCTCTGTGCCGATCGCTGCCTCAAGGGTTCGACCCTCCAGTGATGCCGGGCCGAGTCCGAGTGCCGTCCGGCGCGTCTCGGTCAAGGCGTCATGGGCGACCGTGCGGGCGCTACTGATGAATATTGCGGCAGGTTCGCCATTGCGGTTCGCCCTGTCTGCCTCGTCGAGGTGCAGAAGCAACGATGCGAGCGACCTTCCAACTGTCTCGTGGACGTCCCGTACGGCCCGCTCTCGTTCTGCAGCCACGGCAGCCTCGCGAGTGCGGTCAGCAGCCTTCGCGTACAGTGTTGAATTCGCGAGCGCAATCGCCGCGTGGTGCGCGAAAAGTTCGACGAGTTTGGCATCTGTCGTCGTGAACACACGCCCAGGAGTGGCGCTGAAGATGACGCACGTTCCAATGATGCTGTCATCCCATTGAATAGGGACGCCGATGACAGCGCAGTGTAACCGTGGGTCATCCGGTGCAATGTGGCCGGCCCGCAGTACCGATGCGTACTCATCGAGGATGACAGTTCCACGACTATGGACGACTTCGCCAGTGACTCCCTCGTCGAGCGAAAATGTCTGCCCTTCGTGACAGCCGACCCCGAGGTCCACTTTTTTGGTATACATTCCGCTGGCTTCGTCAACCAGCGAGATCGAGCCGCTCTCACAACCAAGGAGTGCGATCGCGTGACCCAGGATGCGCTCGAGGAGCGGCGCCAACTCGAAGCGTCCCGCAAGGTCGCGGGCGAGATCTGTCACGGTGTCGAGTTGTTCGCGCAACTCGGTTGAAGACTCGATTACGAGGTCCTCTGAAGCGTGCACATTACGTCCTCTCTGACGAAGGGCAAACAGCCGGACTAGTTTCGGGGACAACGTGCGTCACCGCTCCTGCGTAGCTAAGCCAGTATCCAGTAAATCATGTTCGATGCTGGTTTTCCCTACATCTTTTCCCTAGGCCTTTTCCCTACATCGACGTCTAGGAATTCCTCCTGGTCTGTGCACGGGGCGCATGGTTACCGAGAAAGACTCGGTCGAGGCTCTTGTCGGCGAGCGTGGAGGCTTTGCCTGCGCATTGCACGACGGTGACGTGGCACGACATTCAAGAAGAGACGGAACTTGACAGGTGATGCGCAGTGGCGCACACGGAATTCTGAGCGGCGGAGATGACTGTCCCGGTGTGAACGCTGTCATCCGTACGTGTGCACTGTGCGATATCCGCCGAAACCGAAGAAGGATGAGCCAAGGGGCGGTTTCGAGAGACATCCTCGGTTCAATCCTGGGAGCCTCCGAACACCGCTTTCTAACCAATCAGGGGAGGCCGTCCGCATGGACCGGCCGATGAACGTGGCGGAGGGGTATCCGCTGACCTGTGGCCGGTGGATACCCCTCCGCTGTTATGCCGAGTTATGTCATGCGCCTAGTGATGGGCCACGTACTTGACGGGTTCAGGCAAGCCTGCCTCTGCACGGATCTGACGCGACAGTCGCTCGACCGAGATAAGCGCGTACACGACGCTCTCCGCCGTGACCTCGAACGACATGTTGTGGATGGTCTCGCCTTCTGCCGTGGCCGCTTCGGCGACGATGCGCAGTGTTTCTGCGTCGTCGACATCGATACCAACCTCAGTCAGGGTGGTCGGCAGTCCGACGCGGGTTGTGAACTCCACAAACGCCCGAATGTCGGCGAACGGTGCGCCCTCAAGGACGAGCTGCGTCACCGACCCAACATTCACCTTGTAGCCGTGCTGAACGCCCCTGGTTTGCGGCACGGCAGTGAGACCGTTGTGGATCGCGTGCGCTGCCGCCAGACCGCCGGACTCAAACCCGAGACCGGAGAGTAACGTGTTCGCCTCGATGACCTTCTCAAGAGCCGGTGTGACGACGTGATCGCGCACTGCGGCGATAGCCGGAATGGCGTTCTCCCACAAGACATCCCACGATAGGCGTGCGAGCGCCGTACCGGTGAGGGTGGGGAGGTCTCCCGCGATCGTGTCGGAGAAAGACCCTGCGACAGCCTTCGCCTCGAGCCAGGTAGCGAGCGCATCACCGACGCCAGCGATAAGGAACTCAGCCGGGGCGTTCGCGACGATCTGCGTGTCCACGAGCACCAGGTCGGGGTTACGAGGAAAGTAGAGATACTCAAGGAATGCGTGGTCCTCGGTGTAGATGACACCCAACGTCGAGGTCGGCGCGTCGACCGATGCTGTGGTCGGCACGGTCACCCAACGGATACCAGCGCTATGGCCCGCGGCCTTGGCCGTATCGTGGGTGCTTCCTCCACCGACAGAAACGGCGATGTCCGCGTTGTGCTTCTTGAGGAGCTCTACGAAGCGCTCGATTTCCTTCGGGTGCGGAATACCGTTGAATTTCTCGCGGATAACGGGTAGTTTGGCGGCCTTCAGGCTGGCCGTGACGTCATCCTCAACGATATTCCAGACCATGTCGTCGCAAATCATGAGTGGACGTTTTCCGATTTGGGCAAGTTCCTCACCCAACCTCGATATTGCGCCCTTGCCCTGAACGTACCGACCTGGGCTGATAAATGTTTGCACGGTGCTTTGCGCCATAACAATAATCTCCTTTGATTTCATACTTCAGGTAGCGATTGGCGACCTTTAGCCGACGCTATGGCCGGCACCACACCCGGAACAAGGGGGAATTCCTCGTTGTACGTGGGGAGTTTCCCCCGTCACCCCCCATGTGAACCGCTGGCCCTTACGCGATCCTGAATTCTTCTCGAAGGTCACGTCTGCTCCTGTTGGTGTCCAGCGACTTTCTGCGCCGCACGTCTGGGCTCTCAGCCGACTGAAACTTGTGAAACTTATATCGCCGCCCCATTCACGCGGGATTCCCGGATGACCTGCCCCGACGCTAGAGCCCCTGAAGTGCGGTGGATTCCAGTGGTCGACGCGACAACGATTTGTGACTCTGGCCGTCTTTCAACCTACGGGTTTCGACACAGTAAGGTTTCGAGACACCGAGTGCCCTCTGGGTCAGTCGACGGCGCCGGACAGCGCCCGGAGATCGATCACGCCCTCTATCGACAACAGGGCATGACCGATCATGGAGCACTTTCGTACGCTCGTGAGAACTCGAGATCGAGCCACCGCGGCATGGACTCAGGAGCGCAAGCCCTCCTGCCACGTGATGAGGTTACCGAGCTTCGACACCAGGACGTCGTCGTGGAGTCCGCGCGCCTTGGCCCGCGCCTTGTGCAGCGTGGCGGTCGCGACAGCATGGTCGCCCGCGTCCGCCGCGATCTCCGCGTCGTCGAGGTAGGCAGCCAGCTGAGCGGAGAGCTGCGCGTACTTCATAGAGCCGTCCTTCGATCCCGCCAGAACTTCCTCCACCTCACCAAAAGTGACACAATCGCCACCACCGCTAACGACACCGGCGGTCCATTCGATGCCGCCGAGAATATGAGCGAGGAACAGCGGATCGGAATAGTTCGCGTCGATGTGCCCAGCGCCTTCGTACCAGGAGCGGCCGCCCTCAAAGTTCTGGCACCACGCGAGGGGGTGGTCGGCACCCATCGCACCACTGCCCGGGTTGTACGTCCACTCGTCGAGAGTGATCAGCACGTGCACGTCTTCGCGGGGATTAGTCGTGAAGTTGTACCACTCGTCGAAGCGCACCCACTCAGCCGGCAGCATCGCCGTCGACGGATGAGTCGGGCTCTCGACGCGCATCGTAGCTGTCTGTTGTGCGGGGTGGCTGCGGAAGCGGGCGCCGCCTCCGGTGAGATCGCTGTACCAGGGCACCGTGTGCATCGAATCTGTCGCTGCGTGCAGACCGACAAAACCACCACCGCCTCGAATGTATCCCTGGAACGCCGACAACTCGACGTCATCGAGGAGCCGCGGACGGACCGGGTCAAGGTCGTTCGTACCGTCCACTGGCGAGGCAAAGATGATGGTCGCGTACTGCGAAAGGTCGTCGGCTGTGGTGAACGGAGTGGTGGAAAGAGTCCGGGTCGTCTGGCGCGGATCCCAGACGTCCACGGTGAACCCGTTCTCCTGACCAAGCTGAATGACTGCGAGCGTCGTGTCATCGATGTGCGAGTGTCGGTACCCGAGGGTGTCGCCGACGACCAGCACCTTGTACTCCTCGTCGGCATATGCCGGAGTAGCGCCGAGGCTGAGCATCAGCCCGACCGCCGCGATCCCGGTCACTAGGCGTTGAACATGCATCTTCATAGGTCTACTCCTCATTGAGTGCAACCTGACATGGTTGCTATCGGCACGCTATGCAATATGTTGCGCACAACGACATATGCCTTCGTTCGATAGCGTATGGGAACCTCAAATCAAATGTCAACGCGATTGCGTCATTATCGCCTTCCCTCCCCGTCAAAAAAGCCGCTTGACACTCAACTAGGAGCGACAGACCCGCTCGCGAAGCCCTCCTCATCACTCGCGACTCGATCCGTCGCATCAGTCGGCCTGCTCGCGGCTTGACCATGGAACTGCGCACCGTGTCAGCCGACGACTGGCGAGCCTGGCGGTCGAAGCGGCCCGCGGCGTTGACCAAGGCGCCGGGTACTTTCGGCTCACGCCTGCACGAGTGGGTGAACGCGGCGGGCGACCGCTGGAGTGAAGGCGTGTCCATCCCGGGTGCGATCGATCTGCTCGCCTTCGATGCCGACGGGGATGCTCCGGTCGTCGATCCATTCGTTTGAATGTCCGGACAACGTTCGCCTTGCGGGCAGTCCTTGCGGGCGTTATCGGCCAACCCTTGTCAGACGTGGTGCGTTGCGCAGTGGTGGGCTCGCACATTTGACATGACCCTGCACGATCTGCGGCACACCGCAGCGAGTCTGGCCTCTCGGCTGGCGCCAACGTGAAAGCTATCCAACGGATGCTTGGCCGCGCGTCAGCAGCAATGACCCTCGACTATGCGCGCCGTCGCGCCGTCGCGCCGGCAGTGCCTCCCGGTTGCCGTCCTGAAGCAACTTTCGAGCGCCAAAACGAGGCACAATCTGGCGGCCCTCATAAGTTATGACGGGCCACTCTTCATTGCGCTGATGCTCTTTTTTTCGCACCGAAATTTAGTCAGGTCTTGCCAAAATGTTGCCAAAACGACCATCCGGGTAAAAAGAAACCCCCTAATCCCCAGTAAAACACTGGGCTGTAGGGGGTTTTTCGTGATCGGTGAAGTCCAAAGAATGAGGATCGTCGAAGTCGATGTGCCGTTGCGCGCTTCCAACAGCAGGTCGCCGCGTGCCCGCGACCACGGACCGGCCGGCGCCGACCAGGCGTTCGACGATGGCGTGCCCCAGCTGGCCGGATGCTCCGGTAACCAAAATCATATGCAAGTCTCCCTCGGACGCGCGCCGACGTGCACAGTCCGGCACCGGAATTCCTCGTTCCTCTGCTCGACCAGGGTCAAAAAATCCGAACCGGAGACGCTGACGGGCGAGGTCCCGGGTGTCACCGCGTCGGTGTCAGTGATGACACCAACCTCATCTGTCTCCGCTCTTGCGACAACGATGATGCGTCTACGACCGCCGTCTGTCGCGGAGGACCTTGTAAATGTCGAAGCCCAGACCCATGCTCCCCATATCGAATAAACATTCGACAAAAAGACGATTGGAGGGGCGAATGAAACAGGGCTTCCCACAAAGCAGCTGACCCGGACGGTGACGATGAATTACACCGCCCGGCGGGATGTGACGCATCCCACACGTTGGTCACGATGAGTGGCTCACCGGGAAGGTGAAGCGCGTTGAACGATTCGGCCTTCTACAGCTGGGGAAGAGTCATGCTTCCGGTCTGTTCGCGCAACCCCGGTCTGGCTAGGGCACGGCCGAAGACCGGCGCGTCGTCAGGTTGTGTTCGGCATCCGTTCAGCATCAAGCTCGGGTGTGCCGCGGGCCGCGTGCTCGCTCCGATAGACACGTCTGATCGTGCCGGATTCCTGCTGGCAGACCGCGGTTGCTCGTTCCGAGCGACCGGGAGGGAGCAGCCGGCCGGTGAACGAGCCATCCTGCGCCAGGGAGAGCTGCTCGCTCATCCACAAGCGAATGCGGTCGAGGTCGTCGGAGGGCATGCGCTGTCCGCGGCTGTCATCGAGCAACAACACGTCGACGCCGCGCACGCGGGCCCGCCACGCCGCACCGATCAAGGGGCCCGCGACGAGCCGGTCCCCGCGAGCCCTGTCGCGCAGGTGCCCTTCCAGAGCGATGCACCGCGTGACCTGGTCGGTCGTGAGCGGGTTGCCGGCTCCGAGAACCGCGAGCATGTCTCCGGCGAGAGCGCGGATCTCGACGGCCTGCAACCGTCGTTGCTCCCCATGCGTGCGGGCGAACGTGGTCTGAGAGAGCACGGCGCGTTCACTGGATCGGAGGCCGTTGATGCGTCCCTGCATCCGCCCCAATGGCGCGGCACAGACCGCGGCGAGGCAGAAGACCAGAACGGGTTGTATCAACAGGGCTATGCCCACGTGCAGGCCGCTCGAATTCACCACCGACCCGACCAGAACGACGCAGCACATGATCGCCAGGCCGAGGATGGCTGCCCTCGCGCGCTGGAGAAACGCGAGGGCGAGCAGGACACACGCGTTCGCCAGGAGAAACCAGACTTCGTACAGGGGCTCGGCCGGATCGGGGTCAAGAAGAAAAACCATGGACGACGACGCCAGAACCCACGACACCACGAGCACGGTTCGAAACTGCCCTGGCCGTCGGTGCCGCCCATGAGTCACGCACAGCATCGCGAGGAAGATCGCGACGAGGGCGATGATCGATGCCAGCGGATGTGAGGTGTGACCGAGACAGATCAGCACTGGCACCATCTGGGTGGTGATGAAAAATATGCCGACCCTGCGAGCTTGGGGGGCGCGAAAATCGTAGGTGCTGTGGGCCGCACCCGTGGCAGGGCTGTCTTCGCCGTCGTGAAGGGCCGTTGACGTAGGGGGCGTCCAACGCAACGTGACCGTCGTTCCGAAACCTGGCCGCGAGGCGGTGCCCGCATCGCCGCCGGGTACGCTTCGCATTCGAGCGACAATGCCGACGGCAATGCCCAACCGGTCGGAGGGCACCTGTGCGGCGTCGAAGCCGCGGCCGTCATCCTGCACCCGCATTTCAATTGTTTCGAATTGTGTCATTACAGTCACTGTTCGCGTGACTTGTCGGGTGCCGGGCGTGAAGCCCGCGCCGGGTTGAGAGCCTGCGTGGGTAACGCTGTTCGTGAGTGACTGGGTGAGCGCGGCATAGAACGCGGTTGCGACCCCCGCGGGTAGCTCCGCTGCGCCTCGACCTACCGCGACGAACCGCGCCGACGGATCTAGATGAAGCGTGATGCGGCGGGCTTTCCCCACGAATTCCATGATGGTGACGCCGTGATCACCTGTTGTGGGCGTGCTGAGGGCCTCTATCTGTCCCAGTGCGCTTCGGGCCCCCGCGGCGACCGATTCACGAAGCAAAGGATCGTTGGCTGCACCGAATAGCAGTGTGCTCAGAATATCGTCGTGCACGAGGGCGTTTGCTTGGTCTCGGGACGAATGCCGGGCTTGTTCACTTGCGTTCTGCGCGGTCAGCATTGCCGCTGCGGATGCTGCCGAGTCTAATCGGCGGCTGGACGCCAGCAGCGCCAGTGCCAATCCACCCAGAAGCGCTGAGGAGAGCAGGGCGAGCACCGCATCGAACGCTGCGAAAACAGTCAGCGCGGGCAACGCGGTCGCCAGAATGAGGGAGGGCTTGATCAGGCTGGCCCCGAGCAGCACGATCCAGCCGGGCCGGGCGTCCCAGGCCAGAACGGCGGCAACGGCCAGCGGTGCGCTGGAGAGCGCAATCCACGGCAGACCGAATTCGCTCATCAGGTCGGGTGCCGAGCCTGCAGCTGGCGCTAGCAACAGGGGGTGCCACACCGGCAGGGTCACGACTATCCCTATCACGGTCAGGGTATTGATGACCCGCAGTGTGTAATGGCCCACGAGAAAAGCGACAGTGCCGCCCAAAACGGGTACCGCGAAATTGATTGCGAGGGCACCGATAACAGACGGGGGGAGCGAGCCGCCGTTGTGGCTCGCTACCACGACAGCAAAGAAAAGCATTTCGGCGAACGAGGCGGTGGCGATTGCAGCCGTGAGCGTTCGAGCAACGAGCAGCCGCGAAAGGTCTCGCCTCGGGTGCTTGGGAGTCATGTATCGGTGGGAAGAGGCAGATAGCCGTCTTCAACGCCGCGGCGGTACAGGTCTACCTTCGTGTGGGCCTGCCGTCCCAGAAGCCCGTAGGTACGGCGGATGCGTCGGATGTGATCATTGACCGTGTTCTCGCTGATACCGAGTTCCGCCGCGACCATCTTCGAACCGAATCCGGAGGCGTAGAGCGAAAGAATTTCCTGCTCCCGAATCGTGAGATGGGCCGCCCCGAGTTCCACATCCGTGTCGAGTACTGAGGCCCAATCCGAGGTGACGACGGGGTGGCCGGCGGCAGCGGCATGAATGGCGGCCATGATCTGCTCGGCCGGGGCCGACTTGCGGATGATGCCGAGTACATCGCTGCGGGCGGCTTCTCTGATCAGGTATGGGTTATCTCCCGAAGTCAGGCACAGCACTGCTGCGTTCCGTCGGCCCAGGGCGGCGACATTCTGCGTGACCGTCGAACCGTCCCGCAGACTTAAGTCAAGAATCACCAGATCGGCGCCGATACCGGACAAGTGTAAAGCGGCGACAGTCGACGCAGAACCAGCGAAGACGAGACCGGCCGCGGCCGTGATGAGTGCCGCCATTGCCAACGCGACCACTTCGTGATCGTCGACGATCGCGACGGACCGAACCGTCGAACCGCCTCCCCCCGACTCCCAAATGTTCCTGTTGTATACCGCGTCCATGCGTCCCTCCTGAGCACTGCGCCGGCGAGCTGAACGGTGGCTGTCCACCTGTATTGGTGGCCGAGAGCATTCCCGCTCGACACCCCGAATCGATACGTTTGTATCTACTTCGTTGGCATAACCAACAGTAGGCGATGCCATTCAACTCAACTACCATGTGCGCCTTGGGCAGCAGGCGCTGGCGGCCGACGTCGGCACCGATGCCCGCCGGACCATTTCCACGCCATGTCAGAAGGAACCCGTATGAAGAAGAATTTGATCGCCACGCTAGCTGTGGCGGTGCTGGGAGCATCGGCTCTCGTCGCCTCCCCCGCGTACGCGTCCGACGGGTACACGAATTTCGGAATCGAATACAAAATCAAGAACGGGGCAGCAAGCGTCGTTGACTATGACATGGGATTCGGCACGGTCGTGGTTATCCCCGCGAACATCTCGGTGGGAGGAACGAATTACGCTGTCTCTCAGATCGAAAATGAGGCGTTCAACGAGGGGCAGATCACATCGGTGACCTTCCTCGGCCCGCCGCCTACGGACATGCAAGAAAATGCCCTCGCCAAAAGCGAGCAGCTCGTTGTCCTCTTCCCTACTGAATTTGCTGCGCCGGCTTATCAGGACGGATTCACGACGCCCACCTGGAAGGGCTACCCGGCTCGTGCTCTCTCTCTGCCCGAAGAGGAGTCACGGCCCCAGCCGGGGTCCACCCCGACTGCAGCGACGGAGTCCGAGGTAATGGCGGCCATCGTGGCCGGTCCCCGCACGGCGTCGCTGTCGGCACTGGAGTTGCCCACGGTGCAGTATTCGCATGAGGCCCAGTTCGTTCAAGGCGTGGCGACTGTGTCAGTGAACGACCTATCCGGCTCCAAAACGGGCTGGAGCGTGACCCAGCAGGCGAGCGATCTCACCTGGAGAAGCATCGCGGACGGGCCGGCGAACGGCGTCGACCTGTCTGCTGCGAACCTCGTCATCGAAGCCCGAGCCTCCGTCGTCGCAGTCGCTGGTCAGGATTGGCACGTGTCTCCCTTGAACGGCGGCAGCCTCGACGAGGCCGTGACCGTGATGGTGGCCCCACAGGGCCGAGGGTCCGGTGAATACACGGCGCCCTTGCGGTTCCGGCTGGCGATTCCCGCGCAGGCGCCGGTTGGCACGTACTCCGGCACCCTCACCACCACACTTGCTCTAGCTCCTTGACACGAGACGAGCATCGGAGTAGGAACCGGAAGGGTGGGCGGAGCGTTCTCGTTCTCGTTCTCGTTCTCGTGCTGGCGGCGTTCGGCACCGCGCCGGCGACGGCTTTGATTGAGGACCGTGGTTTGCTGGCGTTGACTGCGGTGGGTCACAACGGGTCGTTCTTCGATGTGACCGTCGCGGCGGGCTCCAGCAGTACGCTCCAGGTGGCCTTGAACAACCAGACCAATAGCCCGATTGCGGTGCGCAGTTTTGCGGCAACGGTGTACTCGATCACCAATGGTGGGTTTGGCGCTCGGGAAGCGGGCACCCCGGCATCCGGTGCCACGCTCTGGATCGACTATGCCGATACGACGTTCGTTCTGGCTCCGGAGCCGGCAACGACACGGTCTTTTCGCGTATCCGTGCCGGCAGGAACCGCCCCGGGAGAGTACGTCAGCAGCATAGTGCTACAAAACGACGTTCCGATTCCGGGTTCGGGTGACGTCGCCCTCGACCGAGTGATTCGGCAGGTTGTGGCCATCTCCATCCGTGTGCCGGGCCTTCTGGCGCCTAGCTTCACCGTCGAAGATGTTTCACACCGGCGGCTGGGAGGCAACTCGTCGGTCGCAGTGGGCATTTCCAACACCGGAAACCAGCATTTGTATCCCGAAGGACTTATGGTGTTGCGCGACGACGCGAACCGTGAGATCAGCCAGGCCGCCATCATCATGGGGTCGCTGTACGCTCATTCCGAGAGCGGCCGGGTCGCGGCCATCTTCGACGGTGAGCTGGACCCGGGCGACTACACGGTGTCGATGACGCTCACCGATCCCGAGACAGGGGCGAGTGCTTCGATTGACGGCGCCCGGTTCACGGTGGCCGAGGCGGCCGCCTCGGCCACGTCGCGGATCGCCCAGCTGCCGCAGATTTTGCGCGGGCCCGCCGAGAGCCCAGGGCTCGTTGTCGGCGCTCTTATTGCGGGGCTGCTCGGGCTGGCACTTGCCTTTCTCGGGTGGCGCCGTGCAAAACGGGTTCGCGCGGCGGCAGCCCGCGCGGCGGAGCTTGTCAGTGTGGGTGAGCCCGTCAGTGCGCGGGAGTCGGTCAGTGAATCCGTTCCTGGTGCGCCTTCACCAGAATCAGCAGCAGCAGACCCGGCAGCAGACCGGCCATAATGCCCAGCATGCCCCAGTAGGTGGCGCCGAAGATCGACACCAACAGCGCGAAGGCGGCCGGGGCAAGAAAGCTCACGGCCCGGCCGGTAGTAGCAGGCGGCCCGTGAACGTGCCGTTACCCCGGGAATACTTATCGCTCATCTACAAACGGACGGCTTTAGGAAAACACGGCGTCCGTCGGCCTCGTTATCAACGGATCCATCTTTCCAAGTGACTTACCCAGATTTCGAGAGGAAGCGGAGACATTTGCGGCAACCCTTGGGGAGAACGGCTATCAGTCGAACTGGATTGTCCTGGACTATCCAGGAGCCAACCACGACACCGATCCCGCAAAATCGTCCTATGCAAGCATGTCGACTCCATGCGGACGAGCGATTGACCACAACCAGCACGTCGACTATCGGGGTTTAGCGACTTCCGCTGAGGGTTCAGCTATGGGCGTTCAACCCATGCTCTACACGCGTCATCTATACGTTCGATTACTTAACATCGCGACCGTATCGCTCAGAAATCGAGAACTTGTCATATAAATGTGTGACACATTCTGCGCATTACACAGGATCAGCGCGCAAGCCAAAACGACTAAAATTATGTCTTGCAGGTGCTGAAACCGAGGCCCTAAGTCGCAACGGTCAATAGCGTTGTTTCGACAGTTGTTTGGGAACGATTTCTTATTCATCAATTATCTTGACACCCCCATTTAGGTCACATAGAGTTTTAGCATTGCCTAAACCTTGTCAGCGCATTCTCGCACCAAATATAGGAAATGCCCTGTCTACATTTGTCATTCAATCGTCCGAGCCCGCACCATGACCGACACCGAGACGGAGCCGCATTCCCTGGGGAACAGTTTCAGCGGTCACCTGCTACTCGAACGAGTGGCCGCGGGCGATGCACTCGCCTTCAGCACCTTGTACGACGCCTTCGTCGTCGAAACCTATGCAATTTGCATGTATAAGTGTGCAAACCCGTCGTCGGCCGACAAAGCCATGGTCAGAGTATGGATCTTCATATGGCGCCACGCTGCCGCACTCAACGAACAGGCGGGTTCAACAAAATCCATCGTGCTGTCCACCGCCTGGACCGTCACCTCTGACCGCAGCAGAAACATCCTCCAGGTGGGCACCCGCAGGGTCCACTAGGCCGCTCGTCTTTATGACGCCAACAAACGCACGAGAATGACGCCAACAAACGCACGAGAAACAAAACACACGACGTTGGTAGCGGCAACAATTTCACTAGCCACCCGACCTACGCGCAAGCGCTGACGGATCAGCCACGCTGCCAGATGCACACCATCTACAGCCCTGCCTGCATGCCACGTGCGCGAACAGAGCCGTCTCAGGACGTACGTCGTATTCACATGTGCGTCTTCGGCCCGATCCCTTCTGCTTGGAAACGCCAGTTGTCGCAGGTTACGGTGTCAGGCCAAGTTGTTCGAGCATTCCCTTTTCGTCGCTGCTACCCCACCGCTCGACAAGCTTCCCGTTCTCAAACCGGCTAATTTGCACGCCACGAACAGACATCGTTTTCCCACTGCCGGCGTGGCCCATCAAAGGACCTTGGTGGGTGCCGGTGAGGGTGTACGCGAATGCGACGTCGGTATCGTTTGCGACGAGGCGCTCGACGGTGATGTGCAGGTCTGGAAAAGCGGCAATCATCTCGCCGAAGAACGCTTTGTAGCCTGCCGGCCCCGGGCCTTGGCCAGGGGCCGGGTCGTGATCGACCGCGTCTACGGCCACGAGATCATCGAGAAGGTCAAGTTGCCCGCTGTTGACGGCGTCACCAAACTTCTGCTGGGCGGCAATATTTGCTTCTTCACTCATGTGTTTACTCTCTTCCTAGGATTTACATGGATGGGATTGCGAGGCCACGAGGTGACCAGACCGCCGCTGACGTTCAACGCTTCTCCGACGATAAAGATGGCTCTGCTACGAGAGCCCTCTGGCGAAAATCTTGCCCCTATGGTGCTGGCGTCGTCAACGCAGTCAAGCGCAGCAACAGGCACGTATGCCTCGAGGACGCAGCACTGCCAATCGTGGAACCCAGTGCCGGAGAACGGCTGTGATGACCCAGAACATGGCAACACGTTGGCGGTGAACCGGCGAGGTCGCGACGCCCTGATAGGGCGACCAGAACCTGCCTCAATTGTTTCCGTACAGGGCAACAAATCGATGTCAGGACTCTGTCCGAAAAGGGCCTCAGCTTCGGCATACTCGCGTGCTGCTGCTACCGATCAAAAGACGAGGGGAGCCTGCGCCACTATTTGTGAGGCGGGCTCCCCTCGCTTGCATGCTTATTTGTGGAATCGTTTCTGCAGCCAGTCGTTGAGCGGTCGCAGAGCCGAAGGCGCGTAGGCGTNAGGGTGATCGCGTGCGCGACGGTGGGCAACGTAACCTGGTCAACGCTTGCGGCGCCGGTGAAGAGGGACGCTTGATCAGGACCGGCCGGCACCGGGAATAAAGCGTCGCTTCCTCCGGCGATAATCAGGACCGGAACCGTGATCGATGGAACATTCACCAAGTTGACGGCCACAGCCGGAGCGAACGATGCTGTGTCACCGCACGGATCAATAGTCAGCAACTGCAATGCCGCACTCTGCACGGCTGGTTCAGCGCTGTTGAATAGGGCGGCCGCAGCTCCTTCCGGTGCTCCGAAGGGAGCGTAACCCGTGGGTCCGACGGCGCCGACGCGCAGACCCCCGCTCGCGCATACATTTGCGGCATAGGCGGAGTTGTCCCTCAGAAGCTGCGATTGCACACGATCGGCATAGCCGATGACAATCAATCCGTCGATGTCGCCGAACGAGTACGCCGCAACCTGGGCGATCTGG
>NZ_SOHI01000002.1:0-1606 GCF_004403585.1 Cryobacterium sp. Hb1 | reverse complement strand
GGGGTGGTTAGCCTTTTTTGATGGTGACGATGGAGTTGTCGGTGTAGTAGTTGCGTTGGAAGTCGATGATGGTGGTGGTTTTGGCTATGACGGCGCAGTTGGCGACCTTGGTGTCGCGGCCGAATTTGTTGTCTTTGATGATGGTGCCTTTGAGGGGGCCGTAGGTTTTTTCGGCGATGTTGACGGTGCAGGCGCCGTTGTTGGCGTAGTTGTTGGTGTAGACGAAGTTGGAGACCACTCCGCGGTCCTGGGTGATTTGCACGGCGGCGCTGTGGGAGTCGGTGAGGCGGTTGCCGATGACTTTGACGTTGTTGCCGCTTTGTACCTGGATGGAGTCGTCGTGGCTGGGGGATCCGCCTTGGTTGGGGTCGTTGAGGTAGTGCATGTGGTCGTGGATCCAGCTTTTCTGGATGAGTACGTTGCTGCCGGTGATGTGGATGCCGTCGATGACGTTGTGGATGTTGAGGCGGGTGGCGGTGAAGTTGTAGCCGTAGATGCCGTTGGCGTGGGGTGAGGCGATGGTCGGGAACAGTTCGGTGTCGGTGATGGTGAGGTTGCTGTAGCCGCCGAGGTTGTTGATGAGGGCGCCGGGACCGGTCATGGTGCGGCCGCGGATGATGGAATTCTTGATGGTGACGTTGGCGGCGCTGATTTTGATCAGGCCGCGCACGTCGAGGCCGTTGAGGACGGTGCCGGGCGTGGTGACGTTNATGGAATTCTTGATGGTGACGTTGGCGGCGCTGATTTTGATCAGGCCGCGCACGTCGAGGCCGTTGAGGACGGTGCCGGGCGTGGTGACGTTGATGTCACCGTTGACGACCTTCAGGGCGGTGCCGGCGGGAACACCGGTGTTGGAGGCGGTGGGCGGGCCAGCAGTCGGCGCCACCGCAGCCGGAACCGGTGCGGGGGCCGGGGCGGGTGCCGGGGCGGGTGCTGGGGCGGGTGCTGGGGCGGGTGCCGGTGCGGGGGTGGGGGCGGGGACGGTCTTGGCGGTGTAGCCGACGATGGTCATGTCGACGGTGACGTTGGCGGTGGCGCTGGCGACGGTGATGGTGCCGTCGGACTTGCTGGTGACGGGGACGGTGTAGGTGCGCTCGGGGCCGTCGCCGGTGGGAGCGGTGAAGTAGTAGCGCTGGGTGTTTTCTGGACCGACGAGAACCTTGATGTCGGTGCGGGCCGCAGCGGTGGTGTCGAACATGACGTCGACCGTGGCGGCGTCGGCGGGGATCGTGCCCAGGTCGCGGGTGACCTTGCTGCCGGCAGGGACGGCGACCGACGTGGTGTTCGTGGCGGCTTGGGCGGGCAGAACGGTCAGGCCGCTCAGCGCAACGGCGCACGCGCCAGCTGCGGCGACGAGGGCCAGGCGGTTGGACGGGCGAGTGGAACGAGGGGGGCGAGCGGTGGCGGGCGAAGCGAAAACAGTGGAGGGAGTCATGGTTCACATTTCGTTGGGGCACAGATTCGGGGGTGCAGGGGGCGGCCGTAGGGGCCGCGTGGAATACGATGAGCATTGCCCACTATGGGCAATGTCACAATCGAACTCGGGGCTTTCTCAGGTTCACCCCCGTTCAGGGGCAGACGATGTGCGCACAATGCGCGCAAAAAA
>NZ_SOHI01000030.1:0-199375 GCF_004403585.1 Cryobacterium sp. Hb1 | reverse complement strand
CGCACCTTTGGGGTACGTATAGATACATTACGGCCACCACACCCACCCGTCAAAACGCCCCCCACCCGGGCGTGTCGCACCACCAGCATCCGCTCCCCCAAGCGAACGCCGGCCCGCGCTGGCCGGGCCTTGTCTCTGGGAGAGCTGGTTATGACTCGGGGGCGGCGGCCACGAAGAGTTCGCTCACGGAGTTGTAGTACTGGTCGGTTCTGCCGTTGTGCGTCATACCGATGCGTAGGCAGACACGCTGTGACGGGCGATTACTCGGAGTCGTGACGGCAACAACGCGGTCAAGTCCGGTTTTCCAGCCTTCAGCCAGTACAGCCGCTGCCGCTTCGGTCGCGTAGCCATGGCGCCATGCGTTCGGGTGAAAGTGCCAGCCGATCTCGGTGTCCCCCGATGGCTCGAGCGGTGTCGCCGCGCTCGATGCCGGGATGGACTTGAGCAGCAGGTTGCCGAAGATCTCGCCGGTGTCGGCATCCGTTACCGCCCTGATGGCATGGATGGGATGTTCCATGCCCTGCCAGCGCGAGATAACGGCGATCGCCTCGGCGCGCGAGGTCATGACGCGCGGATGCAACCCGATGTGCTGTTGCACAGACCATAGCGAGTAGAGCCCGAAAACAAAGTCGGTGTCATCCAGAGTCCAGGGGCGCAGCAGCAGGCGTTCGGTTCGAAGAGTTTCCACGACGACATCTTGCCATCCCCACCTGTTGCCCTGCGCAACCGACCCGCCCTCGACAACGTCGACTACCGCTGCGGGAGGGATATTCGGGGGGGCTGCGCGTTAAACCGAGCCGGTAGCGGATGACTGCGCCGCCGAGAACGCACTACTCGACGAAAATTCCCGCAAGCGTTTTCTTGCCGCGACGTAAAACCGCTACTCCCCCGGGAAGCACCGATCCTTCAATGGTCAGGTCGACGCTCGTGACCTTCTCGTTGTTCAGGTACACCCCACCCTGTTGCACGGCCCGTCGGGCGTCACCGATACTCTTCGAGAGTTCGGTGTCGACGAGTAGCTGCAGCACCGTGGCGTGCGGCGACGTCGTGGTGTGCGGGAGTTCGCGCAGGGCAGCCTCGAGGGTATCGGGATCCAGCTCGGCGAGGTCGCCCTGGCCGAACAGTGCCTCGGCGGCGTGGATGGCCGCATCCGTTGCCGCGTGCCCATGCACGAGGCTGGTCACTTCGAGGGCGAGCCGACGCTGCGCTTCACGCCGGAACGGTTCAGTTTCGACGAGCCCGGCGAATCGCTCGATTTCGCGCCGGGAGAGAAACGTGAAGACCTTGAGCCGAAAGATCACGTCGGCATCGTCGGTGTTGAGCCAGAACTGGTAGAACGCGTAGGGGCTCGTGAGGTTCGGGTCGAGCCACACCGCATTACCCTCGCTCTTGCCGAACTTGGTTCCGTCGCTGTTGGTGATGAGCGGGGTGCCGATGGCGTGCACGGTGCCGCTTTCGGCGCGACGGATGAGGTCGGTTCCGCTCGTGAGGTTGCCCCACTGATCGCTGCCGCCGGTTTGCAGCACACAGCCATAGCTGCGGAACAGCTCCAGGTAATCGAGGCCCTGGAGTATCTGGTAGCTGAACTCGGTGTAGCTGATGCCGGCGTCGGAGTTCAAGCGCGCGCTGACGGCATCTTTCTTGAGCATGGTGCCCACGCGGTAGTACTTACCGATTTCGCGTAGGAAATCGATGGCAGACAGCGGCGCGGTCCAGTCGAGGTTGTTCACCAGGGTGACGGCGTTGTCGCCCTCGGAGCTGAGGAACCGCGAGACCTGCGCCTGCAGGTAGCCCACCCATTCCGCGACGGTGTCGGTGGGGGTGAGCGTGCGCTCGGCTGTGGGGCGCGGGTCGCCGATGAGTCCGGTCGAGCCGCCGACCAGTCCCAGCGGATGATGCCCGGCCAGCTGCAAGCGCCGCATCAGCAGGAGCTGCACGAGGTTGCCGAGGTGCAGGCTCGGCGCGGTCGGGTCGAATCCGCAGTAATAGGTGATCGGGTCACCATCGAGCAGCGCCTTGAGCTCGGTCTCGTCGGTGGAGACGTGCACGAGGCCGCGCCAGTTGATCTCCTCCCACACCGAGTCGAAGGAGGGATCATTGGTCTGCTGGGCGAGGATGGTGGGGTCTGACACGCGCTTTAGATTATCAGCCGGGCCAGCTCTCCGAAGTATCCGCAGCATCCGTGCTTTTGCCGGTGTAATTTAGGTTAGAGACTACAATCAAATAGATTTAGCCTGTGGACTTAACTACATTGAATGCAGGACGGAGCCTGGGACCATGTTTGTCATCACCGCCGACCAGATCGGCAGCCGTAACGATCACGATCGCGCGCGCGAGATGATCGCGCAGCTCGTGGCACAGAGCCCCGACGCGTTCAGCCTGCCGCCCGACCAAACCGCCGGCGATGAGATTCAGTTACTCCTATCGGCGGCCCGGCCCACGCTCGACGCGATTCTCGCGCTGCATCGTTCCGGCCATTGGAGCGTCGGGCTCGGTGTCGGAACCGTGCGCGCTCCCCTACCGGCGTCGACCAGACAGGCCACCGGCGGCGCTTTCATCGCGGCCCGCGACGCCGTGCTGCGCGCTAAGAGAACCGAGGCGCACTTTGCTCTCGAGGTCGATCCGACGCATGCCGACTCCCCCGGTATTGAGGCGCTCTTCACCATGATCCTGCTGCTGCGTCAACGTCGAACCCGCCAAGGCTGGCAGGCCGGCGACCTGTTCGAACGCGGCCTGGCCCAAACCGATATCGCTGCAGAGCTCAAAATCACGACCGGTGCCGTGAGCCAACGACTCAAAGCGGCGCAGTACCGGGTTGAGCAGGCCGCGCGGCCGGCGTTGGTTAGGCTGCTGGAGCAGCTCGATCATCGCCCGAATGAAACGGATAATTCCGAATGACCTTCACCGTCCTCACATTTCTCTACTGGGTCGCCCTGCTCCTGGTCACGCTCGCCTCGCTCACCTGCGCCGCGATCGCCTTCAAACTGCACCGACAGCTTTTCGCGATTGCGGCCATCGGCGGTCTCGTCGTTGCCCTCGTGCTCGCCGCGGTGCCCGTTGGCACCGGCCCGAGCGCCTTCGGTATCGTGATCGGCATGCTCGCCCTCGCCCTCGCCGTGATCGGAGGCGGCCCGGTTGCAGTACTGGCGCTTGATCTCGCCACCAACAACTCGGTACCGCCGGGCCAGCATGGCGGAATCATGGTGCTGAACGCCGGCAAACCGGCCCCGACCATGGCCGGGGTCAGCGACCTGGAGACGCACGAGGTACTGCGCGGCGGGGTGACCATCGGCATCCTGGAACGCCTTGCCGTTGCCGGCGCGATCCTGGCCGGTTTTCCCGAAGCGATCGCCGTGGTCGTCGCCATCAAGGGCGTGGGTCGCTTCACGGAGCTGGCCGCGGCCGAATCGCGCGAACGGTTCATCATCGGCACCCTGTCGAGCCTCACCTGGGCGTGCGCGTGCGCCGCCCTCGTGCCGATGGCGCTCGCCTAGCCTGCCGGTTTAGCAACTCACCGTCACAGGTTCGCGCCGCCGATACGGCCTGCTCTACCGGCTCAGGACGGCCGTCAGGTCGCGTACGCGGGCCACGAGGTGGGCACGCTGTTCGGCGACGCGTACCGGAGCGGTTCCGCCGGCGCCGTCACGACTCTCGACCGACCCGCGGATGGTGAGCACTTCGCGCACCTGGGGAACGAGGTGCGGCGAGATCAAGAGCAACGCCTCGTCGTCGACTTCGTGTAGGTCGAGTCCGTTGATCTCAGCGAACTTCACCAAAGAACCGGTGATTTCGTGCGCGTCACGGAACGACACATGGCGTTTGACCAGCCACTCCGCGACATCCGTGGCGAGGGAGAAACCCTGCGGAGCGAGCTCGGCCATGCGTTCGGTGTGAAAAGTGAGGGTGGCGACCATGCCGGTGAAAGCGGGCAGCAGCACTTCGAGGGTGTTGATCGAGTCGAGAACCGGCTCCTTGTCTTCCTGCAGATCGCGGTTGTACGCGAGCGGCAGACCCTTGAGGGTGGTGAGCAACCCGGTGAGGTTGCCGATCATGCGGCCGGACTTACCGCGAGCGAGCTCGGCAATGTCGGGATTCTTCTTCTGCGGCATGATCGACGAGCCGGTGGAGTAGGCATCGTCGAGGGTGACGAAACCGAATTCGCGGGTGTTCCAGAGAATGATCTCCTCGGCCAGCCGCGACATGTCGATGCCGATTTGTGCGGTGATGTAGGCGAATTCAGCGACCAGGTCGCGGCTCGCGGTGCCGTCGATGGAATTCTCGACCACGGCGGCGAAGCCGAGGTCAGCGGCGACGAGATGCGCGTCGAGACCGAGGGTGTTACCGGCGAGGGCGCCGGAACCGTAGGGAGACGCATCCGCTCGCCGACCCCAGTCCGCGAAGCGGTCGAGGTCACGCACGAGCGGCCAGCAGTGCGCCAGCAGGTGGTGCGCGAGCAGCACCGGTTGGGCGTGCTGCAGATGGGTGCGGCCGGGCATGATGGCGCCTTCGTGCGCCTCAGCCTGGGCAGCGAGGGCATCAATGAGTTCGATGACGAGCGAGGCGAGGATGGCGGCGTGGTCGCGCAGCCACATGCGCACGAGCGTCGCGACCTGGTCGTTGCGGCTGCGGCCAGCGCGGAGCTTGCCCCCGATCTCGACGCCGATGATACCGATCAGACCCCGCTCCAGCGCCGAGTGCACGTCTTCATCGGCATCGGCGGGGAGAAAATCGCCGGCGATGACGGCGCGCTCGAGCTCTTCGAGCGCGCCAACCATCTGGGTGAGTTCGGTGTCGGTGAGATACCCCGCGGCGGCCAGAGCCCGTGCGTGCGCGCGGCTGCCCTGCAGGTCGTATTCGGCCAGCATCCAGTCGAACTGGGTCGACTTGCTCAGCCGCGACAGTTCCGGCGACGGCCCCCCGGCGAAACGGCCACCCCAGAGGGCGCCCGCCGCTCCGGCGCGGTTCGCGTTCTTCTCACTCGACACGCGGGCGCCCTACTTGCTGGTCGCGTCGCGGCGGGCCGCGATCTTGCTCGGCAACGACCACAGCTCGATGAATCCCTTGGCCATGGACTGGTCGAAGGAGTCGCCGGTGTCGTAGGTGGCGAGATTGAAGTCGTACAGGCTCGTCGTGCTGGAACGACCGGTGACGACGGCGGTGCCGGCGTGCATCTTCAAGCGGATGTCGCCCGTCACGTGCTTCTGAGTGTCCTCGATGAACACGTCGAGGCTCTTCTTCAGACCCGAGAACCAAAGACCGTCGTAGACGAGCTCGGCCCACTTGCTCTCGACGCCCCGCTTGTAGCGGGCGACGTCACGTTCCACGGTCATGTTCTCAAGCTCTTCATGCGCAGCAATCAGTGCGATGCCGGCCGGCGCCTCATAGATCTCGCGGCTCTTGATGCCGACGAGGCGGTCCTCGACGATGTCGATGCGGCCGACCCCCTGGTCACCAGCGAGGCGGTTCATCAACTGAATCATCTGCAGCGGGGTGACCTTCTTGCCATCAATGGCAACGGGCACCCCCTGCTCGAAGGAGATGACGACCTCAGTGGGGGCGCGAGTGACCGATGGGTCCTGGGTGTAGGTGTAAAGGTCCTCGATCGGCGCGTTCCACGGGTCTTCGAGGAACCCGGTCTCGACAGCGCGACCCCAGACGTTCTGGTCTACCGAGTACGGGCTCTTCTTGGACTGCATGATGGGCAGGTCGTGCTTGGCGGCGTACTCGATGGCTTTGTCGCGGGTCAGCGCAAAGTCCCGCACCGGGGCGAGCGAGGTCAGGTCGGGAGCGAGGGCCGCGACGGCCGCTTCGAACCGAACCTGGTCGTTGCCCTTGCCGGTGCATCCGTGGGCGACGCTGTCGGCGCCGAGCTCCTTGGCGGTGGAGGCCAGGTACTTGGCGATCAGCGGTCGGCTGATGGCCGAAACGAGCGGGTACCGCTTCTGGTACAGCGCATTCGCCTTGAGCGTCGGCACGATGTAGTCGTTGGCGAACTCGTCCTTGGCGTCGATGACGATGGATTCGACGGCGCCGCAGTCGAGGGCGCGCTGACGGATCACGTCCATGTCTTCACCCTCCTGACCGACGTCGACGGCGAGGGCTACGACCTCTTTACCGGTGGCATCCTTGAGCCAGCCGATGCCGACCGAGGTATCCAGTCCGCCCGAGTATGCGAGTACAACGCGTTCCGCCATGCTTCTCCCTAAATCTTGATCTGTCTAAAGTTTACGTTGTGGGCGCCGTTCCCCCGCCCGCCTGCCCTCCCTGCACTGCGGTCGGGGCCCGGGCCCCGTCCGCGGGCCCAGTTTATAAACTGGGCCCCGGGCCCGGGCCCCGACCAGATGGCGAGAGCCAGACGGTCAGGCCGCGTTTTGCGCGAGCAACCAGACCAGCAGGGCTTTTTGGGCGTGCAGGCGGTTCTCGGCCTCGTCCCAGATGATGCTCTGCGGCCCGTCGATGACATCGGCAGTCACCTCGTAGCCGCGGTCTGCCGGCAGGCAGTGCATGAAGTGGGCGCCCGGCTTCGCCAGGCCCATCAGAGTAGCGTCGACCCGATACTGGCCGAGGTCGCCGAGCCGGGTGGCCTTCTCCTCTTCCTTGCCCATCGACACCCAGGTGTCGGTGATGACCACGTCGACGCCGGTGACGGCTTCGCGCGGGTCGGTGAACAAAGCGACCGAGCCGCCGGTGCGGGCGGCGATGGCCGTCGCATCCGCTACCACCTGGTCGGTCGGGGTGTAGCCGGCCGGTGACGCGATGCGCACGTGCATGCCGGCGGTCGCTCCCGCGAGCAAATAGGACTGACCCATGTTGCAGGCACCGTCACCGAGAAAGGCGAGGGTCTGGCCGGCGAGGTCGCCGCGGTGTTCGCGGAGGGTGAGCAGGTCGGCGAGCAGCTGGCAGGGGTGAAAGTCATCGCTGAGCGCGTTGATCACGGGCACGGTCGTGCCGAGCGCCATTTCCTCGAGTCCGGCCTGGCCGTAGGTGCGCCAGACGATCGCGGCGACCTGGCGTTCGAGCACGCGGGCCGTGTCGGAGGCGGTCTCCTTGCCACCGAGCTGACTGTTCGCGGTGCTGATGATGAGGGGGCTGCCGCCGAGGTCGGCGATGCCGACCGCGAAGGACACCCGGGTACGGGTGGAGGACTTGTCGAAAATGACCGCGACGGTCTGCGGGCCGGCGAGCGGGCGCACTGCGAATCGGTCTCGCTTCAGCTCCAGGGCCAGATCGAGAATCTCGGCCTGTTCGGCCGGGGAGATGTCATCGTCGCGCAGGAAATGGCGGGTCACGGTGTCACTTTCGGTTGTTAAGTAGCAGGTGAGCGGATGCCGCTCCGCCCGGTTGGTAGTCCCGCGCCGGTGCGAAACCCGCGCAAAGTGGGATTCGTCCAGCCTAGAGGCTGGCCAGTGCTCGCCCGAACCGTTCCTGGAAGTCGGCCAGCTCAGCGTCCCCCACGATCAGGGGTGGGGCGATACGAATGCTGGTCTCGTTGGCGGCATTGACGATGAGGCCCTGGGCGAGCGCGGCCGCGCCGAGCTTCAAGGCGACCGGTTCGGTCAGGCCGATGCCGAGTAGCAGGCCGCGCCCGCGCACCTCGTCGATCAGCGGCGAGTGGAAGCCGAGAATGATCTCGCGCAGCTGCTGGCCCCTCACAGCGGCGTTGGCGGCCAGGTCATCGCGTTCGATCACGCCGAGTACGGCGTTGGCGGTCGCGGTGACGAGCGGGTTGCCGGCGAAGGTCGAGCCGTGCTGGCCGCGACGGAACAGTTCGGAGGCCCAGCCGAAGGTGACGAGCGCGCCAATGGGGACACCGCCACCCATCCCCTTGGCGATGGTGACGGCATCCGGCAATATTTCAGCGTGGTTGTAGGCGAACCAGGCGCCGGTGCGGGCGATACCGGTCTGGATCTCATCGAGGATCAGGAGTACGCCGTGCTCGGTGCACAGCTCACGGGCACGCTTGAGGAACCCCTCGGGCAGGTCGATGACGCCCGCCTCGCCTTTGACCGGTTCGAGGAACAGGGCGGCGACGGTGTTGTCGATGGTGGCTTCGAGGGCCTTGATCGTGCTGTCAATGTGTTCGACTCCGCCGGGCACGGGCTCGAATGCCTCGCGCATGTTCGGCTTGCCCGACAGGGCGAGCGCGCCCATTGTGCGGCCGTGGAAGGAGTCGTGTAGCGCGATGATGCGGCTGCGGTGTCCTTGGTTGTTGAGCCTGGCCAGTTTGAACGCTGCCTCGTTGGCCTCGGCACCGGAATTGCAGAAGTAGACACGGCCCGTTTCACCGGCGCCGGTGATGCGTTTGAGGCGTTCGGCCAGTTCAATCTGCGGCGGCGTGGCGAAATAGTTGGAGACATGGCTGATCGTGCCGATCTGCTTGGTCACGGCAGCAACGACCTCAGGGTGTGCGTGACCGAGTGAATTCACCGCGATACCGGCCAGAAAGTCCAGGTATTGCGTGCCCTTCTCGTCCCAGACGTAACAGCCTTCACCGCGCACAAGCATGGCCAGTGGCGGGCTGAACGTGCGCATCATCGAATCGGCGAACCGATCCTGCCAAGAATCTTCAATCATGCCGGTACTACCTCCGTGCCGATGCCGCTTCCAGTGAAAATTTCGAGCAGGATCGAGTGCGGCACTCGCCCGTCGATGATTGCAGCTTTAGCGACGCCACCGTCGACGGCATCGAGACAGGCCGTCATCTTGGGAATCATTCCCGATTCCAGCTCGGGCAGCAGACCGCGTAATTCGACCACATCGATGATCGACACGAGCGAATCCCGGTTGGGCCAGTCGCGATACAAACCGGCGACATCGGTGAGAATCACGAGCTTGGCCGCGCCCAGCGCGATAGCGAGTGCGGCAGCAGCAGCGTCGGCGTTGACGTTGAGCGACTGGCCCGGAACATCCGTATCGGGAGCGATCGACGAGACCACCGGTATGCGGCCGGCTGCGAGCTGGGCGAGTACTGCTTCGGGGTCGACGCCGATGACATCGCCGACGAGTCCGAGATCAACCTTCTCGCCGTCGATGACCACGCCGCGCCGGCGCCCGCGAAACAGGCCGGCGTCTTCACCGGAGAGTCCCGCGGCGAGCGGACCGTGCTGGTTGATGTGACTGACCAGGTCGCGATTGATCTGGCCGGTGAGCACCATGCGCACCACATCCATCGCTTCGGGCGTGGTCACCCGGTAGCCGCCACGAAACTCGCTTTCGATGCCGAGGCGCGCCAGCATGGCGGAGATCTGCGGGCCACCGCCGTGCACGACGACCGGCCGGATGCCCGCGTATCGCAGGTAGACCATGTCTTCGGCGAAGGAGCGCTGCAGCTCTTCGCTCACCATGGCGTTGCCGCCGAACTTCACGACGATGATCTGGTCGTGAAAGCGTTTGAGCCACGGCAGCGCTTCGATCAGCGTTGCCGCCTTAACAGATGCTTCGGCCTGGCTGGTTTCGGCGTTAGTTCTCGGTGTTTCGGTCATGATCAGCTCGAGTACGCGCTGTTCTCTTCGACATAGTCGTGGGTGAGGTCGTTGGTCCACAGGGTGGCCGTTGCACTACCGGCATGCAGGTCGATGAGCACAGTCACGCCGCGGCCCGACAGGTCGACGAGCTCGCGCGGCTGGTCGGGCTCGCCCGCGGTACACACCTGAACGCCATTGATGGCGACGTCGATGCTATATGGGTCGAAGGCTGCGCTTTCGACCGGCACCGTTCCGACGGCGGCGAGCACGCGGCCCCAGTTCGGGTCGTTGCCGAAGATGGCCGACTTGAACAGGTTGCTGCGCGAGACAGCACGGGCCACGGTCACCGCCTCGTCGTCGGATACCGCGTTGGTGACGGTGATCGCCACGTCGTGCGCGGCGCCCTCGGCGTCTCCTTGTAACTGTAAAACCAGGTCGCGGCAGATTTCGACAAGGGCGATGTTGAATTCGGATTTGTCGGCAGCGACGCCGCTCGCACCGGAACAGAGCAGGCTCACGGTGTCGTTGGTCGACATGCAGCCGTCGGAGTCGAGGCGGTCGAAGGTGACCCGGGTCGCCGCGCGAAGCGCCGTGTCGAGGTCGGCCGAGTCGAGCACGGCGTCGGTCGTGATGACCACGAGCATCGTGGCCAGGCCCGGAGCGAGCATGCCGGCGCCCTTGGCCATGGCGCCAATGCTCCAACCGGCGGGAGAGGTGTACAGGGCCTCCTTCGGGCGAGTGTCGGTGGTCATGATCGCCTGCGCGGCCAGGAGGCCGGCGGCCGGGGTGGTTGCGGCATCCGTCTTGATATGGAGGGTGGCGTCCCAGACTCCCGCGGTGACGAGGTCGAGGTCGAGTTGTTCACCGATCAGTCCGGTGGAGCAGACCAAAACGTCGCCGGAGGAGATGTCGAGGCGGGTCGCGACGGCTTCGGCGGTGGCATGGGTGGTCTGGAAGCCGATGCTGCCGGTGTAACAATTGGCGCCCCCGGAGTTGAGTACGATGGCGCTGACGCGGCCGTCGCTCATGACCTGGGTGCTCCAGATGACGGGGTTGGCCTGGCAGCGGTTGCTCGTGAACACGGTGGCGGCGTTCTGCAGCGGGCCGAGGTTGTGCACGAGCGCGAGGTCGAGCCCGCCGGACTTTTTCAGGCCGGCCGTGACGCCGGCAGCAGCGAAACCGGCGGGATGGGTGACACTCACGGAGCAACTCCATTCATGGTCAGACCGAGAGTTTCGGTCAGACCGAGGGCAATGTTGGCAGATTGGATGGCAGCGCCGGCGGTGCCCTTGACAAGATTGTCGATGGCGGTGATCGTGACGACGCGGCCGGCCGCCTCATCGACGGCCAGTCCGATCAGAGCGGTGTTGGCGCCGAGCACATCGGCCGTGCGCGGAAAATGTCCCTCAGGAAGCACGTGCACAAACGATTCGTCGGCGTAGGCGCTCTCCCACGCGGCGCGCACGGCGGCGGCGCTCGTGCCGGGTACCAGGCGGGCGGTCGCCGTCGCGAGGATGCCGCGCGACATCGGTACGATCACCGGCGTGAACGAGATGGTCGCGTCTCGTGCCGACGTGGATGCGGCGCTTTTGGCCCAGCGCAGCGCCTGCACGATCTCGGGAATATGCCGATGAGTGCCGCCGACCGCATAGGGGTTGGCCGAGCCCAGGATCTCGGCAGCGAGGTTTGGCAACTTGAGACTCTTGCCGGCGCCACTCGGGCCGACGGCGAGTACGGCAACGAGGTCCTGCGCTTCGATCACTCCCGCATGGATGCCGGGGGCCAGGGCGAGCGCGACAGTGCTGGCGTTGCAGCCGGGCGCGGCGATGCGGCGTGCGGCAACAATTCTGTCGCGCTGTTTGCCGTTGGCCGTGACCAGTTCGGGCACCCCATAGGTCCACGAACCGAAGTAGTCACCGCCGTAAAACGCCGCCCAGTCGTCGGGGTTTTCGAGGCGGTGGTCGGCGCCACAGTCCACCACGAGGGTGTCATTGGGGAGGTGCGCCGTCAGCTCACCGGATTTTCCGTGCGGCAGGGCTACGAAGACAGCGTCGTGGCCGCTGAGATTTTCCGGGGTGGTGTCGACGAGGGTCAGGTGGGCGAGCGAACGCAGCTGCGGCTGCACGTCGACCAGACGCTGTCCGGCATTGCTGTGTGCGGTGACCGTGCGCACCTCGAATTCGGGGTGACCGGAAAGCAGACGCAGCAGTTCGCCGCCCGCATACCCGCTCGCACCCGCCACTGCCACCGAAAAGACCATGTGTTAAACCTAGCGCGGCCCCGGCGACCCGATTTCCGCGCTCGCGCGGGGCGTCACGCGTGCGGCGGGCCTCCGCTCGCCGTCGCTGCCCTCGGCGTGGTTCACGGCACGCCTGTTGGTTCACGGCACCCTGCTGGTTCACAGCACAGTGCAGGTTCGCGGCACCCTGCTGGTTCACGGCACCCTGTTGGTTCGCGGCACCCCTGTTGGTTCACAGCACCCCTGTTGGTTCACAGTACCCCTGTTGGTTCACAGCACCCCTGTTGGTTCACAGCACCCCTGACGGGAAGTGCCGGCTTCCCTAGCGAGTGCCACGACGACGGATGCCGCGCGCCGCCCCCAGTCGCGACTCGCGGCACGCGGCACGCGGCACGCGGCACGCGGCACGCGGCACGCGGCACGCGGCACGCGTAAGAGTTTGCGGCACCCCGAACACCAAGTACCCGCATCCGAAACGAGTGCCCCGAGAGTCGGAGCATCCGCTCTCTGCACAGTGAATACTCGTCCCGAGTTCCCCACAGTTGTTGCGCCAAACGAGGACCGGCTCGCGTTCCGCGGCAGAGTGGGGGCATGTTGGAGGCCTTGGAAACGCAGGATGCGCTCGGCGACGGGCTCATCACGGCTGATGCCCTTCGTGGGGCCGGTATGAATGCGCACGCCGTGGGCCTGCTGGTGAGACGGGGCGAGCTCCGGCGTCTTCGACGCGGTTGGTACGCGCTCGGCACGAAGTGGAAGGCGTGTGGTCTCGACGGGCAATACCGCCTGTTCGCGCGTGCCACTGCCGGGGCGGCCAAACGACCACTGGTGCTCTCACACCATTCGGCCGCGGCCATGCACGGACTACCACTGATTGGCGCTTGGCCCGTCACGGTGCATGCCCTCGTCCCCGACGCCCATGGCGGCAGCAGTCACCGGCTCGTTACAACCCATCGCGCCGTCGCCGACCCGAATGCAACACTCATCGCCGGTGTCGCGGTGACCAGCCTCGCTCGTACCCTTGTCGATATCGCTGCCGGGTGCAGTTTTCTCACCGGAGTGACGATGATCGACCACGTGCTTCACCAAGAGAGCAGGCGGGTGGTGCCCGGCGCGGGAAATCCGGGCGTTCCGGCGATCACGAAGGCGGTGCTCTTTGCGGAACTGGACGCGGTGCGTCCCCGCACAGGGCGCCAGGCTGCCGAGCGGGCCATCACGTTTGCCGACGAACTCTCGGCCAACGCCGGCGAGTCGCTCAGCAGAGTGCGCTTCGAGGAACTGAAGTTTCAGATTCCCGAACTGCAGGTGCGATTTGACGTCGCTGGCCGCTCGTACTTCGTGGACTACTTCTGGCGGGGTGTGCGCAAGATCGGAGAGTTTGACGGGCACACCAAGTACACCCGCGCAGCGGTCATGAACGGGAAGGACGTGGTGGGGGTGGTCCTGGCCGAGAAGGATCGGGAGAGCGTGCTTCGCCCGTTTGTGACGAGTTTCAACCGCTGGGGCTGGAACCTGGCCCTCAATGCCGTGGAGTTCTATCGGTTCCTATGCGAAAAGGGTGTGCCGCGCACCCGCTGACCCTGCACCCTNCGTGGAGTTCTATCGGTTCCTATGCGAAAAGGGTGTGCCGCGCACCCGCTGACCCTGCACCCTGCGTTCGCGGCACTCGTCGGGACTCGCAGCACCCGTTGGAAGGAGTGCCCGCGTCCCGAACGAGTGCCACCACAAGCGGATCCCGCACGTACACCTGACAGCAACAGCCCACGGCACTCGTTACAGTTCGCAGCACGCGTCAGGACTCGCAGCACCCGTTGGAAGGAGTGCCCGCGTCCCGAACGAGTGCCACCACAAGCGGATCCCGCACGTACACCTGACGGCAACAGCCCACGGCACTCGTTACAGTTCGCAGCACCCTGGGCGCTGAGTGCCCGCGTCCCGAACGAGTGCCCTGACCAGCGGATGCCGCGGGCCGCGGCATCCGCTGGTCGCGACATGCAGGCCCCCGGCGGGCTATTCGCGCAGGGCCGCCCCGAAACGATCCGCAGCGAGGGCAACCCCGGACAAGCGGGCAGCGCTCGCCTCGGCGGCGGTCAGCGTGCGCTCCTCGCCGCGAAAACGCAGTCCGAAGGTGAGCGACTTCTGGCCGGACTCGACTCCGGCACCGCGGTAGTCGTCGACCAGGTCGATACTTTCGAGCAGGTCGCCCGCACCCTCGGCGACGACCGCGCCCAGGGCAGCAGCCGGCACCGAAACCGAGACGACGAGCGAAAGGTCCTGCGTCGCTGCGGGCATCGTGCGGATCGGCGTGACCGTCACGTCACTCTCGGCCTGCGCGAAGACGAGCCCGAGGTTGATCTCGGCCACGGCCACGACAGCGGGAAGGTCATAGTCGTCGGCGACTGTGGGGAGCAGTTCTCCCGCGAATCCCACCGACACGGTCGAGACCGCCTCAGTCGAAGCCGACACAGTCGAAGCCGACACGGTGACGAACAGCTCGGCGGTACGGCCCGGGTGCATCGCCGGGTGCTGGCCCTGGCGTACTTCGATGCGCACTCCGGTCGCCAATGCCACCTGCTGCGCAGCGGCCAACGCAGACTGCCAGCCCGCTCCAACGGCGGGCTGTCCGGGTTGGTGCCGCACGTCATTGCCGACGAGAACGATCCCGACCATGAGTGGCTGCGGCACAATTCCCGCGTTCAGGGCCGCCTCAGCCTCAGCGCTCGGGCGCGCGGCGCCGGCCGGGAGCACTGTCGTGCCGTATGTCACGCCGGCCTCGGGCCGAAAGACCAGTCCCTGCTCGTAGATGGCCACGTCGACCAGTCCGCGTGACCGGTTGCGGTGCGCGATCTGCAACAGGCCCGGCAGAATCGAGGTGCGCAAAAACGGTGCCTCACCGTCGAGCGGATTAGCGACCCTTATCTGCGGCACTGAAACCATCACCGAAAGCGGCACCGAAGTCGGCACAGCGGATGCCGCATCCGCCGTGCTTGCGGCGGCGGACACGGCGGGTGAAACGGACACGCCGAACACGTTGTTCGCCCGCTCGGAAACGAACGGGTAGGTCAAGACCTCGGTGTGACCGGTCGCTGCCAGAACGTGCGCGACAGTACGGCGCAAAGTCTGCGTGCGGGTCAGGCCACGGCCGGGCGGCGCGACGGGCAGCACCGAGGGAATGCGGTCGTAGCCGACGATGCGGGCGACCTCCTCCGCGAGGGTCCACTTATCCGTCAGGTCGGGGCGCCAGCTCGGCGGGGTGACCTGCAGATCGCCGTCGGATTCGACCAACGAAGCACCGACGTCGACCAGCGCATCGCGCACCTCGTCGCCGGTGTAGGCGAGGCCGATGACACCCGAGACGAACCCGGTCGGCAGCAGGATCGGTTGAGGTACCGGAGTCTCGTCGTAGACCGAACCGAGATCGTCGGTGACTCCCCCGGCCAGGTCAACGAGCAGCTGCACCACGCGTTCGGCAGCGACAGCGGCCACGCGCGGGTCGACACCGCGTTCGAACCGCTTGCTGGCCTCGCTCGGCAGCTTGTGACGACGGGCCGAGCGCGCGATCGACACCGGGTCGAAGTTGGCGGCCTCGACGAGCACGTTGACGGTCTGCGCGCTGATCTCGGTGCTTGCCCCGCCCATGACACCGGCCAAGCCGATCGGCCCGGATTCATCGGTGATCAGCAAATCTTCAACGTCAAGCGTGCGGGTGACCGCGTCAAGGGTGGTGAATTTCTCCCCGGCGGTCGCGCGCCGCACGATGATTCCGCCGGTCAGCTTGTCCAGGTCGTAGCCGTGCAACGGCTGGCCGAGCTCGAACATCACATAATTGGTCACGTCAACGACGAGCGAGATCGAGCGGATGCCGACCAGCCCCAGTCGCGCGATCATCCAGGCCGGGGTCGGCCGGGTCGAGTCGACGCCGCGCACGACGCGGGTGACGAACACGCTTGCTCCGGTTCGGTCCCGAATCGGAGCCTGGTCGTCGATCGTCACGGGGAACCGGGTGACCGGGGCCACGACCGTCGGTGCCAGCGCAGGGTCCCGAAACGGCACGCCGGTGGCGTGCGAGTATTCGCGGGCGACGCCGCGAATGGAGAAGGCATAGCCGCGATCGGGGGTGACGTTGATCTCGACGGCGCTGTCATCGAGGCCCAGCAGGGGGATCGCATCCGTTCCGACCGGAGCGTCGATGCCGAGCGAAGCCAGCAGCAGAATTCCATCGTGCTCGTCGCCGAGGCCGAGTTCACGGGCCGAGGCGATCATGCCGTCGGAGACGTGGCCGTAGGTCTTGCGGGCCGCAATGGGAAACGGGCCCGGCAGCGAAGCTCCGGGCAGGGTCACGACGACCTTGTCGCCGACGGCGAAGTTGTGGGCGCCACAAATGATGCCATGGATGGCGGGGCCGCCGTCAGCGGCGAGTTCGTCGCCCGGCGCAACTCGCACCTGGCACCAGTTGATGGTCTTGCCGTTGGTCTGCTCTTCGCCGACGAATTCGAGCACCTCGCCGACCACGATCGGGCCGGACACGTCGAAACGGTGGATATCTTCCTCTTCGAGACCGACGCTCACGAGGGCAGCATGCACGTCTTCCGGCGTGGTGCCAGGGGCGAGGTCGACGAATTCGCCGAGCCAGGAAAGTGGTACCCGCATCAGACCGTCATCCCATACTGCTGGCTGAACCGAATATCGCCCTCGACCATATCGTGCATGTCCTTTACGTCATTTCTAAACATCACAGCTCGTTCGACGCCCACCCCGAACGCGAACCCGGAGTAGACCTCGGGGTCGATCCCGGCGGAGCGCAGCACGTTGGCGTGCACCATGCCGCAGCCGCCCCACTCGATCCAGCGTGCGCCGTCCTTGAAGGTCGGGTGCCAGACGTCGAGCTCTGCGCTCGGTTCGGTGAATGGAAAGTAGTTCGGGCGCAGGCGCACCTTGGCTTCTGGACCGAATAGGGCCTGCACGAAGTGGTCGAGCGTGCCGCGCAGATTCGCCATGGTGAGGCCCTTGTCGATCGCGATGCCCTCGATCTGGTGAAAGACCGGCGTGTGGGTCGCATCGAGTTCGTCGGTGCGAAAAACCCGTCCGGGCGCGACCACGTAGACCGGCAGCTCACGCGAGAGCAATGCGCGCAGCTGCACGGGTGAGGTTTGAGTGCGTAGAACGAGGTGGGCATCCGTCGGTTCGACGAAGAAGGTGTCTTGCATGGCGCGGGCCGGGTGGTCCTCGTCGAAGTTGAGCCCGTCGAAGTTGAACCATTCGTTTTCAAGCTCCGGGCCTTCGGCGACCTCCCAGCCCATGGCCACGAAGACGTCGGCGGCGCGTTCGCTGAGCAGCGAGATCGGATGCCGCGCCCCCGGTTTCCAGGTTGACGCTGCGGCGGTGACGTCTACCGTTTCGGCGAGCAGGCGGGCGGCGGCTTCAGCGCTGCCAATGTCATCTTCGCGAGCGGTCAACGCCTTGGTGACGGCGCCGCGCGCTTGGCCAACGAGCTTGCCGGCAGCGGCCTTCTGGTTGCCGGGCACGCTGCGCATCAAGGCGTTGAGCTTCGACAGCGGTGAAGACTCCCCCGCGTGCTCGCTGCGCACAAGCCTGAGGGCGGCGGTCGTGTCGGCGGTGGCAATAGCGGCCAGTGCGGCGTCAACCGCGATATTGACGACGGCTTCGGTAATGGCGGGTGGGTCGATGGGACCAGCGGAATCAGACACAGTCCCTGAGTTTAGCCGCCTTGCGACGCGTGGCTTCTGCTCTCGGCATCCACCGCATGTGGGTCGCCCAAGTGCGGGTCGACCGGGGCGGCGGAGTCCGTGGTGACGCTGCCAGCCTGCGGCCCGGTGCGCTTGGCAATTCTGCGTGCCAGCCACGACAGCGACAAGTTCAAGGTCAGATAGATGGCGAGCACGATGAAGAAGAACGAGAACTTATATTGATCGCCGAAGAAGTTGGCTAGCTGGTTCAGTCCGGCCCGGAGGAGTTCGTTGTAGCCCACAATGAAAGCCAAGGACGTGTCCTTGAGTAGCACCACCAGCTGGGCGATGATGATCGGCAGCATCTGACGAAATGCCTGCGGAAACTCAATGCGGAACCGGGTGGCCACCGGGGTAAGGCCGATAGCGAGTCCAGCCTCGCGCTGACCACGCGGCAGGGCGTTGATTCCTGCGCGGAGCGCCTCGCCGATGATGGCGCCGTTGTACACGGACAGAGCCGCTACTCCCGCCCAGAACGATCCGGTGGCGAACACCAACAGGATGAAGAGCATCATGAGCAGCACGGGCATACCGCGGAAGAATTCGAGCAGCACCGTGGTGGGCACCCGAATCCAAGCGGATGCCGACAACCGCCCGAAGGAAAACAGTACTCCGATCAGGAGCGCGAAAACGGCGGCCACCGCGGCCATGCGCAGGGTCGCAAGTGCGCCGAACCCGAGGGTACGCCAAACCAGCAGGTCGTTGAAGACGTCCCAGCGGCTGATATCCCACAGGCCCGGCTGCACCGCGCCGTTAGCGCTGGTCTTAGGCAGGCCGAGCACCACGATCAGAGCGAGCAAGCCAGCGGCCAGGATAATTGTTCCGATAACGGAGATGAGACGCGATCGCGCGCGAGACTTCGGTCCCGGGGCGTCGTACAGTACAGAACTCATCGGAGCACCGCCACCTTCTTCTCGATCCTGCCGGCGATAAGGCCGAGAGGAATGGTGACGACCAGGTAGAACGCGGCGACCGCGAGCAAAATGGGGATCACAGCATCACCCCGGTCGTTGGTCACCCTGCGTGCGGCGCCGAAAAGTTCGAATACGAAGAACGCACCGGCGACCGAAGTGTTCTTGGTGAGAGCGATGATCACATTGATCAGGGGTGGTACCACCATGCGGATGGCTTGGGGCATCACCACGAAGGTGAGCGTTTGTCCGAAGGTGAGGCCCACGCTGCGTGCCGCTTCGGCTTGTCCCACGTGTACGCCGTTCACGCCGGACCGCAGGGCCTCGGCTACGAACGGAGAGGTATACACCGTGAGCCCGATAGCGGCCAGCTGGAAGTATCCCGGGCTGAACTCTAAAAGGGGCAGAAGGTAGGCGCAAAAGAACAGGACGAGCGTAAGCGGGGTGTTGCGAACAAGTTCCGTATAGGCGGTTGCGAAGACGCGGAATGACGAGATCGGTGAGATGCGCATGGCTGCGACGATCAGCCCGAGTACGGATGCGCCCACTCCCGCGATGATGAGCAGGCCCAGAGTGTTCCGGAAACCTTCCAGGAACAGCGGCAGGTTGTCGATCACTGCGTCCACAACTCACCTCCTCGTCTTTTATATGTCTGTGGGTCGGGCAATGCGTGGAACATGCTGGTGGTCACCGTAGAGACCCGCCCACTGGGCGGGTCTCTACGGCTCAAAGCTGGTTAGCGAATCCGAAAGTAGACCTAGTAGCGGTCGACGGCCGGAGGGGTGGGGGTGTCGAGCACAGCACCCGCGGTGGACTCCCAAGCCGAGACCCAGCTACCGTCCGCGTAAGCCGCTTCGAGCACGTCGTTGATGAACGAGCGGAATTCGGTGTCGTCATGCGCGAGGCCGATGCCGTAGGGCTCTTCGGTGAATGCGTTGTTAACGACCTCGAACTGACCGGAGTTCTGGTCGGCCAGGCCGGCCAGGATTACGTTGTCGGTCGTGACCGCGACAACCTCGCCGCTGCGCAGCGGACCGAGGCAGTTGGAGTAGGTATCCGAGGCGATGATGTCGGTCGTGAATTCGGCGATATTCTTCTCCGAGGTGGAACCGCTCACGGTACACACCTTCTTGCCGGCAAGGTCCTCGGGGCCGGTGATGTTGTCCGGGTTTCCCGCGAGTACGAGCAGGTCCTGTCCGGCAGAGTAGTACGGTCCGGCGAAGGACACGGCTTCCTTGCGGGTGTCGTTGATCGTATAGGTTGCGATAACGAGGTCGACCTGACCGTTCTCAATGAACGGCTCGCGGTTGGCGGAAACCGCCTCGCTCCATTTGATGCCCGATGCCGGGATGCCGAGCTTGGCCGCGATGAGCTTCCCCATCTCAACGTCGAAGCCGACTGGATCGCCGCTGGGGCCGAGCAGGCCGAACAGCGGCTGGTCGAACTTGGTTCCAATGTTGATGGAACCAGCGTCGGCCAGGCGGGCCATGGTGCTTCCCTCAGGGAACGACACCGCCGTCTCCACTGGGGCGGCGGCATCGGTCGGGGCGCCCGAGTCCGCGCAGCCGCTAAGCACGAGCGCACTTGCGATCGCAATGGCCGAAATCACTAGACCTTTTTTGAGTCTCATGGTTTTTCTCCTGATTGCTGGTACTGCTGCTGTGTAAACCCTGTCCACCGATTAGTGGGCAAGTATTTTGGAGAGGAAGTCTTTCGCTCTCGTGCTTTGGGGGTTGGTGAAGAATTCCTCGGGAGTGGTCTCCTCCACGATCTCGCCCTCCGCCATAAAGATGACGCGGTCTGCAGCCTTGCGGGCGAAACCCATTTCGTGCGTGACGACGATCATGGTCATGCCGTCGTTGGCGAGGTCGACCATGACCTCGAGCACCTCATTGATCATCTCCGGGTCGAGGGCACTGGTCGGCTCGTCGAGCAGGATGACTTTCGGATCCATGGCGAGAGCGCGCGCGATGGCGACTCGCTGTTGCTGTCCACCGGACAACTGGGCTGGCATCTTCTTGGCCTGGTTGGCCACGCCGACGCGCTCCAGCAGGGCCATCGCTTTTTTCTCGGCCGCGGCCTTCGACAGGCCGCGCACCTTGATCGGACCGAGTGTGACGTTGTCGAGCACGGTCTTGTGCGCGAAGAGGTTGAACGCCTGAAAGACCATGCCAACGTCAGCGCGCAAGTGAGCCAGTGCTTTACCCTCTTCCGGCAACTTCACACCGTCGATGGTGATCACACCGTCATCGATGGTCTCGAGGCGGTTGATCGCCCGACACAGGGTGGATTTGCCCGACCCACTCGGACCAATCACCACCACAACTTCGCCGCGGTTGACCACGGCGTTGATGTTCTTGAGAACATGCAGTTCTCCGTAGTGCTTGTTGATGTCCTTGACGACGACTAGCGGTTCGCCCCGACGAACGGTGATGTTCGAGGTGGCCGGGGACGAATCTGTGGGCTCCATACTCCCTAACTTAGGACAGAACGCGTGTCTGGACATGCCAAATGCCCGGACAGCAACGCATTTGTAACAGTCCGGGCATCGCGTATCTGTGCTACGCAGGAGGTCAGGCGCGCTGGGCGAATGCACTCTCATACAGGCAGACGGATGCTGCGGTCGCGAGGTTCATCGACTCGGCTTTGCCGTAGATCGGCACGCTCACGCTGCGGTCGACTCGGGCCAGGTCTTCGTCGGTCAGGCCGCGCGCTTCGTTGCCGAACAACCACACGGTCGGAGCGGCAAGCAAGCCCTCGTTGCGGGCGGTCAGCAGGTCGGAGCCCTTGATGTCGGCGGCAAAGAGCTGCAGCCCGGCCGAGCGGGCACGGTCGAGTACGTCGGAGAGGTCGGCCGCGATAGCGACGGGCAGGTGAAAGATGGAGCCGGTCGAGGAACGGATGACCTTGGGGTTGTACAGGTCGACGCTGCGACCGGTGAGGATGACGGCGTCCGCGCCCGCGGCATCCGCTGCCCGGATAATGGTGCCGGCGTTGCCGGGATCGCGCACCTCTTCGAGGATGGCGACGAGCTTGGGCTCGGCATTGAAGATTTTCTTTACCGAGGTGGGGAACTGGTGACAGACAGCCACGAAGCCCTGCGGGGTGACCGTATCGGCCATAGCCTCGAGCACCTCTTCGGAGACGAACTCCACCTCGACCTGGGCGTCGATCGCTTTCTGGGCTAGATCGGTGTAGCGGTCGAGCGCGGTCGGCGTCGCGAACAACTCCACGACGAGCTCTGGGCGAAAGGTGAGTGCTTCGGAAACGGCCTGCGGGCCTTCGAGCAGAAAAAGACCGGACTCGAGGCGCGCGTCGCGCTTGGCAAGTTTTGCGACGGAACGGACGCGCGGTGAACGTGGATTATCAAGCATGATCTTGAGTTTAGTTGCACAAGGTTTACTTACAGAAAAAGGAGCGGACGACCATGTCGCCCGCTCCTCACTGTTCAATTCAAAACTGTCGATCTTTCACCACATTCACGCCCAGGAGGCAGCCGGTGGTGAACCGATCGGGGTGACGCCTTACGCCGTGACGGCGACCTTCGGTGCCGAGGTGTCGGCGGGAAGGGCAGCCTTGGCGCTCTCGACGAGCGCCGCGAACGTCGCTGCCTCGTTGACGGCCAGGTCGGCGAGGATACGACGGTCAACCTCGATGCCAGCCAGGCCGAGGCCCTGGATCAGACGGTTGTAGGTGAGGCCGTTGGCGCGCGACGCAGCGTTGATCCGCTGGATCCACAGGCGACGAAAGTCACCCTTGCGTGCGCGACGGTCACGGTAGCTATAGGTGAAGGAGTGAGTGAGCTGCTCCTTCGCCTTGGTGACCAGGCGTGAACGCTGACCGCGATAACCCTTGGCGCGTTCGAGAATAACGCGGCGACTCTTGTGGGCGTTTACGGCCCTCTTTACTCTTGCCATTTTTTACAAATCCTTATTCGTTACGGGCCTACTATTGGGGCCTGGTTTACAGACCGAGAAGCTTCTTGATGGTCTTCTGATCCGACTTAGCCAGCACCTGGTCCTGGTTCAAACGGGACTTGCGCTGCGTGCTCTTGACCTCGAGGTTGTGTCGAAGTCCGGCCTGCTGCTTCATGATCTTTCCGCTTCCGGTGACCTTGAAACGCTTCTTGGTTCCGGAGTGGGTCTTCATCTTAGGCATGTGGTTCCTCCTGTTTCGCTGCCTTATCGGCAACCTTGTCTGCCTTATCGGCGACCTTGTCTGCCTTCTCGGCAGCCTTGTGGGCGTTGATCTCAGCCTTGGCTTCTGACTTGTTCTTCAACGGGCCAATCACCATGACCATGTTTCGACCGTCGATCATCGGAGTAGATTCCACGGAACCGTACTCGGCGACATCCTCGGCAAATTTTTGGAGCAGTCGTACGCCCTGATCAGGGCGGGACTGTTCACGGCCACGAAAAAGAATCATGGCCTTGACCTTGTCACCGCTCTTCAGGAAGCCTTCGGCGCGTTTGCGCTTGGTCTCGTAGTCGTGCGTATCAATCTTGAGACGGAAACGAACCTCCTTGAGGATCGTGTTCGCCTGGTTGCGCCTGGCCTCCTTGGCCTTCTGCGCAGCCTCGTACTTGAACTTGCCGTAGTCCATGATCTTGGCCACGGGTGGCTTGGCTTCAGGTGCAACTTCGACGAGATCGAGGTCGGCATCCTGTGCCAGGCGCAGGGCAACATCAATCGCCACGACCCCGACCTGCTCGCCGTTGGGACCAACGAGACGAACTTCGGGGACGCGTATACGGTCATTTGTACGGGGATCGCTGATGCGTCTCTCCTCTTGGTTAACTTCGTGATCACAACCAGTCAGCGGATGCCGATTGGGGACGAAGAGAGGAAAATCACGCGCTTTCCGAGCCGACCTTGTCGTTGACCTGTTCCACACGACACCCTGTCTACCCTCGCTTTGCCACCTTCCCGAAGGAGGCGATAACGCGACGGCGGAGTGCAAACTACCCGGTAACCTTGATGAAGCGGTATGCGCGGGTGGGAGATTCTCCACTTTCGTACCGAGACTATTGTCCCGGAACCAAGAATAAGCCTAGCAGAGGAATGCAGTGAGCCAAAGTTTTGAGCACGATACGGGTTTAGAGCAGAATGCCGATCTTGACCGGGATGTTGATTTTGAGCGGGATGCTGCCCAGGCAACACGCGATATCGCCGACGTAGCCGCTGTGGAGATCATCACCACGGCCGCCGTGCACCTCATGAGCGCGGCTGCCGTGAAGTGCGGCCTCGCCGAAGATCCCGACGCCCAGATCGACCTCGACGAGGCGCGCAAGCTCATCACGGCCCTCGCCGGACTGGTCACGGCGGCTGCCCCCGATATCGCCGACATGCACGCCCGCAGCCTGCGGGACGGCCTGCGTTCCCTGCAGCTCGCGTTCCGCGAGGCGTCCTTCGTGCAGGATCCAATCGGCGAGGGCCCCGGTGAGAAGTACACCGGCCCAGTCACCTAACCGGCGGCCTGTCAGTCTCAGATCTGGCAGCGCGGGCACCAGTAGGTGTCGCGCAACTCCAGTTCGGTACGGCCGAGCCGTCCCTTCCGGATGCGGCTGCCACACCGCCGACACGGCTGCCCGGCCCGCCCGTAGACCCAGAGCTGGGCTCCCCGGCGCAGGTTGCCGGTGGTCGTGCGCTCGTCACGGTCTTTATTGGCCACGAGCAGGCGCCGGGCGAGCATCACGAGTCCGGCGAGGTCAGTGACCTCAGCTACGGGCCGGTTCGGCAGCAATCCGCGTAGAAAACAGAGCTCGTTGACATAGACGTTGCCCAGCCCGGCCAGATTGCGCTGGTCAGCAAGGGCCACGATGATCGGCTTCTCACCGTGGGCAGCCAGGCGCCTGGTGGCCTCGGCAGCGTTAGCCGTGCTCCACTCGGCGTCGAGCAGATCGGATCCGAGATGGCCGACCACCTCGGCCTCAGCCCGGGTCGGCACGAGCTCCAGCACGCCGAGTTCGAACCCCACGGCAACCCACTCGGTCGTCTGCAGCACAATGCGTGCCTGAAACGCCGGCCGCTGCCACCGCGTGCCCGGTCGATACAGGTGCCAGGCACCCTCCATCTTCAAATGCGAGTGGATGCTCGTCTCACCGACCCGGTGCAGCAGATGTTTGCCGCGACTGACGACCTCGTGCACGGTCTGTCCCGTCAGATCGACCGTTGCGAAAGCGGGTACCCGAATGTCGCAGCCGGTCAGGATGCTGCCGCCCAGGGCCTGGTCGAGGGAACGGGCGGTGCGGTAGACGGTATCGCCCTCAGGCACGCAGCCTCAGCCCTTTCGGGGTCTCGGTGAATCCGGCGGCGCGCAAGGCCCCGCCCACGTCGGTGCCGATCACGAACACGCCGTTGACCGTTTCCACCGCAATCCTCTGCACGCGACCGTTGGTGACCAGCGCGGCCAGACTCACGGTGGCCGCCGTGAGCACCTGCTGATCCGTTTCAAAAGCAACCACGGTTTTACCGCCGCGCTCGACATACAGCACGAGGGCACCGTCGACAAGAACGACGAGTGCGCCCGCCTTTCGACCCGGGCGGTGGGTGGTGTCGCCAGGCAGGGTCGGCCACGGCAGCGCGGCGCCATAGGCATTCGCCGGGTCGGTCGCGGCCAGGGCAACAGCTTCCAGGGGTGCGGTGTTCCTAACGTCTACGGACGTCTGGGAGACTCCCACAGCGAAGGTGCGCAGCCGGTCGATGGTACCGCCGGTGGCGAACTGAGCCGCGCCGAGCCCCTCGATGAAATAGCCGCGGCGGCAACGTGCCATCTCTTCAAACCCGGTGAGGGTGCGGTAGACGAGCGAGAAGCCGCCGATCACGCTCTCCGCCATTACCGCCCCCCGGGTCACCACGCCATAGCGTTCGAGCAGCGTCTCCCCCAGCGCGTGGGC
This sequence comes from Cryobacterium sp. Hb1, assembly GCF_004403585.1. Classification (NCBI taxonomy): domain Bacteria; kingdom Bacillati; phylum Actinomycetota; class Actinomycetes; order Micrococcales; family Microbacteriaceae; genus Cryobacterium; species Cryobacterium sp. Hb1. The sequence goes on along the minus strand of NZ_SOHI01000030.1, from coordinate 174,121 downwards.
GCGGCGGGTCGGGGATTCGTCGGCAACCGGAAGGATCGACCATCGGCCTGACGCCGTGGGGGGACCGCTGCGACTCGGCAGGTTCGGCCGCGGCATCGACCGCCCGCGATGCAGGCGGGCGCGCGGCACTGCCCGGCTCTGCCGGTGGGCCGTGTGCCCGCCGGCTAGCAGCGACCGCACCGGAGCGAACGTGTCATTATTGATCAGACCGGCCCAGACCAGGTCCCACAACGCCTGCACCAGTGCGGCGTCGTCCTGGCTGCCGACGGCGTCAGACAGCTGCCGAAAGAAGTAGGCGCCCCCGCTGCCCAGGGTCGTCAGGATCTCCTGCTGGAGCGGCGTCGTCTCCACATCGATGGGAAGCGGCAGGGTGAGCTGGGCCGTTTCGGCGAGGTGCAGACTGACCCAACCGTCGTTGCCGGCGAGGGTTCCCGCGCCCGCCCAGAGCACCTCCCCCGCGTTGGTGAGTTCGTCGAGCATCCCCGGCTGGTAGTCGCTCACCCGGGCCGGCAGAATGAGCGTCTCCCAGGCGGACGCCGGAATGCGCGCCCCTTCAAGCTGTTCCACAACGGATGCGACGCCGTCGATTCCGCGCAGCTTGCCTCCCACGTGTTGCCAGACCGGCAGGAACCGACCGATGGCCTGCTGGTCCACCGGTTCCACCTCGTGCCGAAGGGCCGCGAGCGAGCGCCGACGCAGGCGCCGCAGCACCTCGGAGTCGCACCATTCCAAGCCGGTGCCGTTCGGCCGGAATTCGCCGGCCACGATACGGCGGGCGTCGGCGAGGCGTTTGAGGGCAATCTGCACAACGGCCGTGCCGAGGCCAAACCGGTCGGCGACGGCGCCGGTGGTGAAGGGTCCGTGCGAGCGTGCGTAGCGGCTCACCAGATCGCCGAGCGGATCAGCCACGGATTCAGTGAACGCAGCGGACACCCCGATCGGCAGGGGAACGCCAAGAGCGTCGCGCAATCGGCTCGCATCTTCGACTGCTGCCCAGCGTTCCTCACCGCCGATGCTCACGCGCACGGCGCGGCGCGCGTCGACCAGTCCCAGTAGGGCTTGCTCGGCGACAAGGACGCCGGGCAGGCCCTGCGCGGACGGCAGGCCCTGCGCGGGCGGCGATTCCGGCGGGAGAATGAGCATCCGCTCGGCGACCTCGCTGGTGCTGAGAGGGCCAAGGGTGCGCAACAGATCGGCGACACCTTCCACGCCCTTGGCCAGGTAGTCCGGCGCGAGCCGTTGCAGTTCTCGGTCGGTTTGGGCGATAACGCTCGGGTCGAGGAGTTCACGCAGTTCAACCCGCCCCAACAGTTCGGCCAGCAGGCTCGAATCGATGGCGAGGGCGGTGGCGCGCCGCTCGGCGAGCGGGGTGTCGCCCTCGTACATGAAGGCGGCGACGTAACCGAACAGCAGTGTGCTCGCGAACGGGCTGGCGGTCTCGGTCTCGGTGTCAACCAGACGCAATTCGCGGGAGCCGATCTGCCGGGCCAGCGCCCCGAGGGCCGGAAGGTCGTACACGTCTTGAAGGCATTCACGCAGGGTCTCGAGAATGATCGGAAAGGTGGGAAAGGTGCGGGCCACGTCGAGTAGTTGGGCAGCCTTCTGGCGTTGTTGCCACAGCGGCGAGCGCGCACCGGGTTTGTACCTGGGCAGCAGCAGTGCCCGGGCAGCGCACTCCCGAAACCGGGAAGCGAATAGGGCGGAGCCCCCGACCTCGTCGATGACGATCTGCTCGAGCTCATCGGGGTCGAAAACGAAGAGCTCACTGCCGGGCGGTTCGGTTTCGGTGTCGGGGATGCGCACGACGATACCGTCATCGCTGGCTACGCAGGAGCCGTCGATTCCGTAGCGTTCGCGCACGCGAGCACCCACGGCGAGCGCCCACGGTGCGTGCACCGGGGTGCCGAACGGGGAATGCAGCACAACCCGCCAGTCCCCCAGTTCATCGCGAAAGCGTTCAACGACGAGGGTGCGGTCGGTCGGGAGCTGCCCGGTGACCGCGCGTTGCTCGGCGAGGAAGGCCAGCAGGTTGTTGATTGCACGCTGGTCGAGCCCGCCCACCGCGCAGCGAGCCTGGGCTTCAATGGGCGGCAGGCCCGCAACCTCGCGCACGAACGCGCCGATGGCCCGGCCGAGTTCGGCCGGGCGGCCGAGGCCATCACCTTTCCAGAACGGAAGCCGCCCTGGCTGCCCGAAAGCGGGCACGACGAGCACCCGGTCGTGGGTGATCTCCTGGATACGCCAGCTCGTGGTGCCGAGCGCGAAGACGTCGTTCACACGCGACTCGTAGACCATCTCCTCGTCGAGTTCGCCGACCCGTTTGCCGGTGATCTGTTCGCCGCCGACCATGAAGACGCCAAACAGGCCGCGGTCGGGGATGGTACCGCCGCTCGTCACGGCCAGACGTTGCGCTCCGGGCCGCCCGGTCAGGGTGCCAGCGTCCCGATCCCAGACAATGCGGGGGCGCAGTTCGGCGAACTGGTCAGACGGGTAGCGGCCGGCGAGCAGGTCAAGGGTCGCCTCGTAGGCCGAGCGTGGCAAGGTCGCAAACGGCGCGCTGCGCCGCACCGTGTCAAACCAGGTCTCCACGTCGATGGGCTCGAGCGCGCAGGCTGCGACAGTCTGCTGCGCCAGAATGTCGAGCGGGTTGGTGGGTACCCGCAGCGCTTCGATGGCGCCGGCCACCATGCGTTCGGCGGCAACCGCAGCGTGGATGAGGTCGGCGCGATGCTTGGGGTAGATCACCCCGCGCGAAACCTCACCCACCTGGTGCCCGGCCCGGCCAAGCCGCTGCAGCCCGCTCGACACCGACGGCGGCGATTCAACCTGCACGACCAGATCGACTGCGCCCATGTCGATACCGAGTTCCAGGCTCGAGGTCGCGACGACACAGCGCAGCCGCCCCGACTTCAGATCGTCTTCAATGAACGCTCGTTGTTCCTTGCTGACGGAACCGTGATGCGCCCGCGCGAGCAAGGGTGCAGCGCCTATGCTCTGCCCGCTTGCCCCCATCAGCTCGGCCGGCGGGCGCATCACACCGTGTTCGGCCATCTCGCCCTCGGCAGTCAAGACGGGCACCAGAGCGGATGCCTCCGCCCCGGCCAGGCGATCGGCATAGATTTCGTTGAACCGGGCGGTCAGCCGTTCAGTGAGTCTCCGGGAATTCGCGAACACGATGCTCGAGGAGTGCGCCAGCACCTCGTCAACGATGGCCTCCTCAACGTGGGGCCAGATGGACCCGGTTTGCGCAGCAGCGGCCGACGTGACCCCTTCGCGTTGCGGTACCGGCCCGAGGTCGCTCATATCGTCGACCGGCACGACCACTCGGAGGTCGAACCGTTTCAGGGAGGGCGGCGCCACGATGTGCACGGGCGCGGCGCCACCGAGAAAGCGCGCCACTTCGCTCTGCGGGCGCACGGTGGCCGACAACCCGATGCGCTGGGCCGGGTGGCCGAGGAGCGCGTCGAGGCGTTCGAGCGATACGGCGAGGTGGGCTCCGCGTTTACTGGCCGCGACCGCATGTATCTCATCGATGATGACCGTCTGCACATCGCTCAGCGATTCCCGAGCTGCCGACGTCAGCATCAGAAACAATGATTCCGGAGTGGTGATGAGGATGTCGGGGGGCGAGGAGATCAACTTGCGGCGGTCGGCGGTCGGCGTATCTCCCGAACGCACACCGACCGTGACCTGCGGCGGCTGGAGTCCAAGCCGTTGCGCGGCACGGGTGATTCCCACCAGTGGCGCGGTGAGGTTGCGTTCGACGTCAACGCCGAGGGCTTTGAGCGGTGAAATATAGAGCACACGGGTACCAGGCGCACGGGTACCAGGCGCACGGGTACCGGGCTCGGCTGATGCCGGTGCTGACTCGTTCGCCAACTGGTCGATGGCCCACAGGAAGGCGGCGAGGGTCTTGCCCGATCCGGTGGGAGCCACGACGAGGGCGTGCGACCCTTGCGCGATAGCAGTCCACGCACCGAGCTGCGCTGCGGTCGGCGCGGCAAACGCCTCGGTGAACCAGGCCCGGGCAGCCGGGGAGAATTGATCGAGAACGTCGGTCATACCGTCATTCTCGCCTGACCCACCGACAGTGCACTGAGCAGGGCCATATCGGGCGTCAGGCTGATGCGACGAGCTTGACGCTCAGCGAATCAACGCCGGTCGTGATGGTCTCGCTTTCCGACCAGCGCGTGCCAAGCCGAGTGAGGATTGCGTCAAGTTCCGTCTGGGTGAGGCCGTCGACCAGTTCCAGTTGAACCACCAGCTCGGGGCCGGTGAGCCGGCCAAGCGGGTCACCGGCAGAAAGCTGCACGGTCAAAACCGAAAGTTCGGTCGCGATCGATGCGGTGAAAGCGTCGGCGACATGGTGACTGGCGTAACTCGGTGTCCACGGCAAGGATTGGGCGATGGCCCATAAGGCCGGACGGCGAATGACGAATTCACCCGGCGAAGTCGGGTCGAGCACAACGAGGTCGGTATTTTCCTGCGCGGCGGCCAGGGCGACGCGCACGGCATCCGCTGGAACGGGCCGGGCGAGGGGATTCCAGATCGTCATCGAGGCGGTTGAAGAGAAAGCAGGCAGTACGGTGCGGCCGTCTGGACCGGCCACGGTGATGATCGACAGCTCCTGGGTTTTATCGATCGTCTGGCCGCGCCCGTTCAGTGCGGCATCGCCGAGCTTGGTCACCAGAGGGATGAGCAGGCGGGAACTGCGAATGGCGTCGATGACGCTCTCTTCCCCGGCCTCGCGCGCCTGAAACCGGGCGAGCGCCTCGGCAAGCGCTGCTGGCGCGGATCCGTCATCGCCGGCATCGAGATTCGCCTCGAATTCGCGACCGACCCAAGGCTGGCCAGCGGAGTCGGCCGTGTTGGCCGACTCGTTGTGATCGCCGGGTTGACCTGATGGCGCGGCACCATCCGGACGTCCAGATGGGTCACCGGTGGAACCGAGGTTTCGCGCCTTCGCCATTAGTCCCCCGCGACGTCCAGTGCCTCGGCAAGGGTGAAGGCCCCCGCATACAGTGCTTTGCCCACGATGGCACCTTCAAGCCCGAGCGGAACCAGGCGGCGCAGGGCGTCAATGTCATCGAGGCTGGAGATGCCGCCAGAGGCGATCACGGGTTTGCGGGTGCGGTCGAGCACCTGGCGAAGCAGATCGATGTTCGGACCCTGCAGGGTGCCGTCCTTGGTGACATCGGTCACTACATAGCGGGCGCAGCCCGCTTCTTCGAGACGTTCAAGCACCTGCCAGAGGTCTCCACCGTCTTGTGTCCAGCCGCGTGCGGCGAGGGTCGTACCGCGCACGTCGAGGCCAACGGCAACGGCCTCGCCGTATTGCGCGATAACGCTCGCCGCCCACTCCGGATTTTCCAGTGCCGCTGTGCCGAGGTTGATGCGCTTGACTCCCGTGGTCAGTGCTGCTTCCAGCGATTCGTCGTCGCGGATGCCGCCGGAGAGCTCGATATTGACGCCCTTGACCTGGCGGATGACCTTTTTGATCACGCCGGTATTGTTGCCCCGGCCAAACGCTGCGTCGAGGTCGACGAGGTGAATCCACTCTGCACCCTGCCGTGCCCAATCAGCCGCAGCATCGACGGGGTCACCGTAGTTTGTTTCCGTACCGGCCTCCCCCTTTGTCAGGCGAACTGCCTTACCGCCGGCCACATCGACGGCGGGCAGGAGGACGAGCCTCGGTATCTTGTTGAACTCGCTCATTGATGTCCTTGGTTGGTGCGGCCGCGTGCTGCGACCTGGTTCATGGCAGGTGCCGGTGATGGGTAGGCAGGTGAGGTTTGGACTGTGAAGTCTAGGCGCACCGAGCTAGTCGCGCAGAGTGCCGATCCAGTTCTTCAACAGGCGGATGCCTGCCTCACCGGATTTTTCCGGGTGAAACTGGGTGGCACTCAGCGGGCCGTTCTCAATGGCAGCCAGGAACGGTGCCCCGTGTTCGGCCCAGGTGAGCCGGGGTTCGGGAAACGGCGGCATGACCTCGAGCGTCCAGGCCTGGGCCGCGTACGAGTGCACGAAATAAAACCGTTCCTCTTCGATTCCTCGGAAGAGCACGGAGTCAGGGGCGCTGGTGACGGTGTCCCAGCCCACGTGCGGCAGAATCGGTGCGGGAAGTTCGGTGACCGCTCCGGGCCATTCACCCAGTCCCACGGTGTCGATCCCACGCTCGACACCGTGTTCAAACATGACCTGCATGCCGACGCAGATGCCGAGCACCGGACGATCGCCAGCCAGGCGGCGATCGACGATATCGTCGCCGCGCACCGCCTTGAGAGCGGCCATCACAGCGCTGAACGCACCGACACCGGGCACGATGAGGCCGTCGGCCTCGAGGGCGACGGTTCGATCGCTCGTCAGGGTGACGTCAGCGCCCGCTAGTTCGAGTGCCTTGACCGCGGAGTGCACATTGCCCGTGCCGTAGTCAAAGACAACGACCCGGCTCACAGGGCACCCTTGGTCGACGGAATACCGTGCACCAGCGGGTCGAGAGCCTTGGCGAGGCGAAAAGCGCGGGCGAAAGCCTTGAACTCGGCTTCAGCGATGTGGTGTGGGTCGCGACCACCCAGCACCGTGACGTGCACGGTCAACCCGGCGTGAAAGGTGATGGCTTCAAAGACGTGACGCACCATGGACCCGGTGAAGTGTCCGCCGATGAGGTGGAATTCGAAGCCGGCCGGTTCGCCGGTGTGCACCAGGTAGGGGCGACCCGAAATGTCGACAACGGCTTGGGCGAGAGCCTCGTCGAGCGGAACCAGCGCATCACCGTAGCGCGAGATGCCCGATTTATCGCCAAGTGCTTGACGAATAGCCTGGCCGAGCACGATTCCCACGTCTTCGACCGTGTGGTGTACGTCAATTTCGATGTCGCCGGAAGCACGCACAGTGAGGTCGCACAGCGAGTGTTTCGCAAACGCGGTGAGGAGGTGGTCGTAGAACGGCACCGAGGTGCGGATATCGCTGACGCCGGTGCCGTCGAGATTGAGCGAGAGGTCGATGCTGGATTCACTCGTCTCCCGTTGCAGGTGGGCGACGCGGGGCGCGAGAATGCCGGCAGGAGAACTCATACTGCTAGCTTATTCGCCTCGGGCCGAATCGGTTTGACCGGGCGTGCCGGCTCGTCCCAGGCGGCCCAGTGCCTCGAGGAATTGAGACGTCTCGTTCTCGGTCCCCGCCGTCACCCGCAAATGGCCAGCAATACCCACGTCGCGAATGAGGATTCCCTCAGCGAGCAACGCCTCAAAGGTCTCTCGCGGGTCGGCCACTCCTCCAAAAAGTACGAAGTTACTCCAGCTTCGGTGCGGGGAGTAGCCCAGGCGGGCGAGCTCATCCACGAGCCGGTCACGCTGCCCCCGAATGTCGTCGACCATGGCGAGCATCTCGGCGCTGTGCGCCAGGGCGGCGTTCGCAGCGGCCTGGGTCAGGGCCGAGAGGTGGTACGGCAGGCGGACCAGGCGCAGGGCATCCGTCACCGCCGGATCAGCAGCCAGGTAGCCAACCCGGGCACCGGCAAAGGCGAAGGCTTTGCTCATGGTTCGGGAGACGAGAAGCCGTTCCCGACCGGGCAGCAGGGTGACGGCACTCGGGGTGCCAGCGGGCGCGAATTCGGCGTAGGCCTCGTCAACGACAACGATGCCGTCGGTCGCGTCGTAGACGGCGGCGATGGTTTCAAGCGAGAGCGGGGTGCCGGTGGGATTGTTCGGGGAGCAGAGAAAAACGATATCGGGTTTGATTCGGGTGATCTCACTCACGGCGGTCGCCGGAGACAGCTCGTAGTCGGCGTCACGCGCGCCCGGAATCCAGGTGGTGTCGGTACCGGAGGCGAGAATCGAGTACATCGAGTAAGTCGGGGCAAAGCCAAGCAGGGTGCGCCCCGGCCCGCCGAACGCCTGAAGCACCTGCTGGAGCACTTCATTGGACCCGTTCGCCGCCCAGATATTGTCGGCGGTGAGCCCCTCACCGAGGTAGAGGGCCAGCGCCTCGCGCAGCGCCGTGAACTCACGGTCGGGATACCGATTCACCGAGTGGATGGCCTCGGCCAGGTTAGCCAGGATGTCGCGCGCCACCGCATCAGGAATGGGGTGCGTGTTCTCGTTGACGTTCAGGGCCACCGGAACATGCAATTGCGGAGCACCGTATGGGGTGAGGCCTTGCAGATTGGTGCGGAGCGGGAGATCTTCGAGACTGGTCACCCTCTCCATGCTACGGCCCCGCGCGTCTGCCGATACCTTCCTAGGAGTCGGAGGGGATTTCCAGGCGCTGGCCCGGCTGCAACGTTTCAACAGCCAGGGCGTTGAGTCGTTTGATGTCGGCCACTACGTCGCGCGGGTCGCCCGCCGGCGAAATATCTTCAGCGAGGTCCCACAGGGTCTGTCCGGGTTCGACCGTGATGAACCGGGCTGAACCGACGTCGGTTGGCGAGTACGTCAGGGTCGTGACGATTCCGGAGTCGGTTGTGTACGACATGAGGTCGATGCCCGTGGCGGAGTCCGTAGCCCCAGCCGCACCCCCGTTGATGGCGAAAGACACGGCGCCGAACACCAGCGGTACGGCAGCGAGAATTGTGAAAACCAAGCGACCGCGGCGGGTGAGGCGAAGGCGCGGAACGGGCGTGAGGGCTGCCGATACGGGAACTGCTGATGCAAATACTGTGGTCATGTCAAACCTCCAAGGTAAGCGCGTTGCGAGTCTCGTATCCGGACCTCGGCCGGGAGGCCCAGATACGAAACTATGTTCCGAATATAACTTCGAACAATCGAACATGCAAGCTTTTTCTCGGCTCAGCCCGGAATTGAGCGCGACACACTCGAATAAGTGTTTGTTCCAGGGCATGGAACTGGATAAACTTTCGATAGGACAATTGCTGCATTGACACTCAACCAGACACCACCGACATTCCCGCATGACACGGTTTCAGGCCAGGCGGGACATACTCCAGGAGGGCACATCGTGACACAAGACACCAGTGGTACCCGCGACAAGGGCGGCACTCGGCGCCGCAAGAGTTTGAGCCAACGCCAGCTCGCTATTCTCGACGTGATCCAGCGCTCGGTGAGCTCGCGCGGTTACCCGCCGAGCATGCGGGAAATCGGCGACGCGGTCGGTCTCGCCTCGCTGTCGAGCGTGACCCACCAGCTCAATCAACTCGAACTCAGCGGTTACCTGCGCCGGGACCCGAATCGCCCCCGTGCCCTCGAAGTCCTCATCGAGATTCAGCGTGCCCCAGAAGACGTCGGCACCGGTGACCAGGACAGCTTTCACCCGGGCGTACAGGTCGGCGATGCTGCGATGGTACCCCTCGTCGGTCGTATCGCCGCGGGCATCCCGATCACGGCCGACCAGCAGATAGACGAGATCTTCCCGCTTCCCCGCCAGCTCGTTGGGCAGGGAGAGTTGTTCATGCTCAAGGTTGTGGGTGAGTCCATGATCGACGCTGCCATCTGCGACGGCGACTGGGTCGTTGTTCGTCAGCAGAAAACCGCAGAGAACGGCGAGATCGTCGCGGCCATGCTCGACAATGAGGCCACGGTGAAGGTCTTGCGGAAGCGCGATGGCCACACCTGGCTACTGCCACGCAACAGCAACTTCGAGCCGATTGTCGGTGACTTTGCGGACATCCTCGGAAAAGTAGTCGCGGTCCTGCGCTCGGTCTAGTCTTCGCGCTGATTGGTGTCACACAAAAGGGCCCGACCACCAACCGGTGGTCGGGCCCTTTTTGTCACCGCGTCAGACGAGTCACCGCGTTAGACGCGTCAGACGATCACGTCGGCGCTGAGGCGTTCGCGCACTATCCGCGTGGCGGCGAGCATATTCTGCAGGGACTGCACTGTTTCGTCGTAGCCACGCGTCTTGAGGCCGCAATCCGGATTCACCCAGACCTGTCGTTCGGGAATCGATTCCAGGGCGGTATCGAGCAGGGTCGTCAATTCGTCTACGCTCGGCACCCGCGGTGAATGAATGTCATAGATTCCAGCGCCGATGCCGTGATCGAACCCGCCAGCCTCGATCTCCCGCACGACCTCCATCCGGGAGCGGGCTGCTTCGATACTCGTGACGTCTGCGTCAAGGTTGCGGATGGCTTCGATGACAACACCGAACTCCGAATAGCAGAGGTGGGTGTGAATCTGGGTCGCATCCGCTACACCGGCCGTGGCGAGACGGAACGAGCCGACCGACCAATCCAGGTAGTCCGCGTGGTCCTTTTTCTTCAGCGGCAACAGTTCACGCAGGGCCGGTTCGTCGACCTGGACGATCTTGATGCCCGCAGCCTCCAGATCGCCGATCTCATCGCGCAGGGCCAAGGCTACCTGGCGGGCGGTCTCGCCGAGCGACTGATCATCGCGCACAAAAGACCATGCCAAAATCGTGACCGGTCCGGTGAGCATGCCCTTGACCGGCTTCGTCGTAAGGCTCTGCGCGTACACCGACCAGTCCACCGTGATCGGTGCCGGGCGCGATACGTCACCCCACAGAATGGACGGCCGCGTGCAGCGACTGCCGTATGACTGCACCCAGCCGTTCTCGGTCACGGCAAACCCATCGAGGTTTTCGGCAAAGTACTGCACCATGTCGTTGCGTTCGGGTTCTCCGTGCACCAGCACGTCAAGCCCGATCTCCTCCTGCAGGGCCACCACCCGACCGATCTCGGCGCGCATCAGGGACCGATACTCATCGGCGGCCAGGGTTCCCTTGAGAAACTGGGCTCGTGTTCGGCGTATGTCACCGGTCTGCGGGAACGATCCGATCGTGGTTGTCGGCAACGGCGGCAGCTGCAAAGCGGAATCCTGCGCGCTCAGTCGATCGGCGTAAGCGCCTCGACTGAAGTCGGCCTCGGTGAGCGCCGCAGCACGGAGGCGCACGGCGCCGTCGCGCACGCCAGGGGCGCTGTGCCGCGCAGCCAGCGCCGCTTCGGCTTCAGCCAACGGCCCGGCGATCGAGGCCCGTCCATGGACAAGTCCCTGAGCGAGGGTAGCGACCTGCCCCACCTTCTGATCCGCGAAGGCCAGCCAGCTCACCAATGAGCCCGGCAGCGACGTTTCATCGAGCACATCGTGCGGCACGTGCAGCAGGGAGGTCGAGGTGGAGACGGAAACGGAGTCCGATAGCGCCCGCACACCCTCAGCAACTCCGATGGCCTCGGTCAGGTCGCCGCGCCAGATGTTGTGGCCGTCAATCACCCCGGCGACGAGGGTCTTGCCGGCCAGCCCCGGTACCGCCTGCGGCAGAGTTCCCCGCACCAGGTCGAGGCCGATTGCTTCAACGGCTGTGGCGGCGAGAACCGGGAGGGCATCATCGAGGCTGCCGTAGGGCGCCGCAACGAACAGCGCCGGCCGGCCGGTCAACCGACCCAGCACCCCGTAAGCGGATGCGACGGCCGCCAGCGTCTCGGCGCGCGGCACGTCGATGGATTCACTGACCAGGCCAGGCTCGTCGAGCTGCACCCAATCCGCGCCGGCATCCGCTAACCGCGCCAGGAGCGCCGCGTAAACGGGAAGAAGATCATCGAGCCGGGACAGTGGCGAGAATCCGGCCGAAGCTTCAACGCTGGCCTTGCTGAGCAACAGAAACGTGACCGGCCCGACGAGCACCGGACGGGTGAGGAACCCGGCTGCTTTGGCTTCGACGAAATCACGCACGATCCGGTCACCGGCCAGCGAGAACACCGTCTCCGGGCCGATCTCGGGCACGAGGTAATGGTAGTTGGAGTCGAACCACTTGGTCATTTCGAGGGGTAGGTTCTCACCCTCGCCCCGCGCCAGGGTGAAGTAGCCAGCCAAGTCAAGGGTTCCGTCTGCGGCGACGAGTGAGGCAAACCGGCTGGGGATCGCGCCAACGGCGACGATGGTGTCGAGCACCTGGTCGTAGTAAGAAAACGACTCGGGGATCGAGGAGTCGGTACGGCCGAGACCGAGATCGACGAGCCTGTCGCGGGTCTGCTGCCGCAGCCCGGCGGCGACAGCTTCGAGGGCCGCGGCATCGATCGTTTTGGACCAGAATGCTTCGACGGCTTGCTTCAGCTCCCGTCGCCTTCCGATGCGGGGGTAACCGAGGATGGTGCCGGGGGGAAAGGTGCTGGATACGGGCGCGCTGGGCATGGTGAATCCTTCACTGAGCGATTGTGGCTGGAATGGTCGAAGAGGACGAGCGTGGTGGGTGGGCCTACGCGCTGGAACGGGCGCGAGGCCTAGGGCATGGCTGCGGGCACCGGACGCGCCCCGCACCCCTCGAGTATCGACAGCACGGTGTCGTGCTGGTTGAAGGCATAGAGATGCAGGCCGGGGGCACCGCCCGCGAGAACGTCCTGCCCGAGTCGAACGGCGTAGTCGATGCCGATCTGGCGCTGTCCTTCCTCGGTCGGTTCGACCTCGAGTTCGATGGACAGTTCGGCCGGCAATTTTTCCCCGGAGAGCTGCAGGATACGACGCAACCGGTTCGGGCTGGTCACCGGCATGATGCCGGGAAGAATGGGAAAGAACACTCCGGCAGAACGAGCTCGTTGGATGAAGCTCAGATAGTCGTCGGCGTGAAAGAACAGCTGGGTGATCGCTAAGTTGGCCCCGGCAGCCTGCTTGGCCAACAGTGTGTCGATATCCTGGGCAATCGACCGCGAGTTGGGGTGGCCGTTGGGGAAGGCCGCGACGCCGATGCGCACCTTGCTGCGTTCGGTTTTCACCCCACGGGCACCGGGAAGACCGGGAATCACCGTCTCGGTATATGGCACGCGTTCGGTCTGCACGCGGTGGATGAGCTGCACCAGCTCCCCGGCGCTGTGCAGGTCGCCGAGAAATGTGGTGTCGCCTTCAACCGTGCCCTGCGGTGCGTCTCCGCGAATCGCGAGGAAGCTGTCGATGCCAGCGTCGAGGAACTCCCGAATGAGCCGACTGGCGTCTGCGTGCGAGGAGCCGACGCAGGTGAGGTGGGCCATGGCGTCCACTGACGTGTGATCCTTGATGTAGCGCAGAACGTCGAGCGAGGAGTTGCGGGAGGAACCGTTGGCACCATAGGTGACCGAGATGAACTCCGGACCGGCGGCGGCGAGATGATCGATCGTGCGGGCGAGAGCGGATGCTGCGGCCACCGATTTCGGTGGGTACACCTCGAACGAGAACGCCGGGCGGGCGTTACACGCGGAAATCCCTGTCGCGGTCATGGTTCCTCATTCGGCAGAAGCGGTACAGCAGTGGTGGCCGGGCGGCCGCGGACGCGCCAAGACTGGCGGTTCCTCGCGGGCGGATGCCGGGCTCGGCTGTCGCTCCATGCCGGGGAACGAATTCCGTCGGCAACGATTGATTAGACACTAACAACACCACCACCGCCGCGCCCGAATGTGACAGTTCGTGTCATCGCGGCAGGCGGCGGACTGTCGACCGCTAGGCGGAAAGCCCGGGCATGATGACATACGGAGCGAAGGATGCTTCGATCTCCGCGGTGACGAAGGCCGTGACATGGGTGCCGGTCTCCACATATTCGGTCGTCTCAATCCGACCCAGATCGTGCAAAACTGCGATGAGATCGCCGCGGTCGTAGGGAATGAGCAGGTCGAGTTCAATCTGCGGCGTCGGCAGCAAGAGCGCCACGGCGGCGAGGACGGTCTCGATGCCCTCTCCGGTGCGGGCCGACACGAACGTTGCTTTCGGCTCGAGGCCGCGCAGAACGAGGCGGTCATCGTCGCTGATCAGGTCACTCTTATTGAAGACGACCAATTCGGGAATGTCGCGCGCGCCGACCTCGGAGATGACGTCGCGCACGGTGGCGAGCTGGGCGACCGGGTCGGGGTGCGAGCCGTCAACGACGTGCACGATGACGTCGGCGTCGGCGACTTCTTCAAGGGTTGAGCGAAATGCTTCGACGAGTTGGTGCGGCAGGTTGCGCACAAACCCGACTGTGTCGGTGAGGGTATACAGGCGTCCGTCGACGGTCGTCGACTTGCGCACGGTGGCGTCAAGGGTCGCGAACAGGGAGTTTTCAACGAGTACTCCGGCTTTGGTGATCCGGTTGAGCAGGCTGGACTTGCCGGCGTTGGTGTAGCCGACGATGGCGACGGAGGGAACGGCGTTGCGCTTGCGGTTGGCGCGTTTGGCCTCCCGGGCCGGCTTCATCTCGACCATCTGCTTGCGCAGTTTGGACATGCGGGTGTGGATGCGGCGGCGGTCGAGTTCGATCTTGGTCTCACCGGGGCCACGCGACCCCATTCCGGCGCCGGCGCCACCGACCTGGCCGCCGGCCTGGCGGGACATCGAGTCACCCCAACCACGCAGGCGGGGCAGCATGTAGGCCATCTGGGCGAGTTCCACCTGCGCCTTGCCCTCGCGACTCTTGGCATGCTGGCTGAAAATGTCGAGGATCACGGCTGTACGGTCGATGACCTTGACCTTGACTACGTCTTCGAGGGCACGCCGTTGGCTGGGCGCGAGTTCGGTGTCGGCGATGACCGTATCGGCGCCGAGCGCCTTCACAATGTCGGCGACTTCCTGGGCCTTGCCCTTACCGAGGTAGGTGCTCGGGTCAGGGGTGGCGCGACGCTGCAGTAAGCCGTCGAGCACGGTCGCCCCGGCGGTTTCTGCGAGGGCGGCCAGTTCGCGCATGGAGTTTTCCGCGTCGTCGACTGTGCCGTGTGTATAGACGCCCACCAGCACAACGTTTTCCAAACGGAGCTGGCGGTATTCGACCTCGGTGACGTCTTCGAGCTCAGTGGACAGTCCGCCGACTCGGCGCAGGGCGTTGCGGTCGGCACGTTCGGACTGGTCACCGTCGTGGTCACTGCCGTCGTATTCGCCGGAAAACTGCGCTTGGAGAGCCTGGGCTGACCCACTCCGGAACAGTGAGTAACCGCTAGCTTTGCTGTCAGCGCTCGCTAACACTCGCGCCACAACATCGTCTGGGTCGAGAGATTCTGCGCCTGGGTTGTCTACCGTGTCGTTGCCCGAGGGCGCCGTTGGATCATTCATCCCATTAACCTTAGTTGAACGAAGTTGAAAGGTTCCCTTATGTCGTCCGACCACTATTTTTCTCCGGCGCCTGGCACCGTATTGAAAACTCGCCAGATCACCGTGCAATTACACGGTCAGGATCGGCTCCTAACGACGGCCAACTCGGTGTTTAGCCCGGCCCATATCGACACCGGCACCGAGGTTTTACTCAAGTACGCTCCCGAGCCACCACTGACCGGCCACTTTCTCGATCTCGGCTGCGGCTGGGGGCCCATCGCCCTGCACCTTGCGCTCGCCTCCCCCGAGGCAACCATTTGGGCCGTCGATGTCAACGAGCGTGCTCTTGATCTTGTGCGCACTAACGCGGCCGCCCTCGGCCTGACCAACATCAGGGCCGTGCTCGCCGCCGACGTACCCACAGACGTGTCGTTTCGCACGATCTGGTCGAACCCGCCCATTCGGGTCGGCAAGGACGAACTGCACGGGCTCATGCAGACCTGGCTGCCTCGTCTCGAACCGAAAGCGGATGCCTGGCTCGTCATCCAGCGCAACCTCGGTTCAGACTCCCTCCAGCGTTGGCTCGCAGCAGAACTCCCGTCGCACTTCGATACCACCCGGGAGGCCATCAGCAAGGGCTTTCGAGTACTCCAGGTGCACCGCGACTAACCCAGGTTCAAGACCCCGTCGAAGACAAGCTCCGCTGGCCCGGACAGCGACACATGTTCTCCATCTTCCGCCGGAAACATCCGCACCCCGAGCACCCCACCGGGTACCTCCACCCGCCACTGGTGCGGCGCCGACTTACCCGCCCAGTGCCGAGTGGCCAAAGCGGCCGCCACTGCACCGGTGCCGCAGGACAGCGTCTCGCCGCTGCCGCGTTCATGCACCCGCATGCGAAACCGGCCGACGCCGTTGACGACCAGCGGGTCGTTCGGCACCACGAATTCGATATTCACCCCACCAGCAGGTTCGGGATCCAGCTGGGGAATAAAGGTGAGATCGGCCGCATCGAGTTCGTCATCGTCGGCGAGAGCGACAACCGTATGTGGGTTGCCGACGTTGACGCCAAGGCCCGGACGCGCTACTGGCAAGTTTTTGGTGCGTACGAGCGCTTCGGTCCCGTCGAGCTTCCACCGTCCGAGGTCGACCTGGAAACCGGACGCGTTGCGCTGCACGTCGCGCACTCCGCCGCGGGTGCCGATGGTGAGGGTGTCGCCGGGGTGCAGCTCGGCCAGGTTGTTCTCAATAAGGAATTTGGCATAGACCCGAATGCCATTGCCGCACATTTCCGAGACGGTCCCGTCCGCGTTCCAGTAATCCATGAACCACTCGGCAGCGTCGTCCTCGGCGAGGGCGGCCGCGCCGTCTGGCAGATTCTTACTGCGCACCGCACGGATGACGCCGTCGGCGCCGACGCCGAATTTACGGTCGCACACGGCGCGAATCTGCGCCGGGGTGAGCTCCGACGTGCCATCGGGATCGGCGAACAGCACAAAGTCGTTGCCCGTGCCCTGGCCCTTGGTGAAGTTCAAAGTCATGCCCATGCTGTTAGTTTACGGTGCAGCCGCTGGGTGCACTCCCGAACCGGCGCACGCTGTCGCTGGTGAGGGCGAGCTGGGTGCACTGCCCCGGTCAACGTGCGCGAGTGCGTCGTCGACCCGGTTAGACGAATCAGACTCCATCCAGTGGGTGTGCGCATAGCGTTTGAACCAGCTCACCTGCCGGCGAGCGTAACGGCGGGTCAGCTGTTGGGTGGCTTCGATCGCGTCGTCTTGACTGAGCGTGCCGTGCACCTGGCCGAGGGCCTGAGCATAGCCAATCGCACGGCTCGCCGTGACGCCTCTTTCGATGCCGACCGAGAGTAGGGCTCGAGCTTCATCGACGATGCCGCTTCTCCACATCTGCTGCACCCGGGCATCGAGCCGAGGAGTGAGCTGCTCGCGCGGGGTGCGCAGTCCGAGCAGCACGCTGGGCTGCCAGTACACCGGCTCTGCGGGCAGGGCGGCCACGTGCGGTGCGCCGGTCAGTTCGACGATCTCCAAAGCGCGCACCAGACGGCGACCGTTGCTCGGGCCGATCCGCAAAGCGGCCTGCGAGTCGACGGCCTGCAGGCGGGTATACATCAGGCCCGCTCCGCGCGCCAATAGTTCAGCTTCTAGCCGGGCCCGCAACACCGGATCGGTACCGGGAAACTGAAAGTCAAAGACGACCGCGGAAACGTAGAGGCCGGAGCCGCCGACCAGGATCGGTACTGCCCCGCGCGCGACGATTTCGTTGATGGCCGTGCGGGCATCCCTTTGGTAGTTGCTGACGGTGGCCTCATCCGTCACGTCGAGCACGTCGAGCAGGTGGTGCGGAATGCCGCGACGCTCCGACCGCGATAATTTGGCGGTGCCGATGTCCATGCCGCGGTACAGCTGCATGGCATCGGCATTAACGATTTCGACCAGCTGGCCGCGTTCAATCAGCCGTTCAGCGAGGTCGAGGGACAAATCAGACTTGCCAGTACCGGTCGAGCCAATGATTGCGATCAGTCCCGCTGGTACAGCTGTCACCGCTGGTGCAGGCGACAAAATTCTATCGCTCGTCGTCGTTCACGTTGTAAATGGGAATCGTGGTGGAGCCGCTCGCAAGCCGGAGTCCGATGGTCGGCAGGCCCAGGGAAACCGGTCCGGCCCCGCCGGTGCTACCACCATGGCTGGGCAATCCGCAGGACTGCGCCTCCAGGCGGTCCCAGGCATCGCCAGCCCGGGTGGAGCGGATACGCAGCGGCGCACCGTCGGTCGAGTCGGCGATCAGGTGGAACGGCGCTGCCTGGGTCACGGTGACGGTGACCATGTCGCCGGGACGAGGGCGGGCCGAACCCGCTGGTACATCAAAGTGCACGAGGCGGCTATCGGGGGCGCGTCCGCTCAGACGATGGGTATCACTGTCTTTTCGTCCACCGTTAGCGACGAGCAGTTCCACCTCGCGGCCGATCAACGTTTGGTTCTCTTCAAGAGAGATGCGTTCCTGCAGAGCCGCGAGCCGCTCGTAGCGGTCCTGAACGACGGCTTTGGGAACCTGGTCGGGCATGGTCGCAGCCGGGGTACCCGGACGAATCGAATACTGAAAAGTGAACGCCGTAGCGAATCGAGCCAGCTCGACGACCCGCAGGGTCTCCTGAAAGTCTTCTTCGGTTTCGCCGGGGAAGCCGACGATGATGTCGGTGCTGATGGCGGCATTGGGCATCTGGGCGCGCACTCGATCGAGGATCCCAAGGAATTTCGCTCCGCGGTAGGAGCGCCGCATCGATTTGAGGATGCGATCAGATCCCGACTGCAGCGGCATATGCAGCTGCGGCATGACGGCGGGCGTTTCAGCCATGGCGTCGATGACGTCGTCCGTGAACGCTGCGGGGTGCGGGCTGGTAAAGCGGATGCGCTCCAGCCCCTCGATTTTACCGGCCGCGCGCAGTAGCTTGCTAAAAGCAAGACGGTCCCCGAACTCAACCCCGTAGGAGTTGACGTTCTGCCCCAGAAGGGTGACCTCGATAGCGCCGTCGTCGACGAGGGACTGAATTTCGGCGAGAATCTCGCCCGGACGACGGTCTTTCTCCTTGCCACGCAGGGCCGGAACGATGCAGAACGTGCAGGTATTGTTGCAGCCGACCGAAATGGATACCCAACCGCTGTAGCTGGAGTCGCGTTTTGTGGGCAGGGTCGAGGGGAAGGTCTCGAGGGATTCAAGAATTTCGAGCTGGGCCTCGCCGTTGTGGCGCGCTCGTTCAAGCAGGCTGGGAAGAGAACCCATGTTGTGCGTTCCAAAGACAACATCGACCCACGGTGCCTTCTCAAGGATGGTGTTCTTGTCTTTTTGGGCCAGGCAGCCGCCAACGGCAATCTGCATGCCGGCGTGCTTACGTTTGACCGAGGCGAGGTAGCCCAGGTTGCCGTAGAGCTTGTTGTCGGCGTTCTCACGTACCGCACACGTATTGATCACGACGATGTCAGCTTCGCCCCCGTTGGCGGAGACGTAGCCGGCCGCCTCGAGCGAGCCGCTGAGCCGCTCAGAGTCGTGCACGTTCATCTGGCAGCCGAAGGTGCGCACCTCGTAGGTGCGGGCCTGCCCTGAATCGTCGATCGCGGCTGCCGAGGGGGCGATCACGGTGCGGCGGGCTAGTGCGGGGGCGACAATACTCATAATAAGAGTAGTTTACGCGAGCAATGCGGTGTGTGAACCGTGTGCCGGATGGACTTCTGCATTTGTGACGGTGTCAACGGAACCGTACGCGGGAAGCGGCACCGCCGCCGCGGCTGTCCATGGCGGCCTTGATCGCGAGACGTACCGCTGACGAGCTGTAGCCCTTACGCATGAGAAAGCCGGTAAGTCTGCGATCGATAGTCTGGTCGTCGAAGCGTTCCATCTGACCGATGCGCTTGGTGGCGAGCTCGATGGCCCGCTCTGCTTCATCGTCGGGGAGTTCTTCGAGCTTGTCCATCATGACGCTCGGGTCGAGCTTGCGCCGACGCATTTCAGCTTCGACGCCGGTACGTCCTAGACCCTTGCGCACGTTATGGCTGTGGATGATCTGATCGGCGAGTTTGGTCTCGTCGAGGTAGTTCAACTCGATGAACTTCGCGATGATCTCACTCGCTTCGCCCGAGTCGACACCGGTGGCATTCAGCACCAGCAGTGCTTCGACCGTCGACAGCGATCGGCCTCGCAGTCGGTGCAACAGCACTTTTTCGGCACGTTCGCGCTGGTCGAGTGCATCGGCCGAGGAGAAAGAGTCGTCATCATCGGCGCCTGGCGCCATATCGGCGGGAACAGCGCCAGCCGCGATATCGGTCCCAGGCTTGCTGGCCGCTGCCGCTGCCACTGCCGCTGTAAACCGATCGACCTCGGCCGAATCGTCCAATTCGACCTTGGCCGAATCGACCTCGGCCGAATCGACCTCGGCCGGACCGGCCTCGAGGGGTGAGCGACGTTTCATGCCCGGGGCCGCACCATGCAGGTAGGTCACGGGAGCCAATCCGGCGTCTGTGCGTTCTCCTGCGTCATCCTGGGGTTCGAAGCGAACCATTCCTGTGACCTGCCTTTCGGTGTTCGTTTAGTGCGGTGCCTTGCTAGTGCTGCGTTGCCGGGTTATGCGGTCTTGCGAGCGGGCAGAGCCTTCGTAGCGAGCGGGCCACCGGCGAGCAGAGCCGCGGCATCCGCTTCGGCCTTGGCCTTGGTTTCGGCCTCCAGCGCGATCGCGGCAGCGGCCTTTTCGGCGGCCTTGGCTGCGATGCCTTCGGGGCCGATTCCGAGCTTGATCAGAATCTTGCGCTCGATCTCGTTGGCCATATCGGGGTTCTTGAGGAGAAAGTTGCGCGAGTTCTCTTTGCCCTGGCCGAGTTGGTCGCCGTCGTAGGTGTACCAGGCACCGGACTTTTTGACGATGCCCTGGTCAACACCAAAATCGATCAGACTGCCCTCGCGGGAAATACCGATGCCGTAGATGATGTCGAACTCGGCCTGTTTGAAGGGCGGTGCCATCTTGTTTTTGACGACCTTCACCCTGGTGCGGTTACCGATGGCGTCGGTGCCATCTTTCAAGGTTTCAATGCGCCGAATGTCGAGGCGCACCGAGGCATAGAACT
Source organism: Cryobacterium sp. Hb1 (assembly GCF_004403585.1). NCBI lineage: Bacteria > Bacillati > Actinomycetota > Actinomycetes > Micrococcales > Microbacteriaceae > Cryobacterium > Cryobacterium sp. Hb1. The sequence continues at coordinate 153,561 of NZ_SOHI01000030.1, read as the reverse complement.
TGAGTGCCTTACCGCCCGAGGTGGTCTCGGGGCTGCCGAAGAACACACCGATCTTCTCGCGCAACTGGTTGATGAAGATCATGGTCGTGTTGGTCTGGCTGAGGCCACCGGTGAGCTTGCGGAGAGCCTGCGACATAAGACGGGCCTGCAGTCCCACGTGGGAGTCACCCATCTCGCCCTCAATCTCGGCGCGCGGCACGAGGGCAGCAACGGAGTCAACGACGATCAGGTCGATCGAACCGCTTCGCACGAGCATGTCGGCAATTTCCAGGGCCTGCTCACCGGTGTCGGGCTGGGACACGAGAAGGGCGTCGATGTCGACGCCGAGCTTCTTGGCATATTCCGGGTCGAGGGCGTGCTCGGCGTCGATGAAGGCGGCGATGCCACCATTCTTCTGAGCGTTCGCGATGGCGTGCAGTGTGAGGGTGGTCTTGCCCGAAGACTCCGGGCCGTAGATTTCTACGATGCGCCCGCGCGGCAGTCCCCCAACGCCGAGTGCGACGTCCAGGGCGATCGACCCAGTGGAAATGGTCTCAACGGGGGCGCGATCGTCGCTGCCGAGACGCATGACCGAGCCCTTGCCGAACTGACGGTCGATTTGCGCGAGTGCGGTTTCGAGAGCTTTTTCGCGGTTAGCTTGTGATGCCATGGTCGTTATCTCCTTGGGGTCTGCACTGTCGCCGACTGTGAACGGCGCTGCGGGTGTGCATAGTGGCGCCTATAGGCTGTCGGCGCACCCACCGCGAGAGCTCCGATGCGTGTTTCGACAAGGCAATTGCTGACGTTCTCTGACAAATTCGACTGTACGCCGCACCTCCGACACTGGCCGGGGGCACGATCGAACGGTGCACAATCTGTCAAGAAGTCTGCTGTGGAGGAGTCTATCAAGACCGAACAGACATTCGAGCATTACCGCAAATTCTTTGCGGCGTGTCGAAGTATCGCCCTAACGGGAGAAAGGCTCCACCGCGCTACGGGCGGGGAGCCGGGACGCCGGCGCCGTACCAGCGACTGCGGGGCACGTCGACCTCGGCGCACAGGGCCAGCCAGACATCGCGGGCGGGAACACCGGCCGTGAGGGCTTGATCGGCGGTTCGGCCGCCAAGTGGGTTGAGCACGAGGTCGCGGGTGAGGACACGCCCATAGGCGTCGCCGAACTCTTCTTTCATCGCGGTGCGAAATTCGCTCAGTCGCACAACACTCCTTCAGTCTGCCATCACCTGACAGTCGCTCCCGAAATGAAAACCACCGCCGACAGACAACGTCGGCGGTGGTTTTCGTGATTTTTGTTATAAATCCTGAGGCAGTGCCGGTAGTGGTTACCGCACCATGAAATCGGAATCGAACGTTTTGACGAACTCGTCCGGTACCGTATCGGGGAACTGGTCGATACCCTCGATAACGGCGAGACGGTCACCAACTTCACGCATGATGACCGAGATCGGGGTTTCCAGGGCGTCTGCGACAGAAGCAAGAATCTCCGAAGAGGCCTCTTTCTGTCCGCGTTCTACCTCGCTGAGATAGCCGAGCGCGACGCTGGCTTTGCTTGCGACCTGACGCAGGGTACGCCCCTTTTGCAGGCGGAAGTCCCTGAGCACATCGCCGATTTCCTGACGAACAAGAATCATCGGAACCTCCTTCTTATGCCTAGTCGATTAAGGCCTATAACCATCGGATTGCAGTGCTGGATGTTTAGAATACTGTATCGATCCGACATTTTGACACTACCGAGAATCACTGGGCTTTGCTTGTGAATGTCTTCGATGTAACCAGCCCGTAACAGTAACTATTCCGGGTCACCCTCCGCTATCAGCGCACGCACAGCATCAATCGCCCGACGCACGGTTTCAGCGCGAATCTCGGCCCGATCGCCGTTCAGATGCAGCGGCACGGCCCAGGAACCGGTGCCTTTTGACAGGCCGATGAACACCGTTCCGGCTGGTTGTCCGCCGTCGGGGCCGGGCCCGGCGACACCCGTCGTCGACACGCCGATATCGGCGCGCACGTCGTCCACCGCGAGCAGGGTACGCACGCCACTTGCCATCTGCTTTGCAACGTCGGCGTGCACCGGGCCGTGCACGTTGAGCACACTGCTATCGACCTGGAGCAGGTCGCGCTTCACTGCGCTGTCGTAAGCGACCACTCCCCCACGAACCACTTTGGACGCGCCGGGGATACGAACGAGTTCGGCCACGAGCAACCCTCCGGTGAGTGATTCAGCGACGGCGATCGTGAAATGACGGGCAGTGAGTTCCGCGACCAGGTCGGCCGTCGCATCCGCTGCCGTCGTGTGCACCGCCTCAGGCAAGGTTATGCTTTCGCAGGCGCCAGGCGGAGATCAGATAGTCAACGCCGGAGACCACGGTGAGTACCAGAGCGATGGTCATGGTGGCCGTGTTGACCCAGTGCACCCATTCGCCGAAGACCAGCCAGAACGGCAACAACGCTAACGAGATAGCCACGGACTGGGCAATGGTCTTGAGCTTGCCGCCGCGGCTGGCCGGAATGACCCGGTCGCGCAGCATGACGAGCCGAAACACTGTGATGCCGATTTCGCGCACGAAGATGACGATGGTCACCCACCAGGGCAATTCACCGAGGATCGACAGGCAGACCAACGCACCACCAGTGAGGATCTTGTCGGCGATCGGATCCAGAATCTTACCGAGGTCAGTCACCAGATTGTGTCGCCGGGCGATCATGCCGTCGATGCCGTCGGTAGCGATCGCGATGATGAACAGTACGGCGGCGGCCCAGCGCAGAGCGTCATGGGCACCATCGTCGGCCAGCAGCATCCAGACGAAGACAGGAGCGAGCAGAATGCGCACGACCGTGATCAGGTTGGGCACGTTCCAGTTGCTGGGGCGGGAGACGGATTCGTGCGGTGTTGCCATGGTTCAGTCCCTGCCGGTTAGTTTCCAGGCATCCTCGTCATCTTCGGCGCCATCTACTTCAGGATACCCCTGTGACATTTTCTCTACCGGGTCGTCAGCATAGCGTGGGTCGGGCACTGACTCGGCACGGGATTGCCCGGACTGTGCCTTCAAAGCGTGCTGCTCGTCGTCGGAGCCGCGCAGGCGGGCCAAGACGCTCGGCAACTGTTCAGCATTCACCAGCACGTCACGCGCTTTGGAGCCTTCGGATGGGCCGACAATTTCGCGGGATTCGAGCAGGTCCATCAGACGGCCGGCCTTGGCGAAACCGACTCGCAGCTTGCGCTGCAGCATCGAGGTCGACCCGAACTGGGTCGAGACCACGAGTTCAGCCGCGGCGAGGAGCACCTCGAGGTCGTCGCCGATATCAGAGTCGATTTCTTTGCGCGGGGCGACCATGGAGACGTCGGGCCGGTAGTCCGGCCGGGCCTGCATGGTGACGTGCTTGACAACCTTCTCGATCTCGTCTTCGGTGACCCAGGCGCCCTGCACGCGCACAGCTTTGGAGGCGCCCATCGGCAGGAACAGCGCATCACCCTGGCCGATGAGTTTGTCGGCACCGGGCTGGTCGAGGATGACCCGGGAGTCGGTGACGCTCGTGACCGCGAAGGCCAGCCGCGACGGCACGTTGGCCTTGATCAGCCCGGTGACAACGTCGACGCTGGGTCGCTGAGTGGCGAGTACGAGGTGGATGCCGGAAGCGCGGGCCAGTTGGGTGATACGCACGATGGAGTCTTCAACGTCGCGCGGGGCGACCATCATGAGGTCCGCCAACTCATCGACGACGACCAGCAGGTAGGGGTAGGGCTTGAGCTTTCGCTCACTGCCGACCGGCAGCACGAGCTCGCCGTTGACGACGGCCTTGTTGAAGTCGTCGATGTGGCGAAAGCCGAAGCTCGCAAGGTCGTCGTAACGCATGTCCATCTCTTTCACGACCCACTGCAGCGCTTCCGCCGCTTTCTTCGGGTTGGTGATGATGGGCGTGATGAGGTGCGGCACGCCGGCATAGGCGGCGAGCTCGACCCGTTTCGGGTCGATGAGCACCATGCGCACGTCGCTCGGCTTGGCGCGCATAAGCAGGCTTGTGATCATGGAGTTGACGAAGCTCGACTTGCCGGAGCCGGTCGAACCGGCCACGAGCAGGTGGGGCATCTTCGCGAGGTTGGCGATAACGAAACCGCCGCCGACATCCTTACCGACACCGATGGTCATCGGGTGAGTGGCATTGGTGGCGGTGTTCGACCGCAGTACGTCGCCGAGGGTCACGATCTCACGGTCGGTATTGGGAATCTCGATGCCGATGGCACTCTTGCCGGGAATGGGCGAAAGAATGCGCACCTCGTTGGAGGCGACCGCGTAGGAGAGGTTCTTGCTCAGCGCGGTGACCCGCTCGACCTTGACGCCGGGGCCGAGTTCGATCTCGTACTGGGTGACCGTCGGACCACGGGAGAATCCGGTGACCTTGGCGTCGACCGAGAACTGGCGCAGCACCTCGGTGATCGACTTGACGACGTCATCGTTGGCGGCCGAGCGAGCCTTGGCCGGCGGGCCGGCGGTGAGAGTGGATGCCGCGGGTACGAGATAGGGAATGGCCGGGTGGGGGTCGACGGAAGCGAGCGGCGGGAGGGCAGCGCCCTCGGCATCCACTGCCTGGCTCAATTCCGGGAAGACGTCGTCGAAGCCGGGAAGAACCTCAGTGTGTCCGGCCGGATCGTCGGAGCGCAAACCGGTGGGCGGCCCGGTGCCAAGGTCAACCTCGCCGGTGAACCGCTTGACGGCGAGCTCGGCCTTGCGCAGGTCTTCGAGCACCTCCGTGCCGTAATGGTCGCGTTCGGGCGGCGCGGTGTGGTCGGTGACCTCGGGTTCGATGGCGCTGTCGAAACCACCGCGCGCCTGGTTGCCGCCGAGCAGCACGCTGAGCGGGTCGGCCTCAACCGGGCCAGGTTTGGATTCGGTCGATAATGCGCTGCCGAAGTCGGGGTCTTCCTCGCGTTTGCTGTTGTTGCGGCGCCACCACGGCAGTGCGCCCTCGGACTCGTCGTCGTCGACGCCGTCGAGCTCAACCTGCGCGGTCTTGCCCGGCTTGCCCCCCTTGACCGTCTTCTCGGCCGCTCGATCTTCGTCGTCGGTGAGCTCGGCACCGAACAGCCAGTCGTACAGCTCGCGGGTGCGCTGACCGACCCGGTTCGGCGGGGTTTTGGTGATGATGAACAAGCTCAGCAACAACAGCAGAATAACGACGATCGTGGCACCGATCGATGTGGTCAGCATGATCAGCGGGGCGGCGATCATCCATCCGATGACACCGCCGGCCAGTGCGAGAGCGGGCATACCGTCTTGCGGCTGTGGTTGCACGCCGAAAATGTGACACAGCCCGGAAATAGTCACAAGCAGCAGACTGAGCCCGATGCCGATGCGGCCGTTATCGTGCACGGAACTGGGTTTGCGAAACAGCCAGACCGAAAACAGCAGCAGAATGACCGGCAGGGCGAAGGCTACCCGGCCGAAGAGGCCACCGAAGGTATATGCGTCGAGCTGCTGGGCGACGACATCATTGATGAGGAACCATTCGACGATGGCGCCGGAGATGGCGAGCAGAACGAGAAAGAACGGCAGTCCGTCGCGGCGCTCGTCTTTCGAGAGCTTTTCGGGGCCGAGGGCACGGGCGGCTCCACCCGTGACATGAGCCAGGCCCATCCAGGCGCGTGCACCCACGCTCGGTTTCACGTCGGTGGCGGTGAACTTGACGGTTTTTTGAGCGGCGGTACCGCCGGCTCCACGGGGTGCCGGTTTGCGCGCCGGAGCGCCCTTCGCTGCCGGGGTGCGGGCACGCCCGGTCGACTTAGTGCTCGTAGCCATGAAATAACGCTACCAAGCACCGCCGACATTCGGCCGACCCCACGCCCACGGTCTGCGTGACCGGTAGGTGAAAGCCCGGCAGCGGCATTCGTTCGCTGTCAATAGCGGATGGCGTCGATCACCTTCACCCGTACCGCCACCAGCGCGGGGATCAGCCCGGCCAGGGCGCCGACGACCGTCGCGCACCCCAGTCCGAGGATGGCTGCTTCGACCGGGAACGGTGGAAAATCGGTGACCTGGCCCTGGCTGATGAAGTCCTCGACGAGCGGGCTCGTGACGATGAGCACGGCGACGATCACCCCGACAATTCCGGCGACGACGGTCGCGACGACGCTCTCCATCATGACAGCGAAGAAAACCCGACCGGCGGTCGCCCCGAAACTGCGCCGAATGCCGATCTCGCGAATGCGCTGCTTGAGGGTGACCAGGGCGATATTGACCAGGCCGAGCACTCCGAGCAACAACACCAATCCGGCGATGGCGCCGACGGTGAGCTTGAGCGAGAGATACGGGTCGCCCTCCATATACGCTGCGTAGTCCTGCCGACTCACCTGAACGGATGCCTCACTCCCCAGAGCACCCTGCACGTCACGCTGCAGCGCGGTGACCAACTGCTCGGACACGTCGACCGGCACCCACAGCTCGTAGGACGGCGGTCCGAACTGCAGGTTCGGGTCGGTGACAACCGGCGTGATGGCGGTAAGCGCGTCGGCCAACATGTACATGGCCGGTTCGGTCTCCCACGACAGGGCGGGGTAGACGCCGGTTACAACGGCCGTCGTCGTGCGTTCGCCCACCAGGGTCACGGTCGGGTGGGTGCGCAGGTCGGGTCGGCTGAGGCGGTCCCAGAAGATGGAGTTGACCAGCACGGCTGGCGCGAGCCGGGCCTGATCCGCGTCGGTAAACCAGACGCCCTTCTCGAGGGTGATGCGGTGCATGGTGCCGTAGGGAGGGTCGACCCCGATGGTCTGCACCGGCACTGCTCCGTCGACGAACTGCACCGTCTGGCTGTTGTTGACCACCCGGCTGGCGTAATCGATCTGGTAGCGTTCGAGCGCCGTACGCCAGATCTCGGGCATTTCAGTCGGGGTGGACCCATCATTCATCGACACGAACAGGGAGAGGCTGGCAGCGCGCCCACCGGACCGTTCGCTCGCTTCGACGGTCGCCTGCTGGGCGACCGCGCCGAGACCGACCACGGTCGTGATGGCGCAGACGGCGACGGCAACGCCGATCAGCGACAGCATGACGCGGGTTTTGTGGATGCGCACTTCCTGCCAGGCCTCGATCACGGCGCCGACCAAGTTGCTCGCGACGCGCTTCATGCTGGCACCGTTCCGCGAACCTGCAGCACACCGTGATCAAGTCGGAGGTGCCTGGTGGCACGGGCGGCGATTGCCGGATCGTGCGTGATCGTCACCAGGGCGGCACCGGATTCGGTGGCGACCTGATCGATCAGGTCCATCACGGTTTCACCGGTTTCGAGGTCGAGGGCGCCAGTGGGTTCGTCGGCGAGAATCAGCCGGGGACCGCGCACCAGCGCGCGGGCGATCGCCACGCGCTGCTGCTCACCACCGCTTAGTCGGTCGGGTAGCGCACCGAGCCGGTCGCTGAGGCCGACACGTTCGAGCATCTCGGTGGCGATTCGAGCGCGCTGCCAGAACTGACGACCATCCGCGTACAGCAGCGGAGTCATCACGTTTTCGAGGGCGGTTCGACCCTGCAGCAGGTTGAACTGCTGAAAAATAAAGCCAATTTCGCGGCCCCGCAGCCGATCCCGAACGCCGGAGGACAGCGACCGCACCGAGCGGTCTTCGAACAGCATGGTTCCGCTCGTGGGGTTGTCGAGCAGTCCGAGCAGGTTCAGCAGGGTTGTTTTGCCTGAGCCGGATCGTCCGACGATTGACACCCGGTCGCCGACGTCAACGTCGAGGTCGACACCGGAGAGGATGGTCAGCGGCGGCGCATCGATGAGCTGCACGGTGCGGGTGACACCCTCAAGGTGCAGCAGGGTCATTTGGAGATCCCGCTGCTGGAGATGCTCGGACCGAAGCAGACCGTGCTGCCGTCGGGTTGCAGATCGCAGCCCCCGCCGCCGGGGCTGACCGCGGTGGCACCCGGAACAAACTGGTTGATCAGGTCGCCCTCGGCGAGCCCGTCGATGATCTGTACGTTGGTGCCGTCCGTCATGCCGAGCGTCACCGGCCGCTCTTGGGTGCCACCGTCTGGCATCACGAACCAGACGACGCCGGTCTGGGCGGAGCCCGTGACGGCGGTGGTCGGAACGACGAGAACGTTTTCGGCCAGGCCGGCAGCGATCGTGATCTGGGCGGCCAGACCGGAGAAGACGGTCACTTCGGCCGGAATCGCGCAGGTGACGGTAGTGCCACTCGTGGTCGGCTGGCCGCCGGATGCACCGTCGCCGCCGGTCGCTTCGCCGGCGAGCGGGGTCGTGATGGCCAGGCCGGTGCACGTGAACGGTGCCGGCCCATTCGTGATCGCAACGGATGCCTCGGTCGGCTTGGTCAACAGGCGATACTGCTGCTCGGGGCTGAGCGCTCCGCTCACCGAGAAGCTCGGCGGTGCGACCTGCCCGGTGGCATCCCCCACGGCCACGCTCTGGCCGTGGATCACGGTGAGCGAACTGAGGATTCCAGTAATCGGGGCGAGCACCTTGGTGAAGGTGACCACCGGTTTCGGCTGGGTCATGATGACGTTGCCATCGACATCCGTTGTTTCGACCGGATCCTTGATCGTCTCAACTCGAATGTCGTAGATCTTGTCGTCTTTGTTCACGCTTTGGCCGGCCGCTATGAAAATCTCATCGACCGTGCCGATGGCGGTGGCTTTGACGGCGACTGCCGGATCGGCGCTGACCGTGCCGGGCAGGGTCACGTCGTTGCTGATGGTGCCCAGTCCTACCGGAACCTGGGGTTCGACGATGACCCCGGTCGGTTCGGCGGGGTTGCGCTCAACCTGAGTGTCGGGGTAGAACGCGAGCTTCACGAGGGCCACAGCGATTGCCGCGATGACGATGAGTCGAAGGATTGGAAAGACCCATTTGCGTGCAATGTTCACGACACTCCCCACACAGCCGACCGGACGTGGTCAGGCTCGATGGGCTGAGCCTAGCGTTTCGCGAGCGGATGCGCGCCGGCGACGAGTGCCGCGAGCACGCGAGCACGCGAGCAGCTGCTCATCGGGTGGTGCCGGCGACCTTGGGCAACGATCCGCCGGCGGCCGCGTTGCGGTCCGGGCGGAAGTTGGAAAAGTCGACGCCAGGAATGTCCCGGACCAGCGACAGTTCGTCCTCGATCTGGGCGGCTTCGGAGTCTTCGGGGCCAACCAGGGGCAGTCGCACCCGCGGGCTACCGATGCGGCCGAGGCCGTGCAGGATGTACTTCACCGCGACAGTTCCGGGAACGTGCGTCATGACGGCCCGCACGAGCGGTTCCAGCTGCTGGTGCGCTGCTGTGGCCACCTTCAAGTCGCCCCGGTTGACGGCGTCGACCATGTGCCGGTAGGGGGTGGCCGTGATGTTTCCGGTGACGCCGATGAGGCCGGTGGCGCCGATCGACAGGTGCGCGAGCACGTTGGGGTCATCTCCGGAGAAGTACAGGAGGTCGGTCTGGTTGAGTACCCGACTGACCTGGGCGAAGTCGCCTTTGGCGTCCTTGATGGCGAGAATGTTGGGGTGCTTGGCTGCCCGCAGGATGGTCTCGTAGGCGATCGCGACTCCGGTGCGCCCGGGGATGTCGTAGAGGATGACGGGAAGGTCAGTGGCATCGGCGATCATGCGGAAATGGGTCAGGATGCCCGCCTGGGTGGGCTTGTTGTAGTAGGGGGTGACGATCATGTTGCCGTCGGCGCCGGCCTTCTCGCTCTGGCGGGCCAGCTGCATGGCGTGCGCGGTCTCGTTGGAGCCACCGCCGGTGATGATCTTGGCGCGGCCGTTGGCGACCGACTTGCCCACCTCGACCAGACGGATCTTCTCCGGGTCGGTCAGGGTGCTCGTTTCACCGGTCGTACCAGTAACGACGATGCCGTCGGCGCCGGCGTTGATGACGTCGTCGATGTGCTTCTCCACCCCAGCCCAGTCCACTTCGCCATCAAAGGTAAACGGGGTGACCAGGGCGACCAGCACCTGGCCAAAGGGATTCGTAGAGGTAGACACGGTGTACAGGCTATCGTCTCCCTCCGCACTGCAGACTACGGGGCCACCCGGCCGTTCACATTGAAGGCGGCGTAAGTGAAGGGCATGAGCTTTTCGAAATGGGTTTCCATCTGCTCGGCACACATTTCGATCTCGCGCTGGGGGAACGACGGAAATGACGAGCCCTCCCGCTTGGTGCGCAGGCTGAGGAAGTTCATCAGTGAGCGCGCGTTGAGCGTGACATACATCGAGGAGTAGATGTTCAACGGCAGCACGATGCGGGCGACTTCGCGCGCGACGCCGGCTTCGAGCATCCGCTGGTAGGCCTCGTAGGCGTGGATCGCGGCGGCGCGGGTCTGCTGCTGCACGAGCGCGATCTGCTCGGCGGTGCCGGGCAGAAAGTCGTAGGCACCGGGCTTGCCGACCTGCACAAGGTTACGTTCGTCGGACGGTACGTAGAACACCGGGCCCAGCTCCCGGTAGCGGCCGGACTCTTCGTTGTAACTGGCGATGCGGTGCCGCATGAATTCGCGGAAGACGAAAATGGGGGCGCGCACGTAGAACGTCATTGAGTTGTGTTCGAACGGCGAACCGTGCCGGTCACGCATGAGGTAGTTGATCAGCCCGCGGTCACGCTTCTCGTCGGCCTCGCTCGCTGAACCGTCGAGCTGGCTGTGCTCGACGGTCTGCTCCCCCAGGGTCGATACCCGCGCGGCAAACAGCACATCGGAATCGTGAGCGTTTGCACGCACCAACTCCACGGTCATTTCAGATCGAAACTCAATTTCAGACACCGCCTCAGGCTAGCCGGGATGTCGGACAATGCGCCCGTGCGCAGTCGTAATGTGTCGTCACAGTCCCCCGAACAGGGCTGGGCACACGTAGCGTCAATATCATGAACCCACTCGAAGCGATCGGACTCCTGTTCGCGCTGTTGGCTGCCACGACCGTTCTCGGCCTCATTTTACGAGCCCGTCAGGGACGAGTGGCCCGTGTTTTTGGCGACGTCGTCACTCCAGCGGATGTTGCCGCCACGGTCGCTTTCGGCCCCGCCGCCACCCTGCTGCAGTTTTCGACCGAGTTATGCGCTCGCTGCCCGGGCACCCGCCGCCTACTGCGCGCTGTCGCCGAGCAGCGCCCTGGGGTCGTATTCGTAGAAGTGGATCTCACCCACCGCCCCGATCTGGCCAAACGGTACGCCGTGCTGCAAACCCCAACGACCCTGATTCTGGACGGAGCCGGTCGGGTGCAGGCGCGCGTGGGGGGCCCTCCCACTCGGGCCGACGTCGGTACGACCCTTGATTCCATCACGCGGGACACCACATCCAGCAGCACACTCGGGAGCTCTCATGTCTAAGACACCTCGCGCCCGGCTCGATCCGCGCGGACCCCGATTCGGCGCAGGTCTGACGGCCGTGCTGTTGCTCCTGGTCGTGTTTATGTCGCTCATCGGGGCATCCGCTGCGGCGCTGGCCCTGCTGGCAGCGATCACCGCGTTATTCGCATGGGGTGCATTGGCCGGCGCCGGCCGGCATCCGTACGGCGCCCTGTTCAAGAAATTCGTGCGGCCGCGCCTCGCCCCTCCGACTGAACTCGAAGACGCGGCCCCGCCCACCTTCGCGCAGGGCGTGGGCCTGGCGGTGACCTTGGTCGGACTCATTCTGGGTCTGGCCGGTGTACCGGGCGCTGTCGGAATCGCTGCGGCCGCCGCGTTTGTCGCTGCCTTTCTGAACGCGGTTTTCGACTACTGCCTCGGCTGCCAGATCTACCTGCTGCTCCTGCGATCCGGCGTGCTCAACCGGGGTAGCAAAGCCGTCGAGAACGTCTGAGTCGCTGTCTCCAACCCGACCGTGACACGCCCGGCAGATCGGATCTCACGCTGCCCTGACGTGTCGGCTGGCTCTCAGGTAATTCCCAGACGGCAAGCGTTCGCGGTGCAGGTCGGACGGTTAGGGTGGAATTCAATCACCTGGAGGTAACAACATGCCCACGACGCTCACGAGTGAAGCAACCTCAGTATGGACCGGCGATCTTCCAACCGGTACCGGTACCGTCACCCTCGACTCCTCGCACGCCGCCGTGTTCTCGGTGAACTGGAAGGCCCGCGCTGAGGGTGTGTCGAACACGACCAACCCGGAGGAACTGCTTGGCGCCGCCCACGCCGCCTGCTTCTCGATGGCCCTCGCCAACGCTCTCGGTTCGGCCGGCCACACTCCGGAGAGCATCCAGGCCACCGCCGCCGTGACTTTCGCGGCCGGCACCGGCGTTATCGGAAGCCACCTGCTGGTCAGTGCCAAGATTCCCGGCCTGACTGAAGCCGAGTTCGAGGTGTTCGCCCAGGATGCCAAGGAGAACTGCCCGGTCTCTAAAGCGCTCGCGGGCATCCCGATCACCATCGAAGCAGAGCTCGCTTAGGGGTCTGGCGTGCGCGTTCTGATCGCCGGCGCGTCCGGCCTCATCGGCCGGGAACTCAGCCGGCAGTTAGTCGGGGCCGGGCACATTCCCGTGCGCCTGGTCCGGCGTGAAGCCCTCGGCAAGAACGAGATTCGGTGGGACCCGTCTGCCCACGCCCTGGACGCTCACGTTCTGGACGACATCGACGCTGTCGTCAACCTCTCGGGGGCGTCACTGGCGCGACTGCCCTGGACGCCTGGCTATCGCAAGGAAATCCTGAATTCGCGTTTGTCCGCCACCCGCACGATCACCGACGCGCTCGGACACGCTGCCACTCCTCCAACGGTTCTGCTCAACGGTTCCGCAGTGGGCGTGTACGGCAATCGGCCCGGGGAAATCCTGAGCGAGACCTCCACGGTCGGAACCGATTTTCTGGCCGATGTCGTCACTCAATGGGAGGCAGCGGCCCAGCTCGCTCCGGAACCGACCCGGGTTGTCACGTTACGCACCGGCCTCGTACTCGCCAAGGGCGGCGCGCTGAAACCGCTCCTGCCCCTGGCCAAACTCGGTCTCGCCGGACCACTCGGCGGCGGAAATCAGCACTGGGCCTGGGTGAGCTTGCACGACGAGGCTGCAGCCATCCTTCATCTGCTCACCTCGACGCTCTCCGGCCCGGTCAATCTCGTCGGGCCATCCTCGGCTACAGCGAACGACATCATCAAGGCCCTGGCCACTGCGCTGCACCGACCGTTTTTCCTACCGGTGCCCCAGCAGGTCTTGACGCTGCTGTTGCAGGACGCCGCCCGCCAACTACTGCTCGCAGACCAGCAGGTCAGCGCCCAGAAACTTTTGGACGACGGGTTCGAGTATGCTCAACGAACGCCAGCCACAGCGGTCGCCTGGATGCTCCGGCAGCCGTAGCCTGCGGCTACTTCGGGGTGCGTTCGAGGCTGATCGCGGTGCGGATCGCCCCGCGAGCGCGCTTGCGATCGCCGGCGGCGTCGTAGGCGAGGCCGAGGCGCAGCCAAGCGTGCCAGTTCTCTGGCTCGGCTTCGACCCCCGCCTGCGCGGCTGGAAACTGCTCGTCGGCAGCATCCCGGTAGGGACGTCCGCTCGGTCGAACCGCCAAATCGGCGGCAGGAAGGCCGCCCAGCCGTTCGAGCTCGCGCATCAGGCGCTCCGAGCGGACACCGAACACCACTTCACGCGCCAGAGCCCAGAAACCAATCAGCGGCAGGATGAGAAGGGCAAGGCCGATGGCGATGCCCACCGGCTCCCCGCTTTGGATGAACAGCACCGCGCGTACGCCGACCGACACCAGGTAGAAGACGAGCAGGACCGCCATGACAACGACAGCGATCTTGCCCTTCACTTGGAGGCTCCTTCGCTGGCAGCCATACTGAATCCCAGGTCGACGATCTGGTCGAGGCCGACCGATACACCTCGAGCGGTTCGCGCGGCGTCGAGGGCGAGCAGGATGCCACTTTCATAAGCGCTCGGTGACAGGGTGTTGTGGCTGATCGTGAGGGTTTCACCGGTGCCGCCGAGAAGGACGTCTTGCCGGGCCAGGAGTCCGGACAGGCGCAGGCTGTGCACGGGCACGCTCGCGACCTGCTGGCCGCGGGCACGCTGATCGGTGTGCGGCGCCGAAACCGGGCCGAGCTCAGCGCGCGCCCGGCCGATCAGTTCGGCGGTTCGCACCGCCGTGCCCGACGGTGAATCAACCTTCGACGGCTGGTGACCCTCGACAATTTCGATGGAGTCGTAGAACCGGGCGGCCAGGGCCGCGAAGGCCGTTGCGAGCACCGATCCGATCGAGAAGTTCGGAATAATGATGACGCCGGTGTCCTCCCGGCCGGCGAGACGCCGGGCGAGAGAATCAATACCGTCCTGGGTCCAGCCCGAAGTGCCTACGAGCACCTGCAGACCGTGCTCGGTCGCAAAATCGACGACGTTACGGCTCACGTCGGGCCGGGTCAGGTCAACGGCGATCTGCGCGCGGAGCATCTCGCTCAGCTCGCTGTGGGAATCGAGGCGGGCGACGACCTCAAAGCCCTCGGTTCGGGCGATCAAGTCGGAAACCAAGCGGCCCATCTTGCCCGTCGCTCCAATGATGGCCACCGTTGTTGTCATGACACCAATGTACCAATTGATCACGTCACTACCGGCCCACGCAATAGCCTAAGCAGATGCCCCAGTTTCTCGCCGTGTCGGTCGCAGACGCCGCAGCCCTCGCCCTGCTCAACGAGTACTTCCGCAGCCCCGAACTGTCGTTTCGACAATCCCACGGCACCTACCACCCGACCTATCCGGTCACGGAGCAGTTCGTGCCGCCTGAGGGCCTGTTCCTCGTGGTGCTCGATGGCCAGGCAGCGAACGACGCTGGCGGCACGTATGTCGGGTGCGGAGGCATCCGTCGGCTGCAAACCACCACGAATGAACCGGTCTGCTTCGAGGTCAAACATTTGTGGATGCAGCCACGCGCCCGCGGGCGCGGCTGGGGACGGATGCTGCTGGCTGCACTCGAGAGCCGGGCGAGCGACCTGGGCGCCGCCGAAATGGTGCTCGACACGAATGTGAGCCTGTCCACCGCGGGGGCGCTCTATCACAGCACCGGGTATGAGAGCATTCCCGCGTACAACGACAACCCCAATGCAACACACTGGTATCGCAAACGGCTCAGCACAAACTAACGTCAGCGCAAGCTGATTTCAGTGCAAATCAACTTCAGCCGCTGGTTCGACCCTAGAACATCAGCGGTTCCGGCAGCCCGGTACGCAGCTCGACCGGCAAATGGCCCAGATCATTGTGAGTGACGAGCGTCCACGGTCGACCTGGTTTTTGCTGCAGCACGGTGAGCCCACAATTGGCTTGATTAATACCAACCCAGCGCCAGTCGGGAGCCCCGAGCACCTCCCGAACGAACCACGCGATCACGAAATTATGGGTGATCAGCAGGTCGTGCCGCTGGCTGCGGCGCGGTTGCAGAAATTCCGCGACGGCGTCTTCCATCTGTGCGCGTCCCGCCGCGATCTCGTCTTCGGTTACCGAGCCGAAAAACGGGTCGTAGGCCGATGGTGTCTCGGCCGCCCGGCCAGAGGGAATGCAGTCAAACAGCAGTGCCGACGGCTCGCTCTGCAAGGCCGGAAGCCGTTCCGCCATGATGGCCGCGGTTTCGGCGGCCCGTTGCAGCGGCGAGTGCCAGGCGCCTGTGAACGGAACCCCACTCAGACGATCGGCGACGAGCAGCGCCTGGCGTTTGCCGCGCGGCGATAACGGACCGTCGTGCAGGCCGTGTTCGGCATCCTGTTGCTCGCCGTGGCGTACCAGGTAGATGTACTGGGGCATCATTGTCCATTTCAGAGTGCGGGAATCCGGCCGGGCCGGAAGGTACCAGAGACTAAGTCGCGACCGGTCAGCTGGGAAGGATGGCCGCGAACGCGTCGTCATCGAGGGCACCGACGGCGGAGATCGATACCGCGCCACTGACGAGTTCGGCAGCGAGCCCCTGCACGTCGGCCGCCGTGACCAGCGCAAGGCGGCGCAGCACTTCGTCGAGATCAGCGAACTCGCCGAGGGTTATCTCGGAGCGACCCAGCCGAGACATTCGGGTGTCCGAGTCTTCCAATGCGAGGGCCGACGCTCCACTCAACTGGCCAGACGCCCGCCTCATCTCGTCGTTGGTGACACCGCCATCGGCGAGGCGATGTAGCTCGCTGAGCATGAGTTCGGCGACCTGGCCGGCCTTGGCCGGCGTGCATCCGGCATACATACCGAACAGGCCAGCATCCGAGTAACCGGGCGCGAATGAGTAGACCGAATAGGCCAGGCCGCGCTTCTCCCGCACTTCTTGAAAAAGCCGGCTCGACATTCCCCCGCCGAATATCGAAGTGAGCACGCTCATCGTGACGCGCCGGTCGTCGGTCGCCAGCAGGCCGGGCATTCCGAGCAGCAGGTTCGCCTGTTCCAGCGGACGTTTGATGATGGTCAGGGCCTGGCCCTGGTGAATCGCGGCGGGCACGCCGTCTCGACGGCTGACCGGGGCCTGGGCAATATTGAGGTCCCAGCCGGATCGTTCGAGGGCGCGGGTGACGGCGGCGACCAGCTGGTCGTGGTCGACGGCGCCGGCGACCGTGACGACGAGGTCTTGCGGGCGATAGTTGGCCTGGTAATGCTCCCACACCGCCGTGCGGGAGACACTACGAATGTCGTCGGCACTGCCGCCGATGGGACGGCCGAGCGGATGCTTCCCCAGCACCGCTTCGAAGAATCGCTCATTGGCGACGTCGGCCGGGTCGTCGTCAGCCATGGCGAGTTCCTCGAGAATAACGCCGCGCTCGGTTTCAAATTCGCCGGCATCCAGTTGTGAGGAGGTCAGCATGTCGGTGAGAACATCAATGGCCATACCGAGGTCGCGGTCTTGCACCTTGGCGTAGTAGCAGGTGTATTCCTTTGCGGTCATGGCGTTGTGTTCGCCGCCAACCGCATCAAAAGAGATGGCAATGTCGAGAGCGGATCGCGTTGGCGTGCCTTTGAACAACAGGTGCTCGAGAAAGTGAGTGGAGCCGAAGTGACCCGGTTGTTCGTCACGGGAACCGACGGCGATCCAGTAACCGACGGTGACACTTCGGGCACCCGGCACCTGCTCACTCAGGATGCGCACGCCGCTTGGCAGAACGGTCCGACGCACCAGGGCATCACCGGCGGCCCGAAACGAGAGTTCGGCCTGGTCTAGGGGAAAATCGACTGCACCGTTCATATCATCCCCACCTTACAAGACGCGATCGGCGCTGCCGGCGCCCGTGTGCGATCTCGCCAAGCTACCCCCAGTTTGACCGTGACGGTCCGTACGGTCGATTACGACAGACTGGTCTGTCTATGGTGTGTTACAGTCTGGGAGCCAACCGGGAAAACACCGGATTTGCGCTCATGCGGGCTCGCTCGCTTGCCTCAATCAAGGAGTGACGCATGACCACGCTCACAGCTGACGCCGTTCGCCCCCCAACCCACGCCAAGCTGCGTATCCTCGCCACTGCCGACCGCTTGTTCTACACCGAGGGTGTACACACCGTAGGTGTGGACCGCATCATCGGTGAGTCGAAGGTCACCAAAGCGACCTTCTACAAGTACTACCGCTCGAAGGACGCCCTCATCGTCGTGTACCTCCAGGGCCGGGACCGTCTGGCGCGCGATTTTCTGGCTAGCCTCGACACGAATTGTGACACCCCGGAACAGCGGCTGCGTGGCGTCGTCAATGAGATCTCGGCTCAGGTCATTCGCGGAGGTTTTCACGGCTGCCCGTTTATCAACGCGGCCGCACAGTTCACCGACCCGGCCCACCCCGTGCGCCAGGCCGTTTCTGCACATCGTGACTGGTACGGCCGGTCGATCGAAGACATGTTCCGCGGGATGGGCCATGCCCGGCCCGGAGACGCCGCCGACGATTTTTTCCTCGCCCGCGATGGCGCCTTTGCCGGTGCCAACCTTGGCGACCCGATCGGTGCCCACACCGCCCTGCTGCGCGCTATCCAGCGTGTGCTCGACGAATCCGTCGCCTGACTTTCTCTTAGTCGGCCGACACCCGGTCGAGATCGAGCAGGTCACTGCGGCCGAGACGGATGCCCGCCGCGGCGATCAGGGACTGCACCTGATCGACCTCCCCGGCTCCGGCGACCGGCGCCACTACGTCAGGTCGGGCGATCAACCAGGCCAGGGCGATCGACGCCGGTGCCACACCCTGCGCTGCGGCGATACGGTCAACCACGGCCAGTACGCGCAGCGAGCGACGATTGAGGTACACCTTGGCGAGTTGTCCGCGGGCGGTACCGGCGACATCCGCTTTGGTACGAAAAGCGCCGGCCAGAAAACCGTGAGCCAGGGCAAAGCCGGGCATCAGCGCAAGATGCTGGGCGCGAGCGACGACCGCGACATCTTTTTCGAGTTCGGTGCGATGCACGAGGTTGTATGGCGTTTCGGCGGCGACGAACTTGGGCAAGCCGAGGGCGGACAACACCCGGGCTTCCATGAGTCGTTCCGCCGAGAAATTGCTCGCACCGAGGTAGCGCACCTTGCCGGCGCGCATGAGGACGTCCACGGCAACGAGGCTCTCTTCGAGGGCGACGGTTTTGTCGTCGAAGTGAAAGTAGAGCAGGTCGAGGTAGTCGGTGCCGAGCCGCACGAGGCTGGCTTCGACGGCGGCGACGATGCTGCGCTGAGTCAGTCCGGGATTGTCGAGATTTCGACCGATTTTGGTGGCCAGAACGGTCTCGGCCCGAGCACCCCGAGAGCGCAGCCACGAACCGATAATCACTTCGCTGCGCCCAGCAGCGAAGCTGTCGGCGGTGTCAAGAAAGTTACCGCCGAAGTCGCGGTGCGCGTCGAGGATGGCCTTGGATGCTTCACCCGTCGCTGTCCAGCCGAAAGCGTTGCAGCCGAGGGCGAGTGGATGCACGCGCAGGTCGGTTCCCGCAATCTGCCGGCGAACCGGGCCAGCACCGACCGTGGTCTGCGCCTGCACGGTGTCGGCCGGCCGCGAACGATCAACGTACAGGGCATCGAGCGAAGACGAGACCACCTGTCGGGGCATTGCGTTCTCCTCCAGGGGTGCACGCCCGACCGTTCGTTTTCGCCGGGTTTTCTCTTCGTGAATTGCTCTTGGCCCGACTTTAGGCGAGGCCACCGACATTTTTCGGCGGCACGCTAAACCGTTACCAGATTGTACGTCGGTGACGTCCGAATAGGGGGCACCACCTGTCGGTTGCCAGTTGACACGTTCTCGATTTGTTAGACTGGCAGTTGCGCGAAAACTGGGCTGCCTGTGCAGGTGTACATCCGCCCTGGGCCGCCTGCCATCGAAGAGATCAATCGGTTGGTCGGCGAGGTACCCTGCCCGAATCAGCCGCAGGAAAGCAGCCATGACCACCGTCGCCGACGTACCCAACCCCCAGGTTCCCCGCGAGGCTCTGCGTCGCCGCACCTTCGCCGTGATCTCCCACCCCGACGCCGGCAAGTCCACCCTGACCGAAGCCCTGCTGCTGCATGCCCGCGCGATCACCTCGGCCGGCGCCACGCACGGCAAGGCCGGTCGCAGCGGCACTGTCTCGGACTGGATGGAGATGGAGAAGGCCCGTGGCATTTCGGTGACGAGCGCCGCGATCCAGTTCGAATACCACGACGCTGTGATCAACCTGGTTGACACCCCCGGCCACGCCGACTTCTCCGAGGACACGTTTCGGGTGCTGTCCGCAGTGGATGCCGCGGTGATGCTCGTCGACGCGGCCAAGGGCCTCGAGCCGCAGACGATGAAGCTGTTCGCGGTCTGCAAGCAGCGCGGGCTTCCTGTCATTACCGTCATCAACAAGTGGGACCGCCCGGGCGACGCTCCCCTGGCCCTGATGGATGAGATCCAAACCCGCACCGGACTGCTGCCGACCCCGCTGAACTGGCCGGTCGGCGAAGCCGGCGACCTGCGCGGCGTGCTCGATCGCCGCTCCGGCGACTTTCTGCGCTACACCCGCACCGCGGGCGGGGCGACCGTGGCCGAGTCGGTGCGGCTGGATGCGGCCGCCGCGGCGGTCGAGGAGGGCCCGGCCTGGGCATCCGCTGTCGAAGAATCTGAGCTGCTCGACGCGGAGTCCCAGAATCATGACTCCGAGCTGTTCCTCGACGGGCAGACCACCCCGGTGCTGTTCTGCGCGGCAGTGGCGAACTTCGGGGTGCAGCAGCTGCTCGACACCCTGGTCGAGTTCGCACCACCCGCCGAAGCCCGCATCGACATCGACGGCAACCCGCGCAAGGTCACCTCGCCGTTCTCCGGTTTCGTCTTCAAGGTGCAGTCCGGCATGAACTCCGCGCACCGCGACCACGTGGCCTTCGTACGCGTCTGCTCGGGCGAATTTCGACGCGGAATGGTCGTCACCCACGCGGCAACCGGTCGGCCCTTTGCCACCAAATATGCCCAGCAGCTGTTCGGCAAGGAACGCACCGTCACCGACCAGGCCTGGCCGGGTGACATCGTCGGGTTGGTGAACGCGTCGGCGCTGCGGGTGGGCGATTCGATCTTTGAAGATGAGCGGGTGGAGTTTCCGCCGCTGCCGTTGTTCTCCCCCGAACACTTTCGAGCGATTCGTCCGGTCGACAGCAGCAAGCACAAGCAGTTTCGCCGTGGCATCGACCAGCTCGACCATGAGGGCATCATCCAGGTGATGCGATCCGAGGTGCGCGGCGAACAGGCACCGGTGCTCGGAGCGGTCGGACCGATGCAGTTCGAGGTCGTCGAAGACCGCATGGTGCACGATTTCCACGCTGATATTCGCATGGAAGCGCTTCCGTACCAGGTGGCCCGCAAGACCGACAAGGAGAGCGCGCTCGTGCTCGCCGGAACCCGTCAGGTGGAAGTCTTCACCCGCTCGGATGGCACGCTGCTCGCGCTGTTCAGCACCCCGTGGCGGTTGCAGGCGATTATCAAGGAGAACCCGAAGCTCGTGCTGATCGACATTGCCAACGCCACGGCTGAGGACTTCATGTAACTTCTTCGATGAACAAGAAAGGCCGCATCCTCGTGGAGGATGCGGCCTTTTGCGTGTCTGTCGGTGCTGGTTACGCGTCGACGACCACGGAGGTGATGACCGGGCTGCGACGGTACTTGCGGTTCATCCACCGGCTCACCGACTGCGTGAAGAGGTCTTCGAGCTCGGCGCCGTCGACGATCTTGATGCGGTTCGCGGCCTTCATGGCCTCATCGATGACCTTGGTCGCGCCCTTGACCCACTCGTCGTCGTGCACGAATCCGCGCGCCAGGAACTCGACGGGCTCGGAGAGCGTGCCGGTCTTGGCGTTGAGAATGCCGAGGATGGTGATGGTGCCGTCTTCGGCGAGCTTGCGACGGTCTTCCATCGCGGCAGTGGATGCGCCACCGACGGTCATACCGTCGACGAAGATGTAGTCGGCGACGACCCGGCCGGTGACCTTGGCGTGGCCGTCGATGAGGTCGACCACGACGCCGTCTTCGACGACGATGACGTTGTCTTCTGGAACACCGGTCTGGATGGCGAGGTCGGCGTTGGCCGTGAGGTGACGCCATTCACCGTGGATCGGCATGACGTTAACCGGCTTGACGATGTTGTAGCAGTAGACGAGCTCGCCGGCGCTGGCGTGGCCGGAGACGTGCACCTTGGCGTTGCCTTTGTGCACGACGTTGGCGCCCCAACGGATCAGGCCGTTGATGACGCGGTAGATGGAGTTCTCGTTGCCGGGGATCAGCGAGCTCGCGAGCAGCACGGTGTCGCCCTCGCCGATCTTGATGACGTGCTCGCGGTTCGCCATGCGCGAGAGGGCAGCCATCGGCTCGCCCTGCGAACCGGTGCAGATGAGAACGACCTTGTCGTCCTTCATGCGCTCGAGCGCCTTCATGTCGACGAGGAGGCCCTTGGGAATGTTGAGGTAGCCGAGCTCACTCGCGATTCCCATATTGCGCACCATGGAACGGCCGACGAAGGCCACCTTGCGGTTGTGCTTGACGGCAGCGTCGATGACCTGCTGGATGCGGTGCACGTGGCTCGCGAAACTCGACACGATGATGCGGCGCGGGGAAGTGCGAAACACGGTGTCGATCGCCGGTCCGATGTCCTTCTCAGCGGTGGTGAAGCCGGGAACCTCGGCATTGGTCGAGTCCGTCATGAACAGGTCGACGCCCTCTTCGGCCAGGCGTGCGAAGGCACCGAGGTCGGTGAGGCGCTTGTCGAGCGGAAACTGGTCCATCTTGAAGTCACCGGTAGCAAGCACGAGGCCGGCTTCGGTACGGATGGCGACGGCCAGACCGTCGGGGATGGAGTGGTTGACGGCGATGAATTCGAGGTCGAACTGGCCGACGGTCCGGCGCTCACCCTCTTTCACTTCAATGAAGTTCTGGCTGAGGCGGTGTTCCTGCAGCTTGGCAGCGAGGAAGGCCAGGGTGAGCTTGGAGCCGATGACGGGAATGTCGCCACGTTCCTTGAGCAGGTAAGGGACGGCGCCAATGTGGTCTTCGTGGCCGTGCGTGAGCACGATGGCCTCGATGTCCTGGAGGCGGTCGCGGATGGCCGTGAAGTCGGGCAAGATCACGTTGATTCCGGGCTGGTTGTCTTCGGGGAAGAGAACGCCGCAGTCGATGATGAGCAGCTTTCCCTTGTGCTCGAAGACGGTCATGTTGCGGCCGATCTCGCCGAGACCTCCGAGCGGGATGATGCGCATGCCGCGAGCCGGTAGCGCCGGCGGAGTGCTCAAGTCGAGGTAGTGGTTATTCATGAATCCCATTTCGTTGTCTGCGGTACTGCATGTCGAGGTGTGTGGGGACCGAGCTCGGGCATGCGGAAAGCCGGAATTGAGGGGCTCTTGCGCATACGCATACCTCGTGTCGTGCCCAGCGGGCGAGTAAAATACCGGCCAGGCACGTCTGTAGTCTACCGGCGCGTCGACGATTGGCATTTCGATGCCACCACTGCGGTTGTCGAATACGACAAAAGAGGGACTCCGCGTTGCGGAGTCCCTCTTTTCGAATTCAGCGGCAGCCGAACCGCAGCGCGCTATGCTGCTGCGGCCAGGTGCTTGCTACCAGCCATCTGCGGCTGTACGGCGCGGACCGGTGAGATGACGGCGGGGTGCGACACGTACTCGCCGGCGTCACGGTGCTGCGCGGTTCCGCTGACATACCCGCTCCCCATGTCCAATCGACTCATGGTCTGAGAAATGTACGCGTTGGGACGGATGGTGCTTTCGCTGGTGTGTGATATGTAAGAATTCATGATGCTCCTGGTGCGATCTCTTGATGACGGATGCCGACTGGGATCCAGAGCAATGACTAGTCACAGATATCCCTCAAATTTGTTCTGGAGGAACTGGTTCGAGTGAAGCTGGGGTGTTGGCCCGTTCGGCGGGAAGAATGCGCTGCGCCGCGCGAGCTGAGAAGTCCGGGTCCGATAGTGGACCGCCATGACTTCCCAGGTGTTACTAGACTACGTGACTGTGTCGCTCGCTGGGGGAAACGCACGATCTACACAGGGACTGTGCAGGCAGCTAGGATTCAGCGTCGATACTGTGTGCGAATGACTTCTTCTACGTTGTACGACATACCCCTCACGCTCATCGATGGAACGCTCACCTCCTTCGGCGCGTTTGCAGGTAAAACGGTTCTCGTCGTCAACGTCGCGTCAAAGTGCGGCTTCACCCCGCAGTACGCCGGTTTGGAAGCCCTGTACCAGCGTTACGCCGACGACGGGCTGGTCGTGCTGGGATTACCGAGCAATCAGTTCATGGGCCAAGAACCCGGAACTGAAACAGACATCGCCCAGTTCTGCGGCATGACCTATGGGGTGACCTTTCCGATGACAGCCAAGGTCGATGTGCGGGGCAAGCAGCAGCATCCGCTCTATGCTGAGCTGACCAAATTCAAGCGGGGCCTGCTGCCCGGCCTGATCAAGTGGAACTTCGAGAAGTTTCTGGTGACACCCACCGGCGAGATCGTGGATCGCTTTGCGTCGTCGGTGGAGCCGGAGTCGACCGAAATCGTGCAGGCGATCGAGAAGGTCCTGGCTGAAAAAGCCGCCTAGCCCCGATTCCCTGGGCCCGGCAGTACAGCTATTCGTCGCTGAGGTTGTCACTCAGGATGCCGAGCACGGTTGATCGCGCTGACCGCGAGGCCTCCCCCAGCAGCCCGGACACGATTTCAACGAGCAACTCGGTCAAGATTGCATGTGGAACTCTGGACATGTATTCCAGTTCGTGACGGAAGGATCCGTGCGCCGGCGCGACCACGAGTGCGATGTCGGCGAGCGAAACCAACGGGGAACTTGCAAACGACGTCACCACGACAAGCACGGCATTCGTAGCGCGCGTCGACCGGGCAGCCTTGATGCTCGACTCATTGGCACCGCTGCCGCTGATGACGACGCAGGCATCTGCAGGTCGCAACTGGCGTGCTGAAATCTGCTGGCCGATCGGATCGGAGACGAATTCCGTGGGGCGTCCGATGGCGGTCAATCGCATCGCCAGGTCAGACGCCAGGGGCGCCGACAGCCCGCGTTGGCGAGCGCCAGTACCCGGTTTGCCGACGTGATGCGCTGCACGGCCTCTTCGACCGCGCTTTCGGTGAGTAGGACGGTCGCTGTTCTCGGTTTGAACCCGACCTGCTTTCTTTTTTGGGCAGTAGGCGCCGCTCAGCGGGCGGCCCGGCGCAGCACGGCCTCCGCGTGGCGCAGCACGGGGCCGTCGATCATGCGGCCCCCGTGCTGAAAAACACCGCGCGCACTCGCGGCGGCTTCGAGCAGCCCGAGGGCATAGTCCACCTCGGCGGCGGTCGGCTGATAGGCGGCCCGAATGACCTCCACCTGGCTGGGATGGATGCAGGCCGTCGCGGTGAAGCCGCTCGCGACGGCATCCGCTGCCTCGTGTTCGAGGCCGGCCGTGTCGGTGATGTCGAGATGTACGGCGTCGATCGCGGCCTTGTCGTGGGCCCGAGCGGCCAGTAATACCTGAGAGCGAGCATAGCGGGCGACGTCGCGGTAACTACCGTTGGCGAACCGGCTCGAGGTACCACCGAGCGAGGCGAGGAGATCTTCGGCACCCCACATGAGCGCGACGACGTTACGTGCCGCGGCAATCTCCGTCGCTGAGATGACGCCGGCGGCGGTTTCACACAGGGCGATCACCCGGTACTCGGCCAGGCGTTCGACCTGGCCGGCGCTGACAGTTTTGGCGAGCATGACGTCGCGGTATTCTGTGCGCTCGAGCGCGGCCAGGTCGAGCGCAAAATCGGTCGTGTCGGCCGGATTGATGCGCACGATCGTGCGGGCAGCCTCAAGCGGATGCTCGATCAGCGCGCGCCGCGCAGCGGCCCGGTCCTCGGGCGCGACGGCGTCCTCCAGGTCGAGGATGACGGCGTCGGCACGCTCGGCCGCCTTCGCATAGCGCTCGGGCCGGTCGGCCGGGCAGAACAGCAGAGCCGGGCCCAGCGTAAACGGCGCCGGGGTGAAGGGGCTGAGCCCGGCAGGACTGTCGTCGAAGGGATCGGGGCCGGCCGGGTCGAAGTCCGGATCGAACTCTTCCCCACCGAACAGGTCGCCGTCGAACGCGCCGCTCATTGCGCGGCGTCCTCGCACCAGACCAGCACGGTGCGCACGGCCGTGCCCACCACAACGTTGTCCTGGTTGCGCCCGGTGTGTTCGAGCGTGACAATGCCCTGCCCATGGCGGCTCGCGGAGAGGCGTTTGTCGGTGACGATGCTCTCCGAGTAGAGGGTGTCGCCGTGATGCAGCGGATGGGGAAACGTCACAGCCGAAAATCCCAGGTTCGCCACGATCGTACCCTGGGTCAATTGCGCCACCGAGCTACCGACCATGGTCGAGAGGGTGAACATGGAATTGACCAGACGTTCGCCGAACGGCTGGGTGGCCGACCAGGCCGCATCGAGATGCAACGCCTGCGTATTCATGGTCATCGTCGTGAACAGCACGTTGTCGGCCTCGGTCACGGTGCGGCCAGGGCGGTGCTGATACAGCGCATCGAGGTCGAACTCCTCGAAGTAGAGACCGCGCTGGCGCACCGGGTGGCGCTCGGGCGTATCGGGGTCGGACATCTGCTTCTCCTTAATCTGGGTCAGCTGGCGAATCCCAGGGCCCGCGAGATGACCATGAGCTGCACCTCGGTCGTGCCCTCGCCCAGCTCGAGCACCTTGGAATCACGATAGTGCCGCGCGACCGGATTCTCGTTCAGAAAGCCGTATCCGCCGAAGATCTGCGTAGCATCGCGGGCGTTGTCCATAGCCGCCTCACTGCCGACCATCTTGGCGATCGAAGCCTCCATTTTGAAGGATTTGCCGTTGATCATTTTCAGCGCAGCGTCGTAATAGGCGAGACGCGCGGTGTGAACGCGCGCCTGCATCCGTGCAATCTTGAACGCGATGTGCTGATTGGAGCCGATCGAGCGGCCGAAAACATTACGGCTGTTCGCATAGCGGATCGACTCTTCGAGGCAGCCCTGCGCCGCGCCGGTGCACAGCGCGGCGAAGGCGACGCGGCCCTCGTCGAGGGTCTGCACGAAGTTGGCGAAGCCGCGGCCACGCTCGCCGAGCAGATTCGCCTCCGGCACGCGCACGTTGTCGAACACAAGCGGGTGGGTGTCTGAAGTGTGCCAGCCGACCTTGTCGTAGGGCGGGAGCGCCGTGAAACCGGGGGTCGGTGTCGGTACCAGAATGGCGGTCAGTTCTTTCTTGATGGAACCGTCGGCGCGAGTGGCCTCTCCCGTGACCGCGGTCACCGTCACCAGTCGGGTAATGTCCGACCCGGAGTTGGTGATGAACTGCTTCGTGCCGTTGATCACCCATTCGCCGCCCGTGAGCTCGGCGGTGGTCTTGGTTCCCGCGGCGTCTGAGCCGGCATCCGCTTCGGTGAGGCCGAACGCGGCGAGCGCTGAGCCACTCGCGAGGCGCGGAACCCACTCGTGCTTCTGCGCCTCGGTGCCGCTGCGGAAAACCGGCATGATGCCAAGGCCCACTCCGGCCTCGAGGGTGACGGCGATGCTCTGGTCGGCGCGGGCGAGCTGCTCCACGGCGAGGCAGAGCGCGAAGTAGTCATTGCCTTGGCCGCCGTACTCCACGGGGAACGGCAGTCCGAACAAGCCCATCTGCCCCATTTCGGCGATGATGCCGTAGGGCAGGCGGCGCAGGGTGTCGTACTCGTAGGCGGCCGGCGCGACAACGGTATCGGCGAAGTCTCGAACCGTGTCGCTCAGGGCTTGGTATTCCGGGGTGAGTTCGTAGGTCATTCTGCGTCTTCCTTGTCTGCGATGGTGTCGGGGGTGGTGATCGTCGCGACGATCTGGTCCAGTGTCACCAGGTCACCCGTCTTGAGGTTCACTGTGACCTGGCCGAACGTGGCGGCCACGAGTTTGTGCTCCATCTTCATTGCCTCGACCACGAGGATGGTTTGGCCCACCTGCACGGTGTCACCAGTGGCGGCGTGCACGGCTATGACGGTGCCGGGCATCGGCGAGCGCACGTCTGGACTGACCTCCCCTGGCACGCGGTCGCGGCCCGCGAGATGTTCCGCGAGCTGCTCGGCCCGTGATCGGTGTCGCAGGTCAACCGAGAACCCGTCGGCACCGATACACACCCGCGTTCCGGACTGCTCGATGGCGAACACGCGGGTCTCGCCGTCGTAATCGATACGAAATGCGCCCTGGCGACCTTCGATTAGCGTGAGTCCAGCTTCCACGGCCGGTCCGTCACCGATCGAAACGGATGCTGCCCCCGACGCCCCGACAACCCGCACCTCCACGGCGTCGGTCGCGCTGACTCCCAGCGAGTACCGCACCGGACGCGGCGAGCCCACCCGCCACCCGCTCGGCCGCGTCCATACAGCGTTCGCGCCGGTCAGATCGGCCCCAGCCGGCGCCCGCCCGTGCAGGAACAGCGCCGCGGCGGCGAGGACGTGCCCGTCGGCTGTGCGAAAGGTGAGGCCGGGAAGCTTGCGTTCGATCAAACCGGTGTCGAGGCGGCCGGCGCGCACGTCGGCATCCGCTAGCAGCAGCCGAAGGTATTCAGTGTTGGTGTGCACCCCGAGCACGACGGTGTCGGCGAGCGCCCGGTCGAGACGGTTCAACGCCTCAAGCCGGGTGGGTGCCCAGGCGATCACCTTGGCGAGCATCGGGTCGTAGTGCGAGGCGATCGACAGGCCCGGAGTCAGCGAGCTGTCAACGCGCACGCCCTCACCCCTGGCCTCGTGCAGCTGCAGCACGGTGCCGGTGGTCGGCAAAAAGCCGCGCTCGGGGTTTTCCGCATAGACCCGCGCCTCGATCGCATGCCCTGTGAGGCATATATCGGACTGGGTGACCGTGAGTGGCTCCCCCGCCGCAATGCGCAACTGCCAGTCCACCAGATCGAGGCCGGTGACCAGCTCGGTGACCGGGTGTTCAACCTGCAGGCGGGTGTTCATCTCCATAAAGAAGAATTCGTCGGGAGCGGCCGCCGACACCAAGAATTCCACGGTTCCCGCGCCGCTGTAGCCCACGCTGCGGGCAGCGGCACAGGCGGCCTCGCCGATGCGCGCCCGAATCGCCTCGTCGAGTAGGGGGGAGGGCGCCTCCTCGATGACCTTCTGGTGCCGACGCTGCAGTGAGCATTCGCGCTCGCCCAGGTGAATGACGGCGCCGTGGTTGTCGGCGAGCACCTGCACCTCAATGTGCCGCGGGGTGGCAACGAGCCGTTCGAGCAGCAGGGTGTCGTCGCCGAAGGCGCTCTGCGCCACGCGCCGTGCGGTCTCGAGGGTGGCGGGCAGGTCTTCCGCCCGTTCCACCACGTGCATGCCCTTGCCGCCGCCACCGGCGGAGGGCTTGATCAGCATCGGATACCCCACGTCGACGGCCGCCGCGATGAGCTGCTCGTTGCTGAGGCCCGGCTGAGCCACCCCGGGAATGATCGGCACCCCGTAACCGGCCACGTGGTTCTTCGAGCGGATCTTGTCGCCCATCGTATTGAGCGCGTGCACGCTGGGCCCGATGAACACGATTCCGGCGTCGGCGCAGGCCTGTGCGAACACCTGGTTCTCGCTGAGAAATCCGTAGCCGGGGTGAATCGCCTGGGCCCTGGTTCGGGCAGCAGCGGCCAGAACGGCCGCTACGTTCAGGTAGCTGTCAGCCGGCGCGGCGCCACCGAGGCGCACCGCGGTATCCGCTAGCGACACGTGCCGAGCGTCACGGTCTACGTCGCTGTACACGGCGACAGAGCGGATGCCCCGCTCGCGCAGCGTGCGGATGATACGGCAGGCGATTTCGCCGCGATTGGCGACCAGAACGGTGTCAAATGTCATGGAAATCGCCTCACTTACATTCGGAACAGGCCGAAGGCGGACTCGCCAAGCGGCGCGGCGGCGCACACAGCGAGGGCGAGGCCGAGCACCGTGCGGGTGTCGGCCGGGTCGATAACGCCGTCGTCCCACAGCCGGGCGGTCGAATAGTACGGGCTGCCCTGCTGCTCGTACTTTTCGAGGATCGGATCGGTGAAGGCGGTCTCGGCCTCGGCCGACCAGGTGTCTCCGCCACGCTCGATCTGCTCGCGCTTAACGGTGGCGAGCACGGACGACGCCTGCGCGCCGCCCATCACGGAGATGCGGCTTCCCGGCCACATCCACAGGAAGCGGGGCGAGTAGGCGCGGCCGCACATGGAGTAGTTGCCGGCGCCGAAGGAGCCGCCGATCACCACCGTGAGTTTGGGCACGCGAGCGGTCGCGACGGCGGTAACCATTTTGGCACCGTGCTTGGCGATGCCGCCGGCCTCAGCCGCCTGGCCCACCATGAAACCGGAGATGTTCTGCAGAAAGACGAGCGGGATTCCGCGCTGGTCACAGAGTTCAATGAAGTGGGCGCCTTTCTGAGCAGATTCGGCGAACAGGATGCCGTTGTTGGCGACGACTCCCACCGGGTGGCCGTGGATGTGCGCGAACCCGGTCACGAGGGTGGTGGCGTATTCGCGCTTGAATTCGTGGAATTCACTGCCGTCGACGATGCGCGCGATCACTTCGTGCACGTCGTACTGGTCCTGCACGTCGACGGGGACGGCGCCGTAGAGTTCGCTTTCGTCGGCGACCGGGTCGACAGTAGCGATCACACTCCACGCCGGAGCCTTGGACCGAGGAAGGGTCGAGACGATGTCGCGCACGATCTGCAGGGCGTGCTCATCATTTTCGGCGAGGTGGTCGGTGACGCCGGAGACGCGGGCGTGCAGGTCACCGCCGCCGAGCTCTTCGGCGGTGACGATTTCGCCGATCGCCGCCTTCACCAGGGGCGGTCCGCCGAGGAAGATGGTGCCCTGGCCCCGCACGATCACGGTCTCGTCGCTCATGGCGGGAACGTAGGCACCGCCGGCGGTGCACGATCCCATCACCGCGGCGATCTGCGGAATCTTGGCCGCGGACATCCGGGCCTGGTTGTAAAAGATGCGGCCGAAGTGGTCACGGTCGGGAAAAACCTCGTCCTGTAGGGGCAGGAAGGCGCCCCCGGAGTCAACGAGGTACACGCAGGGCAGGCGGTTCTCGAGGGCGATCTCCTGGGCCCGCAAATGCTTTTTCACCGTCATCGGGTAATAGGTGCCGCCCTTGACGGTGGCGTCGTTGGAGATCACGAGCACATAGCGCCCGTGCACGAGGCCGATTCCGGCGATGACGCCCGCTCCCGAGCTGTCGTCATTGTAGAGACCGGTCGCGGCCAACGCTGCGATCTCGAGGAACGGACTGCCGTCGTCGAGCAATTGGTCGATGCGCTCGCGGGGCAGCAGTTTGCCGCGGGCGAGGTGGCGCTGCCGGGACTTCTCCGGCCCGCCGAGGGCGGCCGTGGCGAGGCGTTGCTTCAGGTCGGCGACGAGCTGTCGCTGGGCAGCGTCATTGCTGCGAAACGTCTCGGCAGAAGAGTTGAGCTGACTCGCGAGCGTCTCCATCGACATCTTCCCTGTGGCGATGCCGGGCGACCCGGTATCAAGTACAGTTAGTGTTCACTAACTGAAGTTCAGGTTAGTCATGATTAACTGAAATGTCCAGTGGGAGTCTCGCATGAACGCACCGATCGAAACCACGTCGCGGAGTCGGGCTAAAGCTGACCGACGGTCGGCCCTGCTCAGCGCCGCAGCCACGCTCTTCGCCCAGTCCGGCTTCAACGGGGTCTCGATCGAAGACCTCGGCGCGGC
Source organism: Cryobacterium sp. Hb1 (assembly GCF_004403585.1). NCBI lineage: Bacteria > Bacillati > Actinomycetota > Actinomycetes > Micrococcales > Microbacteriaceae > Cryobacterium > Cryobacterium sp. Hb1. Next base: position 122,516 of record NZ_SOHI01000030.1, on the reverse strand, counting down.
GGTCGGTGTGAGCGGGCCGGCCGTCTACCGACATTTCAGCGGAAAGCAGGCCGTACTGGCCGCGCTGCTCATCGATGTGAGCGAGGATCTCGTGGCCGGTGGTCGAACCGTTGTGACCGAGACAACGGATGCTGCTGCCGCCCTGGGTGACCTCGTGCGCTTTCACGTTGACTTCGCGCTGTCGAACCCCGAGGTGATCCGGGTGCAAGACCGCGACCTCGACAGCCTCGCGGAGTCGGACCGGCATCGGGTGCGGCTGCTGCAGCGCGAGTACGTGGAACTGTGGGTTGGCGTTTTGCACCGGGTGCACCCTGCGGTCGACGAGGCGCTGCTGCGCATTCGGGCCCACGCGACATTCGGGCTGCTCAACTCAACACCGCACAGCGCCCGCGTATCCTCACGGGCCGCAGAGCGTGCCCTGCTCGAGGAGATGGCCCTCGCCGCCCTCGGCCTGCCGGGCGCGTAACGGCCCAGACGAACCGGTCAGAACGCACCGGTCAGAACGCACCGGTCAGAACGCAGCGGTGCAGACGCAGAGCTCGTTGCCCTCGACGTCGACGAGCACCCACCAATCGGGGGCGTGCTCGTCGGTGAGTAGCGCGCCGCCCACTTCGAGCACGGCCGCGACTCGGTCTTCGGCGTCATCGCTCGGCACGTAGACGTCCACGTGAATGCGGTTGCGCTCGGTGCGGGCGATTTCCATGTGCTGGAACCATACCTTGGGGGCGAGGCCACGCGGGTCGACCAGTTCCACGCCGTCATCGCCGGTGACCTCGGTGTAGCCGAGGCCGACCCGCCAGAATGGACGCACGGCATCCGCGTCGGTGCAGTCGATCGCGATATCGTAGCGCGTCGGGTGCACCGGACGCGCCTCGGCCCCGAGTGCGTCGGCGATCTGCTGCACCCGGGCCGCGAGCTCGACATCGCGCGCGGTGACTCCCCCGGCGTCGTGCGAGGTCAGCACAAGCGACACCGTCCCGTAGCCGAGACGCACGTCGGGATGGTGGTTCAGCGCCTCGGCGGCCTCGCCGATGCGATTGACCAGTTCGAGGGCGGATGCGAAGTCCTTGGTACGAAACGTGGCGTGCAGGCATCCGTCGAGATGCACGAAAGCGGTGCCCGCGAGTTGTTTCTTCGTCACAAAGGGGGCGAGGAGTGCAGCTTGAGCGTTCATGCCTCCACTCTGCTACGCCCCCGCATCCCGGTCAACCGCCCGTCTGGTGCACAACTCCTGCAATCTGCAGCGTCGAAACCTGGCTGCTCCGTCATTCCGCGGAACTTTTTTGTCGGTCGTACAGATTGCAGGAGTTATGCGCCAGCGACGGACTGAAGCGACTGGTGCTGGCCGGGTGGCGGGCCGTAATGGTGAGGAGAGTGGAAGGGCTGGGCTAGATCATGGTCAGTACCCGGGCCGGGTCGGCGAGGATGGTGCCGATGTCGGCCAGAAAGCGCGAACCCTGCTCGCCGTCGACCAGTCGGTGGTCGAACGACACGCTGAGCGTGAGCACCTGGCGCAGGGCGACCTGGCCGCGATAGTCCCACGGCCGCGAGCGGATGGCGCCTATCGCGAGGATCGCCGCCTCCCCCGGGTTGAGGATAGGGGTGCCGGCGTCGATACCGAACACTCCGATATTGGTGATGGTGATCGTGCCGCCGGCAAGCGCCGCCGGGGTGGTGGTGCCGGCCCGGGCTGACATCGTGAGCTCGGCGAGCGCCGCAGCGAGGCCGCGCAGGTCGAGCCGATCAGCGTCGACGATGTTCGGCACGAGGAGTCCGCGCGGGGTTGCGGCAGCGACGCCGAGGTTCACGTGGTGGAACTGCACGATCTCTCCGGCGGGCTCATCCCACCGCGTGTTCACCGACGGCGTGCGGCCCACGGCCAGGCAGAGCGCCTTGGCCACCGCAGCGAGAATACCGATGCCCGCGTTGGCGAACTGCCGGTCGGCGCGCAGCGAAGCGAGCAGTTCGACAGTCGGGGTGACGTCGATGGTGAGAAACTCGGTTACGTGTGGCGCGGTGAACGCGCTCTGCACCATGGCGGCCGCCATGAGTTTGCGCAGGCTCTTGATCGGCGAACGGGTCTCGTCCAGGTGGTCACCGCTCGTGGCCGGCCGGGCAGCCGTCGCACTGGGTGACACGGCCCCATGCAGGTCGGGGGTCGGCATTACCTCGGTGACACGGGCGTGAATGTCATCACGCGTGATCAGGCCGTCCTTTCCGGTGCCAGTGACCATAGTGAGGTCAATCCCGAGGTCACGGGCCAGGGCGCGCACCGGCGGCGTCGAGCGCGGTCTTTCCTCAGCGGACGCCGCGGTGGGCGGTTCGACGGGTGCCGCAGTGGGTGCTGCGGTCGCTGCTGCCGCGGGTGCCGCGGTGGGCGGTTCGGCGAGTGCTGCGGGTACCGACGCACCGGCCCCCGTGCGGGCGCGACGCCGGGGGTGTCCGCCGCGCTCGATGGCGGGGCCGTAGCCGACCAGATTGGCCTCGCGCTGCTCGGCCGGAGACGCAGCCCCAGCCGCAGACGGAGCCGGAGCCGGGGCATCCGGTTTTGGCGACGAATCTGTGGGCTCATCGGCGGCGCCGATCTGGAAAGTGACGATGGGTTCGCCGACGTGCACGACTACCCCGGCCGGTTGGTGCAGCTCGCGCACGACTCCGGCGAACGGGCTGGGCAGTTCAACCACGGCTTTGGCCGTTTCAACGTCGGCGATGTGCTGGTTGAGCGTGACCTCATCGCCCGGCGCCACGAGCCAGGCAACGATCTCTGATTCGGTGAGCCCTTCACCGAGGTCGGGCAGCTTGAAGACCTTGATCATCGTCGCCCCATGACCCGGTCGACACCGTCGAGAATGCGGTCGAGATCGGGCAGGTGGTGGTTTTCCAGCTTGGCCGGCGGGTATGGCACGTCGAAGCCGGTGACGCGCACCGGCGCGGATTCCAAATAGCTGAAGCAGCGTTCGGTGATGCTCGCGATGATCTCGCCGCCGAGTCCGCCCGACTGGGCCGCCTCGTGCGTCACGACGAGCCGCCCGGTTTTACGAACGGATGCCTCCACCACCGCATAATCCACCGGTGACAGTGAGCGCAGGTCGATGACCTCGATCGACACGCCCTCGTCGGCGGCGGCGAGCGCCGCGTCCCGTGCGGTCGCTACGAGCGCCCCGTAGGTGAGGAGTGTGACATCCGTTCCGGGGCGCACGATGACGGCCTGCTCCATCGGAAGCCCGAGCTCTGGCACGACCGCGCCCTTCACGTGGTAGCGGCGCTTGGGCTCGAAGTAGAGCACCGGGTCGTCGCTCGCGATGGCCTGCCGAATAAGACTGTAGGCATCCTGGGCGTTGGAAACGGCGATCACTCGCAGGCCTGAGGTGTGGGTGAAGTACGCCTCCGGCGATTCGGAGTGGTGTTCGGCCGCTCCGATTCCGCCGCCGAACGGCACCCGGATTGTGATCGGCATGCGCACGGCGCCCTGGGTGCGGTAATGGAATTTGGCCACCTGGCTGACGATCTGGTCGAAGCCGGGAAAGATGAAGCCGTCGAACTGAATCTCACAGACGGGACGGTAGCCGCGATAGGCCAGGCCAACGGCGGTGCCGATGATCGCGGATTCGGCGAGTGGGGTGTCGATGACCCGGCGAGCCCCGAACTGGGCGAGCAGGTCGCTGGTCACCCGAAAGACTCCGCCGAGGGCTCCGATATCCTCGCCGAGCAGCACTACCTTGGGGTCATCGAGCATGGCTTGGCGCAGGCCCTCGTTGATGGCCTTGCCCATGGTGAGGGTCTTGGTCTCGCTGAGCGGGGTGGGTTGCGGCGCATTGAGGCCGGGAACCGTCGACACGATTGCCGGGGTCATCAGGGTGGTCATGGTCGTCAGGCCTTTCGGTTCTGTTCGGCACTATCGTGTTCCGTTGCGAAGCTTCTGAGGTAGCCGTCGTAGTCGGTGCGCTGGCGCTCGAGGGTGGCGTTGGGGGTGGCGTAGACGTGATCGAACACGCTCAGCGGTTCGGGGTCGGGCATGCCGATGCAGCCCGCACGAAGTTCGGCGGCTGCGGCATCGGCCAGCGCCGCAGTGGTCGCCTCGACCTCGGGCGTGATTTGACCGAGGCTCTGCAGCAGCCGGTGCAGACGCAGCACGGGGTCGCGCGTCTTCCACTCGGCCAATTCCGCCGGGTCTCGGTAGCGGGTGGGGTCATCCGCTGTGGTGTGTGGTCCCATGCGGTAGGTGACCGCTTCGATGAAGGTGGGGCCGCCGCCGGTGCGGGCCCGGTCGAGGGCCATGCGGGTTGCTGCCATGACTGCGATCACATCGTTTCCATCGATACGCAGGCTGGGGATGCCGAAACCCGGCGCACGATCGGCGATATTGCGGTGCGCCTGCACCCCGACCGGCTCGGAAATAGCCCACTGGTTGTTCTGGCAGAAGAAGACCACCGGGGCCTGGAAGCTCGCCGCGAAGACCATGGCCTCGTTCACGTCGCCCTGGCTCGTGGCACCATCGCCGAAGTAGGTGATGGCGACGGAATCGACGTCGTCGCGCTGGGCACCGAGCGCCCAGCCGGTGGCGTGTAAGGTCTGCGCGCCGATAATGATGGCTGGTGTAGCCATGTTGACCGCGTACGGGTCCCAGCCGGACTGGGCGTTGCCGCGCCAGACCTTGACGATGTCGGTGAGGTTCACGCCACGGCAGTAGGCGACAGCGTTCTCTCGGTAGCTGGGAAAGATAAAATCGTCGCTGCGCAGGGCGCGGGCCGAGCCGACCTGGGCGGCTTCCTGGCCGAGCAGCGGAGGCCACAGGCCGAGTTCGCCCTGGCGTTGAAGGGCGGTTGCCTCGGTGTCGATGCGGCGCACCACAACCATGTCCCGATACAGCGCTAGAAGGGCCGTTCCATCGAGGTCTTCAACCCACGGGTCGAAGTCACCGCGGGGTTTTCGCTCGCCGTCAATCGCGAGAAGCTGCACGAGCTGGGGTGAGAAATCAATCATGGGGCGCTCCGAGCGTCATTGCTAAAGTTGAGGTGAGCCTATGTCGACCCGACAGAGAGCACAACCACTGTCAAAAATAGTGTGCAGAGTGCCCTATTCAGGCTCGCCAGACCGTGTTAATGTCTTGCACTATGTACAGCCTTGACAAGACCGACACCAAGCTCCTCCAAGCGCTCTCCGCCGACCCGCGCAGTACCTTTGTTGCGCTCGCCGACACGCTCGGGCTCTCCCGCAATACCGTGCAGGCACGCATGAAGCGCTTGGAAGACTCTGGCGCCTTTCTCGGCTTCGATCGCCGTATCAATCCTGCCGCCCTCGGCTACCCGCTGACCGCGTTCATCGAGGTGCACGTGCAGCAGAAGCGGCTTGCGCAGATCGTGATCGACCTTGCGCTGATCCCTGAAATCGTGCAGGCTCACGGCATGAGCGGACCGGCCGACCTCCTCGTGCGGGTGGTCTGCACGGATGCCGCCGACCTGTTTCGCATCGACGGAACGATCCTCGCCTGCGACGGCGTGGAGCGCACGGAAACATCGCTCGCGATGGGGGAGGTTATCTCGTATCGCCTGACACCGTTGCTCGACCGCCGGGGGTAGCCAGTGCTCACCCGCCGCAATCTATTTGCTAAATTCTTCATATAGTTATATAAAGAAGTAATGAAGTTAACTGCGTTGGTAGTCTTGCACGCAACCAGACGCACCGTAGAATCCGTCGCCTGCCCTTCCCCCTTCGACTTCGCGTTCCCCAGAGAAGGCACCAGTTTCGTGAACATGCATGCACATCGGAGACTCGGATGAGTTTCCTGCGATTGGCCACTCTCATTCGGCACGGCGCACGCATTGCCGAACCAGCACCGCCTGCCCCGCCACTGTTTGCCGGGGCTGAAGCCTTTGGCGGCAGTGTGCAGGTGCGTTTCATCAATGCCGGTGGCTGCAACGATTGTGCGCTCGAGGTGGCCGCCGCGTTCGGCCCCGTTTACGACGTGGAACGCTACGGCGTGCGCTTGGTTCCCTCACCGCGGCACGCCGACGTGCTGCTCATCGTCGGCAGCGTGACTCGAAATATGGCCCAGCCTCTGCTGCGCACCATCGAGGCCACCCCCACGCCCCGGTTTGTGATCGCGGTCGGTGACTGCGCCCTGCACGGCGGCGCCTTCCGCGACGGATACGGCATCATCGGGCCCGTTTCCGATTTCGTGCATGTGGATATCGAGGTGCCGGGCAGCCCGCCAGAGCCGACCGATATTGTGCGAGCCTTGCGACGAATGACCGGCCGATGAGCGGCATCGGTGCAGGATTGTTCCTGCAACTCGGCCTCGGCGCGCTGGCCGTGCTGACCGCCCTGACGGCAGCACCGTCTCTGCGGTCGCGGGCGGTCGGCGTGCTCTGCACCCTCATCGCGGTGACCGGCTTTCTGACCGGCCTCGGGGCCATGCTGGGCGCCACCGGCGGCCTGCGCATTACGATTGCCCTGCCGATAGACCCGCTGTTACTGGCCCCCGATCGTCTCGGCGGCCTGTTCATGCTCATCGTCTCGGGTGTGGGCATTCTCGTATCGCTCTACTCGATGAGTTCCACCCATGGACCCGACGCGAGCCGCACAGCGTGGGTCGCCATGCCGATGTTCCTCGTGGGCATGCAGCTGGTGCCCGCCGCGACGGATTCGGTCTCGTTTCTGCTGGCCTTGGAGATCATGACCCTCGGCTCCACAATGCTATTGCTGGCCGACCATGCCAGCCGGGCAACGGTCGCTTCGGCCGGTATCTGGTATTCGGCGATGTCGCAGCTGAGCTTTTTCTTCATCCTCGCCGGTTTCGCCGTGCTCGCCGCCGCGTCGGGCGGAACGAGCTTCACCAATCTGCAGGCGATCGAACCCGTGCCCGCGAACGTAGCCTTCGTGCTGCTTCTGCTCGGCTTCGGCGGCAAGGCCGAACTGGTGCCGCTGCACGTATGGGTACCCCGGGTGCTCCCCGAAGCGCCCAGCCACGTTTCGGCCGCGATGAGCGGTGCCATGGTCAAGATCGGCGTTTACGGCGGCCTGCTGGTCTCTGTGCGACTCCTGCCCGACGGCCCTGCCTGGTGGGGCATCGCGATCATGGTGGTCGGCGGCGCATCCGCTCTTTATGGCATTTTGCAGGCCTCCGTGTCAAGCGATCTCAAAGTACTGCTGGCCTACTCGACCACGGAAAACATGGGTCTGGTCTTTCTCGCACTCGGCGCGAGCATGCTGCTGCGCGGGTACGACGCCACAGCGGCAGCGGATGCCGCGCTTGTGGCCGCCCTGCTCCTCGCCGTCAGCCACGCCGCGTTCAAATCGACGTTGTTCCTCGGCGCCGGCGCCATCATCCATGCCACCGGCGAACGCAACCTCGACCGGCTCGGCGGGCTTGGCGCCCGCATGCCCGTCACTGCCGCCGCGTTCGGCATCGCCAGTCTCGGCGCTGCTGCGATCCCAATCACGAGCGGCTTCGTCGCCGAGTGGATGCTGCTGCAGTCGCTCATTCACGGCGGTCGCCTTGACGGAGCGGTCGTCTCGGTCGCGGCATCCGTTGCCATGCCCCTCGCTGTCGCTGTGATTGCCCTCACCGCCGGCCTCGCCCTGCTCACCTTCGTCAAGGCCTACGGCATCGCCTTCCTGGCCCGACCGCGCAGCGCTGAAGCAGCGGATGCCCACGAGGTGCCGCCGCTCATGCAACTCTCCCTCGTCCTTGGCGCCCTCTTCGTGCTTGCCCTGGGGCTTCTCCCCGGCCCGATTGCCGCGCTCGTAGCGCACACCGTCAGTGCGAACCCGAGCGCCGCCGTGCAGTCCGTCGGTCTCGGCGGAGTCTCGCTGCCGGGTATCGGGGCGGTGCTCGACCCGATCATGCTGGTCGTGCTCTCGGTCCTGGTGGCCATTCCGGTGATCGTCTCGATCATCGTGTCGGCCCGTCGGTATCCACATCGCACGGTCGAACTGCCCTGGGGCGGCGGCGGCTCTCGAGCGAGGCCGCGCATGCAGTACACCGCGACCTCCTACGCCGAGCCGCTCGTGCGAGTCTTCGACGACGTGCTCAAACCGTCGCGCGACGTGCAGGTCACCCACGTGGCCGAGTCTCGATATTTGGTGGAACGGGTCCGGGTGGAACAACGAGTATCGGATGTTTTTGAAACCCGGCTGTATCGACCGGTACTCAACCTGTTCCAGCGCTACGGAATCGTCGTGCGCCACATCGCCAACGGCAGCATCCACCGCTACCTGTCCTATTCTTTCGTTGCTCTTCTGATCGTGCTGATCGTGGTCTCGCTATGAACGCCATCATCATCGCCTTCGTACAGGTCGTCCTGTTCATCTTCCTCGCCCCTGTGTTGATCGGGGTGATCCGCCAGGTGCGGGCCACGATCGAAGGCCGAGCCGGAGTCGGAATCTGGCAGCCGTGGCGCGACGTGCGCAAACTGCTGGCAAAGAACCCGGTGCGAGCCACCGACAGCAGTTGGATGCTGAGGGCAGGCCCGGTCGCCCTGGTCGTGTCCAGCCTGCTGCTGTGCGTGCTGCTGCCGCTGGTGGGCACCATTCCCTTCGCTCTGGTTCCCAGCGACCTGTTCGTCATTGTTTCCGTCATGCTGATCGGTGTCGTGGCTCTCGCGCTCGTCGGCCTGGACGGTGGAACAGCCTTCGGCGGCATGGGCTCCAGTCGGCACATGACAGTCGCGGCGCTCGTTGAGCCAACTTTGCTGCTTTCCATCTACGCATTTTCGATCCCGGCCGGAACCAGTACCCTGTCGGTCATCGTTGAAACCCGGCTGCTCTCCCCCGAGGTGATCATCTCGCCGGTCAGCCTGCTGGCCCTCGTCGCCCTGTCAATCGCCATCATGGCCGAGACCGCCCGACTCCCCATTGACAATCCGGGCACCCACCTCGAGGTGACCATGCTGCACGAGGCGATGATCCTGGAAGCGAGCGGGCGCGACCTGGCCTGGCTCGAAGTCGGCTCCTGGCTGAAGCTGGCCGCCCTGCTCGGCCTCGTCAGCAACCTGGCCGTGCCGTGGGGCGTCCTGACCGATTTCAGCGCTCTCGGCTTGGCTGTCGGTGTCGTGAGCATCACCGTGAAGGTACTCGCACTCGGTGTAGTGCTGAGTGTCGGCGAGATCTTCCTGGCCAAGGTGCGTCTGTTCCAGGTGCCGGAGCTGCTCGCCGGCTCGTTCGCCCTCGCTTTCCTCGCCGTCACCGCCTCCTACCTGGTCGCCTGAGGAGCATCCGTGTTTGAGAACATTTACCCCCAACTGATCGGCCTGTGCGCCGGGGCACTGCTGCTGACGAGCGCACTCATGGTCTGGCGACACTCCTTGCTCGCATCGATTCGACTTCTCGCCCTGCAAGGCATCGCTCTCGCCGCTCTCGTGGCGGTCATCGGGATCGCCGAGGGCGAGTCTGAGCTGGTGCTCGTGTCGCTCCTCATCCTCTCGGTCAAGGGCATCGGCCTTCCCTGGGTGCTCGCCTACCAATCCAAGGCATCAATAAAGCAAATTCAGGAATCGCCCCGGCTCAACCCGACCGCTGCCCTCTTGACGGTCACCCTGTTGACCATCCTCAGCTATGTCGTCGTCAGTCGTGTCTTCGGTCTCGGCGGCAGCAGCACCGGTCATGCCGCCCCGATCGGCCTCGCCATGGTGCTCATCGGATTTCTGCTGCTGATCAGCCGGCGACGTGCCCGATCGCAGCTCATCGGTTTTCTGCTGCTCGACAACGGCATCGCCACGATTACGTTTCTCACCAGCGGCGGGGTGCCGATTCTGCTCGAATTCGCGTTCTCCCTCGACGTTTTGCTGGTGGTGCTTATTTTGCATGTATTCGCGGGCCGCATGCGCACCAAGTTCGGCGGCACGGCCGTCGATCAGCTCAGGGAGTTGCACGATTGATGTCCTTAATACTGTGGATTCCCTTGGTCGGCCCGCTCGCCCTTGCCGGGCTCAGCCTGCTGCCGGGCACCTTCGCGCTCCGCCGTTTCGTCGGCGTCGCCGCGTCGAGCGCTGTCCTGATTGCCGGCCTGGTGCTGGTTAGCGCCGTGCTGAACGGTGCCGTGCCCGAAACCGGCGGCGGCATGCTGCGCGCCGACGCCCTCTCGGCCTACATGATCAGCGTCGTCGGAGCCGTTGGCCTCATTTCAACCTGGGGCGGGCTCAGCAGCGCCGCATCGAGCCGCACGAAAGTTGCTGCCAGCTACGAGGCCCTCATCGCCCTGTTCTTGGCGGCTATGTCCCTCGCAGTTCTCGCCGACAGCATCGGCCTGATGTGGGCCGCCGTCGAGGCGACCACCATCGCCACCGCCTTCCTCGTGGGTCACCACCGAACCGGTCGCTCCCTCGAGGCGGCCTGGAAGTACGTCATCCTCGGTTCGGTCGGCGTGGCCATCGCACTGTTGGGCATCGGCTTCATCTACGCCGCGTCCGTCGGTACCGACACCCCCACGCTGTCCTGGCTGCTGCTCAGCCAGTCAAACCTCGGCCTCGACCCGGCGCTCATCACCGCCGGCGGCGCTCTCGCGGTGCTGGGTTTCGCGACCAAGGCCGGCCTCGCTCCGATGCACAGCTGGCTGCCGGATGCACACAGCCAGGCCCCGGCTCCGGTCTCCGGCCTCATGTCCGGCGTACTGCTCTCGGTCGCGCTCTACGCCATCCTGCGCATCCAGTCCATCACCAACCTCGTGATCGGTCCGGAATTTCTGCGCACCATGCTCAGCATCGGCGGCCTGCTCTCGCTCCTCGTAGCCGCTTCGCTGCTCATTCGCCAACGCGACTATAAGCGGATGCTCGCCTATTCCAGCATCGAACACATGGGTCTCATGGCCATCGGGGTCGCTATCGGTCCAGCCGCGCTCCCCTCGGTGCTGTTGTACGTTCTGGGCCACGGCCTGATCAAGGCGACTCTGTTCGTGATCTCCGGGCGCATCCTCAAGGTCGAGGGCACCCCGGTTATCGCGGACGTGCGCGCCTTGTTGGTGCGACGGCCCGGCCTCGCCGTGCCGTGGCTTATCGCCATGGCAGCCATCGTCGGTTTTCCGCCGTTCAGCATCTTCTTCTCCGAGGTCGGCATCATCATGGCTGGCTGGTCGGTGGGCCTCGGGGGCGTCATCGGAGCGGCCCTGGTGCTGTTACTCGTGATCTTCGCCGCGTTTACCCGTTTGACCGTTCAGATGACTCTTGGCCCTCCCGCGGAGGGCGTTGGATTCGCCCCCGACTACTCGGCCCACGGTCCACGCCTGCCGATCATTTTGGCCCTGGCGACGACGGCGACGGTCGCGTTCGTCGCCGAACCGGTCGGCACTCTTCTGCTGCAGGCCACAGCCGTTCTAGGAGGTAGCAACTGATGCGTGATGAGCGAACGCCCCAAGACCTGGCCGCCGATAACCTGGCTGCTGGTGGAACTGAACTGCGATACCTGGACCGTTCCCAACTGCCGAGCGCTGCCAGCGCGCTGCTGGATGCTGGTAGCCGGCTGGCCCTCGTCGCTTGCCACGAGGACGATGACGACTTTCGCATCGTGTATTCCTTCGTCGGAGTCACGCCGTCGCTGCGCGCAGACCTCTCGGTCAGTGTGCCGCAAAACGACGCCTGGATTCCCAGCCTCGCCGAAATATCCCTCTCAGCAGGTAACTTCGAACGCGAAATACGCGACCTGTACGGTATCGTTCCCCGTAACCACCCGCAGCCACACCGTCTGGTGCGCCACGGCCACTGGCCGCGCGGCTGGTACCCGATGCTGCGCGCCAATGCCGTCGTGCCGGGGTTCGAGCCCGACGTTGAGTCGTTTCCATTCGTGCCGGTGGAAGGGCCCGGCGTCTACGAAATCGCGGTCGGCCCGATCCACGCCGGCATCATCGAGCCCGGTCACTTTCGGTTCTCCGTCGTGGGTGAGACCATCGTGCGCATGGAAGCCCGCCAGTGGTACCTGCATCGCGGTGTCGAGAAAGTGTTCGAGGGCAAGACCGCGGCCGAGGGCGTGCTTTTGGCCGAACAGATCAGCGGTGACACTGCCATCGGCCACTCCCTCGCTTTTGTCATGGCCGTCGAGCAGGCAGGCGGTATCGAGGTCTCCGAGCCGGACCGGCTACTGCGTGCCCTGCTACTGGAGCTCGAACGCCTCTACAACCATGTGACCGACCTCGGCTCGCTCGCCAACGACGTGGGCTTCGGCATCATCGACGCGCACGCGCAGGGCCTGCGTGAGCAACTGATGCGCATCAACAAGTCGGTCACGGGGCATCGTCTGCTGCGCGGTGCTCTCAGCGTCGGCGGCACGCGCGTGACCGCTCTCCCCGCTGCCGCCGAGCTCGCCCGAGTGAGCGCGGCCGTGGCCGAACTGGTCGGCATCACTCTCGGTCATGCCATCGTGCGTGGTCGCTTCACCGGAACAGCCCGGTTGTCCCGGGCACAGGCCCTCACGATTGGAACGCTCGGCTACGTCGCTCGCGCGTCGGGCATCGCTTCGGATGCGCGCTTGGAGCATCCGTTCGTCAACCTCGGCGAAGTCTTTCACGTCGTCACCGAAGAGGGCGGCGACGTACTGGCCCGGTACACCGTGCGCGCGCGCGAACTCGAGGTCTCGACCGCCGTCGTGCTCGACCTACTGCTGCGTCTGCGGGGTCACACCGGTACCGCGCTCAGCGTGAACCCCACCTCGACCGGTACGGGCCTTGCCCTCGTCGAAGCCTGGCGGGGTACGACGACGCACCGAGTCGAACTCGCCGCCGACGGCACACTCAGCCGGGTGAAGATCGTCGACCCGTCATTTCTGAACTGGCCCGCCGTGCCGCACGCCCTGTCGGAGACGATCGTTCCCGATTTTCCGCTCGCGAACAAGAGTTTCAACCTCTCTTACGCCGGAAACGACCTGTAGACACGCTGACAGCACCTGACCAGCCGTGGTCGAACACTATTCCGGTTCGAGCACTATTCCGTTTCGAGGACTATTCCGTTTCGAGGTGGCGGAGCAGAGCGTGCGAGTCCGCCAGGTTGGCCAGCACCATGCGCTTGGCCGCGGCCAGCAACTCAATCGCACTCGCATCTTTCAGGGCATAGAAGATGGAGTTTCCCTCGCGGCGCGTTGCGACCACGCCGGCACGACGTAAAACGCCGAGCTGCTGCGACAGGTTGGATAGCTCGCAGCCGAGCGTCTCGGCTAGACTACCCACCGAGCGTTCTCCGGCAACGAGCTGTTCCAGAACCTGCACGCGCAACGGATGTCCCAACGACTTGAATAAGTCGGACTTTAATTGGGCGACGGTTAGACCAGAACTCAGCACGATCTGAGTATATCGCTACCTTATGATTCTTTCAACTAGATAGCGGGTAGTGCGTCGCGCCTACCGGCGCAGCAGCCCATCGTTGACGAGGGCACGCGCGTAGCCGAGACTATTACCGAACGCGTTGGGGTGAAAATTGGCCGGCGCAAAAGGGTTCAGCGCGTCGAACGCAAAATACGGCACGCGTGACCCGATGCCGTGCCCGGCGAATTCCTGCGACGCATCGACAAAGCGGATACGGGCCGTGCCCGTGGCCCCGACGGAGCCCTTGATAACGAGGTTCAGCGCGTCGGTTGCACCATTGAGTACGTCACCCAGCGCGGAGAATCCCGGCTTGAACTGCCGCGGATAGCTCAAAACCGCGATCTTCGCCTGCGGCAACGTCGCCGCCACGAGCGCGTAAGTCTCCACGAGCTTGGGAGTTAGAAGGCGCAGCTGAGTCACGCTATTGCTGATGGCGCCAGCACAGACCGGGCTGGCGGGGTCGGGGGCGCACGCAGCCAAGACCACGTTGGAGCCGGCGTCGATGCCGCCAACGGTCAATGTGACCAGCGCGGTCCTGGCGCTGACCCCGAGGAGCTGGCCGGGGACATCCGTGGTAGCGGCACCGGAACAAGCGTTGTTTGACGACAGCTTGTAGGAGCTGACCAGGGCGGAGAAAATCGGGTAACTGGCCCGTTTGGAGCGCAGACACGCAGTACCGTCGAAAACGTACGGCGGGGCACCCTGGCCGGAAGTGAACGAGTCGCCGAGGGCGACGTATCCGACAGCGGATGCGGCAGTCGGGCCTGAGCGAGCGGTGTCGTTCTGCGCGAGCGCCGAAGCACTTACTGCGCCCGCCAGTAGGGCAGAAGTGACCAGGGCGACCGCGCCAATGCGTGGCAGGAATCCTGCGACTAACCGTGTATGTGTCATGCCGCGAACGTAGTCCCGGCGATCAGGCACGACAAGGCATGCACCCGCTGTCATTCGGGCAACGGACGCGAAAAGGCCCGCACTGCAAGCAGTGCGGGCCTTCCGTCAACCCGACCGACCTGGCGAGAGGTGATCGGGAGATCTATTGGGGCAGCTTAGACCTCGGTCGACGCGTCTGCGCTGTCGGAAGCCGCGGCGCGACCTTCGGTGTCAGCAGCCTCGTCGAGTACCGGAGCGAGCGACAGCTTGCCACGGTCATCGATCTTCGTGATTTCCACGAGAACCTTCTGGCCAACGCCGAGCACGTCTTCTACGTTCTCGACGCGCTTGCCACCTGCAAGCTTACGCACCTCAGAGATGTGCAGCAGACCATCCTTGCCCGGAAGCAGCGAGACGAAGGCACCGAACGCGGCAATCTTGACGACGGTTCCGAGGAACTGCTCACCGACCTCGGGGTTGGTCGGGTTCGCGATGGCGTTGACCTGGGCGCGAGCGGCTTCGGCGGACGGTCCGTCGACGGCGCCGATGTACACGGTGCCGTCTTCCTCGATCGAGATGTCGGCACCGGTGGTGTCCTGGATCGAGTTGATGGTCTTGCCCTTCGGGCCGATCAGCTCGCCGATCTTATCGACGGGGATCTGCACGCTGATCACGCGGGGCGCTGTGGGCGCCATCTCGTCCGGAGCGTCGATCGCCGCGTTGAGCACGGAGAGGATCGTGGTGCGGGCGTCTTTCGCCTGGGTCAGCGCGCCAGCCAGGACCGAAGCGGGGATGCCGTCGAGCTTGGTGTCGAGCTGGATCGCGGTGATGAAGTCGCTCGTGCCGGCCACCTTGAAGTCCATGTCACCGAGGGCGTCTTCGGCGCCGAGGATGTCGGTGAGGGCCGCGTAGCGGGTCTGGCCGTCGACGGTGTCGCTGATCAGGCCCATGGCGATGCCGGCAACCGGGGCGCGCAGCGGCACGCCGGCGTTCAGCAGCGACAGGGTGGAGGCGCAAACGGAACCCATCGAGGTGGATCCGTTGGAGCTGAGCGCCTCGGAGACCTGACGGATGGCGTACGGGAACTCCTCACGCGTCGGCAGCACGGGAACCAGGGCGCGCTCAGCGAGCGCTCCGTGACCGATTTCGCGGCGCTTCGGCGTTCCGACGCGACCGGTTTCACCGGTCGAGTAGGGCGGGAAGTTGTAGTTGTGCATATAGCGCTTTTTGGTGACCGGGTTCAGCGAGTCGATCGACTGCTCGAGCTTGAGCATGTTCAGGGTGGTGACGCCCAGAATCTGGGTTTCACCGCGCTGGAAGATGGCCGAGCCGTGAACGCGCGGGATGACCGCAACCTCGGCGTCGAGCGGACGGATGTCGGCCAGCCCGCGACCGTCGATACGGATGCCCTCATCGAGAACGCGGGAGCGCACGACGAGCTTGGTGACCGACTTGTATGCCGCGTTGACCTGGTTGTTGGCACTCGCGTCGAGTTCACCGGCGTCGACCTTGGCCGCGATGGCGGTCTTGACGGATGCCTTGAGCGCGTCGTCTGCGTTCTGACGTTCGACCTTGTCGGCGATCGTGTAGACCGACTTCAGCTGGTCGTAGGACAGCGCGGCGACGGCGTCGTAGGTGGCTGGTTGGTACGGCGGGAACAGGGCGAAGTCGGCGGTCGGCTTGGCGGCCGCGTCGGCTACCTGCTGCTGCGCGAAAACGAGCTGCTTGATGAAGGGCTTGGAAGCCTCAATGCCCTGGGCCACAACGGCTTCGTTCGGCGCAATGGCGCCACCCTTGATCAGGTTCCAGGCGGCATCGGTGGCTTCGGCCTCGATCATCATGATCGCGACGTCCTGCGTGCCGGCGGCATCCGTGACAACGCGGCCGGCGACGACCATGCTGAATACGGCGTCGTCCAGCTGCGAGTGCTTCGGGAAGGCGACCCACTGGCCGCCACCGTTCTCGTCGGGGATGAGGGCGACGCGAACGCCACCGATCGGTCCGGAGAACGGAAGCCCGGCAAGCTGGGTCGACATCGAGGCCGCGTTGATGGCGAGCACGTCGTAGAGTTCGTCGGGCTCGATGGCCAGGACGGTGATGACAACCTGGATCTCGTTGCGGAGACCGTCGACGAACGACGGGCGCAGCGGCCGGTCGATCAGGCGGCAGGTGAGGATCGCGTCGGTCGACGGGCGACCTTCGCGACGGAAGAAGCTGCCGGGAATGCGGCCGGCAGCGTACATGCGCTCTTCGACGTCAATGGTCAGCGGGAAGAAGTCGAAGTTGTCCTTCGGCTGCTTGCTGACGCTCGTGGCGGAGAGCAGCATCGTCTCTTCGTCGATGTACGCGGCGGCGGAGCCCTGCGCCTGCTGGGCGAGACGCCCGGTTTCAAAACGGATGGTGCGCTTGCCGTACTTGCCGTTATCGATAACGGTTTCGGCGAACGTGATTTCTGGACCCTCCATGTGGGGGTTTTCTCCTTTAAGTATGCTTCTCGCCATTCTGGCGACGAAGGCTCGCGTGCCCGTATGACAGGCGAGTTGGACGAGTCGATTACTAAAATCGGCCCCGTTCAGCGTAACAGACCCACTCGAAGCCACCGGCGTCGGCATTGCCAGAATGACGGCCCGCGAGTATTTTGACACCATGAAAACCGTCCTCGCCTTGCTCTTGACAGTTATCGTCGTTGTTCTGCCGACCGCGCAGACCTCGCAGGCCGCTCAGGCCGCTCCTGCGGCACTGCCATCTCGGTCGACGATCGTGCAGGCCGCGCGGTCAGCAACCGACTATTTCTATGCGCACAATGGCGGAGCGAGCTCCGACGCCGGCTGGAAATGGGCCCCCTATTTCATGGGGGTAGAGGCCCTCGTTCAGGAAACTAACGATCCGACCTACCGGCAGTGGCTGCAGTCCTGGGGCACACGAAATTACTGGACCGCCGACGCACCGTCAAGCCCCACATCGAACCCTGACAGCCGTGCGGCCATCCAGGTCTGGCAGGACTCCGCGAATGTCGGGGTGAATGCAAACCTTGCGCCATCCGACGGGTTCATGGCCGAGGACCTCAGCCTCGCACCCAATCGCTACTGGTGGATCGACTCGATGTTCATGGGCCTGCCCCTGTGGCCGCGCTGGGCTACCCGAACCGGCAAGTCCACTTATCAAGCGAAGCATTCGCAGTTCTACAATTTTCTCAAGAACGACGGCACGACGCCGGTGCGGCCTGGCTGCACCGCCGACGGGCTGTTCGATGTTAGCGAACAGCTGTGGTGGCGGGATTGCAAGTACGTCGGACAGCGAGACTCGCTCGGCCACAAGGTCATGTGGGCGCGCGGTAACGGCTGGGTGATCGGGGCGATGGCGCGCACACTGATGGTATTGCCGCCGGCAGACCCGCAGTACACCGAGTACAAAACCATGCTCCAGACGATGGCCGCCCGGCTGGCCCAGCTCCAGGGATCTGACGGGATGTGGCGCAGCAGCCTGCTCAGCCCGTCACTCTTTCCAGCACCCGAAACCAGCGCTACGGCGCTCTTCGTCTACGCGATGGCGTACGGCATCCGCACCGGCCTGCTCGACTCGGCGACCTACCTTCCGGTCATCACGCGCGCTTGGGCCGGACTCAGCACGATTTCGCTTAAAAGTTCGGGCTTCCTGTCAAACTGCCAAGGCGTTGGGGAGGCCCCGGCCAAACCGAGCACGACAACGTCCATTGCCTACTGCGTTGGTGCGTTCACGTTGGCCGCGTCCGAGGTCGCCCGACTGAGCGGCGTCCTGGCCTCCGACACCTTCGGTCGCACCGTCACCGGCGCCCTGGGATCAGCCGAGTTGGGAGGTTCGTGGACCGCAGCCACCGGCTTCTCCGTGGCACGCGGAGTCGCGCAGCTGACCACGACGCCGGGAAGCACCCGGGGTACATACCTGAATGGAGTATCCAGTCAGGACACCGAGGTGCGCACGAGCCTCAACCTCGTGCGACCGACTACCGGGTCGGCCTACATCGCGGTCATCGGTCGGCGTATCGGCAGCGCGTCCTACGGAGCCAGGATCGTCGTCGCGCCGAGCGGAAGCGTCAAGCTCCAGATTCGGCGCACGAATTCGACCGTGGTGGATCTGATCGTTCCGGGGCTCACCTACGCACCCGGAAATCGACTGCAACTTCGATTGCAGGTCACTGGGGTTTCGCCCACGGCGATTCGAGCCAAGGTATGGAAGGTTGGCACGGCCGAACCCAGCACCTGGCAGGTCAGCAAGAGCGACTCGACGGCCGGCCTGCAATCGGTTGGTTCCATCGGTCTGGTGCTGTACTCCGGCAGCAACGCCGTTCCCTCGCCCCTCGTCGTGTCGGTCGAGGACCTCTGGGCCGGCTCCACCCGATAACCGAGGTTCCAGTGATCGCCCGGATCTCTCCGGCACCGTTGCCCCGATCTACCCGGTCAACGCCGATCTGCTCGGTCAACGCCGATCTGCTCGGTCAACTCGCGCTCGAGCGGGGAACTGGCAAACAATGATCGTTAGTCGACGCGTGTCGCCTCGCCCGCAGTGACCCTGGCCGCTTCGGCGGCAGCGGCACGCTGCTTGATGCCGAGTATGGAGTGTCGGCGTCCATAGGCAAAGTAGACGATGATGCCCACGACCAGCCAGACCGCGAAGCGCACCCAGGTGAGGGTCGTGAGGTTCAGCATCAGCCAGATGCACAGCACAGCCGAGAGAATCGGCAGCACTGGGGAGAACGGCACCTTGAAAGCGCGCGGCAGGTCGGGGCGTTTCTTACGCAGCACAACCACGGCGATGCTGACGAGTACGAACGCCGACAGGGTGCCGATGTTGATCATTTCTTCGAGCACCCCGACGTCGGTGAGGCCGGCAAGCAATGCGACGGCGGCACCGGAGATGATCTGGATCCGTGCCGGAGTGCGGCGCTTCTCGGTCGTGACACTCAGCCAGCGCGGCAGCAGGCCGTCGCGACTCATCGCGAACAGCACTCGGGAGAGGCCGAGCAGCAGCACCATGATGACCGTCGTGAGACCGACCAGGATTCCGATCGAAATGATCTGGGCAGCCCAGCCGGCGCCGACAGCGACGAAAGCGGTGGCGAGTGACGCGTTCGGGTCGTCGGCAAGCACCGTGTACGGCACCATCCCGGTCAGTACCAAGCTCACGCCGAGATAGAGCACCGTGACGATGGCCAGTCCGGCGAAGATACCTCTCGGCAGGGTCTTCTGCGGATTCTTGACCTCTTCGGCGCTCGTAGCGACGACATCGAAACCGATGAACGCGAAGAACACCAGGGATGCGCCGGCGAGTAGGCCGAACAGGCCGTACTGTGCGGGGGCGGCACCGGTCATGAAGGAGAACAGCGACTGCATCCAGACGTCACCGTCTCCGCCCTCAGTGGGCACCTCGGCGGGGATGAACGGGGTGTAGTTCTTCGGGCTGATGAAGAAGGCTCCGACGATGATGACGAAGACGACGATCGCGACCTTGATGATCGTGAAGACGCTGGCCACGCGGGCGGAGAGCTGAGTGCCGAGCACAAGCAGGGCGGTGAAGATGGCCACGATGACGAAGGCGCCCCAGCTCACGTCCAGGCCAAGCACCTTGATGGTGGCGGGAACGTTCCAGCCGGCCAGGTCGAAGACTGTGCTGAGGTAGATGCCCCAGTATTTGGCGATCACGGCGGCAGCGGTCAGCATCTCGAGGATGAGGTCCCAGCCGATGATCCAGGCCAACAGCTCGCCGAGGGTGGCGTAGGTGAAAGTGTAGGCGGAGCCGGCGACCGGCACCGCGGAGGCGAACTCGGCATAACACATGATGGCGAGGGCGCAGGTGACGGCGGCCAGCAGAAAAGCAAGCGTGACCGACGGTCCGGCATAACTGCCAGCGGCCTTGGCCCCTACCGAGAAGATTCCCGCACCGACAGCCACGGCGACACCCATGATCATGAGGTCCCAGGTACCCAGGGTGCGTTTAAGGCTGTGGCCCTTCTCCAGCGAGTCTGCTATCGAATCTTCAATACTCTTGGTGCGCCAGAGACTCATGCGTAGTGGTGTCCGTTCGTTATTGCCAACCCCCTATGCTAGCAACCCGATTCTCACCTGTTCAGTACCTGCCCCGAGATGACGCGGTACGCACAACGGGCCGCCACCTAAAAGGTGACGGCCCGTTGTGAAGAAGTTCGCGTTATCAACGCTGCCTTCGCTATAAAAAAATTAGCGACGCAGGCCGAGGCTGCCGATCAGTGTGCGGTACCGAGTGATGTCGATGTCCGACAGGTAACCGAGCAGACGGCGACGCTGACCAACCATAAGAAGCAGGCCACGACGTGAGTGGTGGTCGTGCTTGTGCTCTTTCAAATGCTCCGTGAGGTCGAGAATGCGCTGCGTGAGCATTGCAATCTGAACTTCCGGGGACCCGGTGTCGCCTGGGTGGGTAGCGTACTTTTCGATGATCGCCTTCTTAGCATCTGGTTCGAGTGCCATAAAGTGGGATCCCCTTTCTCTCACTGCGCGGTGCCCTTGGCCAAATGCCTGAGCTCTCTTTATCCGCGGCCGTTGAACGGCAACCTACATATTTTAGCAGAGTGGGCGGCCGACGCGCTCACCCGGCGGGATTTGGCGGCGACGAACCGGTCTGTCCTCACCCCGGCTACCGCTACAGTGGTGGAACAATCGAGGAGGTGCACGTTTGGGTACATTGCTTTACGGCAATCCGGGCAACGTAATCACCTTCGATGATCGTGCCCTGATGCACTTGCAGATCGTGATCAGCACCAAGCTGCGTCGACGCGAAAGTTTCGTCTTCACTTGGACCGATTCTGTCGGTGAGGGCACCGGCCGCAGTGCCATCTGGCTCGACCCGACGAGCACGCTCTACTACCGGTATTTCGGCAGCCGAACCCCGTCTATCAATCGTGACTGGATCGAGGCGCTCATGCTTTCGGCCAATAGCGCCGGCGGCCTGGTCTTCATCGCCGAACCCGAGCCGAGCGCGCTCCCCTCCACGAAGACGCGTCGCTAACTCTCGCGGTGAGCTCGCCGCGCACCTCGTCGAGAGCGTTCAGAAAATGGTCGGCGCTGGCGGGGCTGTAGGCGACCGAGGAGGAGACGGGAGTTGGTGTTCAGCAGCGACCATTGGGTGCGTGCGGCCTCGGCAATGCACGGATGTCCGTGTTCGACGATGGTGACGTTGTTGACCATATCGACGTAGCTCTGCCCGTAGGTATCGATCAAGTGGTGTTTCCCGCCGGCTGATCTGTACGGTCAGACGTGCAGTAGCCAAACCAAGGATGGTTCCGGCCCGCATGAAGTGGCCGTCGACGGCAGCCACGTGAACCCCGGTCAACCACAGGTCGAAGTGGTCCCCCTCGAGCCGCACCGCATCGGCATTGATCACCATGACGGCTCCATCCATCGGCGCCGTGTGCACGGTTAAGGTGGACCGGTACACCTCCACGCCAAGGGCCAGGGTGAGCGATTCCTCGGCCGTATCGATTTCGGTCTGCGACAGACGGTACTGGCCGTAACGGGTGACGGCATGGCCGAGGCGGGCGGCGACATCCGCTGCTACCCGTTCGTCAATGCCGAGCTTCTGCCAGCTGCCGGCGTCGAACGCGGCGCTCGTGACCGACGGGTCGAGGAGGGCTGCTGGGTCGGGCGGGCCGGCCAGAGGGTGCCCGGTGGAGACGATGGGCGTCTTTTCACCGGTCGCGGCGAAGCGGATCAATGCTTCGAATTCGGCACCGTCCTGGCCTGCCGCCGTGTCGAAGGTGAGCCATTCGAGGTCAAGTTGATACGGCCCCATTTCCGAGCGCGCGAATCTGTTCGACCGACAGGCACGCGGCGCCGGCCAGCGGTGGCACGAGCAGATCGGTTCAGCGCTTGCGAACTCGACGCTTCGTCGGGCTCACCGCGACGGTCGGACGCGGCGCATCCGGTGTGTTCCAGGCTTTGGCGATGGCCCAGGCGACGGCCGCGATCGGTACCGAGAGTACGGCACCGACGATACCGCCAAGGATGGTTCCGGCGGTCAGCCCGACCAGGATGACGAGCGGATGCAGCTTCAGCGACTGCGCCATGACGACCGGCTGCAGAAAGTTGCCCTCGAGTTGGTTGACCGCGATCACGATGATGATGACGATGAGGGCGACGCCCGGTCCACTCGCGACGAGGGCGACCAAGGCTGCGAGCACGCCGGCCGCGGTCGCACCGATCAGCGGAATGAACGCACCGAGGAAAACGATGACCGAGAGTGGGAGGGCGAGCGGCACCTGCAAGATTGCAAGGCCGATGCCGATCGCCGTGGCGTCGACCGCGGCGACGATCGCCGTGCCGCGTACGTAACCGCCGAGCACCCGCAGTGAGGTGTGGCCGATGCGGCGTCCGCGGGCGAGGCGCTCGCCCTTGAACGGCGTCAGGAAGAAGTTCCAGATCTGGCCGCCGTCTTTGAGAAAGAAGAACAATATGACTATGAGTAGCACGGTTCCGGTGATCAGTTCGAAGACAGCGGATGCCCCGGCAAGTGCTCCGGTGCCGAACTGGCTGCTGGTGAGAAAATCGACGATTGCCGTGCGGGCGTCGTCGATCTGCTTTGCGTCGACCTGGATCGGCCCGTCGATGAGGAACTGCTGAAGGCGGTCGATACCCTGGGAGGCCGAGGAGAACAGCTCGTTCCACTGGTCGCGTACAGCGAGGACGATGAGCGTGATGATGCCGCCGAACACGACGATGCCGCCGAGCAGGGTGATCCAGGTGGCCAGGATGGCGGCGACGCCACGCTTCCGCAGGCCGTTGATCACCGGGCTCAACGCTGAGGCGAGGATGATCGCTATCAGCACCGGGATGACGACGAGCTTGAGTTGCACCAGGCCGAAGATGATCACCGAGGCCAGCAGGATGACGAGCAAAATCTGGCCGCTGCGCAATCCGAGCCAGCCGAGCCGATCGGTCAGCGGGGTGCGAGGCACCAGGGGGGTGAGGTCGTCGTGTGCGCGCATGCACCCAGCCTAGACATCCGCCGTGCAGAAACCCCGATCAACCGGTCTCTCTGGCTGATTCACGTGAAAACGGCCGCGACCGTGCCGAGTATCGACTCATCGCCCGAGTAGATTCCATTTTCGCGCGGCCAGTGACTGATCACGTCGGTGAAGCCGAGCTCGGCGGCCCGGCCGACGGCATCCTCGAACACATTCATGCTCTGCAAAGAATATGTTCCGCCGCTGTCGAGCGAGAGATAACGGTCGATCGTAACGGGGTCGCGACCGTCGCCGCTGACAACGTCGTCGAGCCGGTGGGTAAGATCGCGCACGCTGGCCCACCAACGCTCCCCCGCCGTACCGTCCTGCCCGGTAGTCACCCAGCCCTGCCCGAAACGGCTCACCAGCCCCAGGCCTTTCGGCCCGTTGGCGGCGATCAGGAACGGCACTCGCTGGCGGGACGGGCCGTGGGCCGGGTATGCCACCATGCGAGCGTTGTTGGCGGTGTACCACTCACCGGCGAAAGTAATGCCGTCGGTCGCGCCGGGTTCCTCGCCGCGCAGCAACAGGTCGAGGTCTGTGACGAATTCGGCGAACCGTTCGTGCCGCTGCCGGGGGGTGTACCCCGGCTGACCGAGAACGCTCGCGTCGAAACCGGTGCCGCCGGATCCGATGCCCAGCAGAAACCGCCCGCCCGACACGTCGTCGACCGTCGCGACATCTTTGGCGAACGGCACCGGATGCCGAAAGTTCGGTGACGAGACACAGGTGCCCAGCCTGATGCGTTCGGTCACGGCCGCAGCAGCGGTCAAGGTGGGGATAGTCGCGTTCCATGGTTCATCGGCGAGTGAGCGCCAGGAGAGGTGGTCGTAAGTGAAGGCGTGGTCGAAGCCGTACTGCTCGGCTCCGAGCCATTTTCTGCGGGCAACCGACCACGGGTCCTGTGGAAGGATGACGATTCCAAAGCGCATGCGACGAGTTTATTCAGTCGCGCGAAAACGCGTAGTTGCAATGTCGGCGGCCGGTGCCAGACTCTGCTCATGGACAATTCCGCGCTCCACACCGTGTGCACGATCGTTCCGCCCTATCTGTTGGTCAGGCTGGCGAAACTTGACGAACCCCGATTCGCGCAGGCCGCAGCGGCCGCACGGGCGTCATTGCTGCGGGACTCGCAGATTCGGCAATTGCGCGACGGGGTTCATCCGTTTGCTTATTCCGGAGCTCGCACCCTGCCGGCGCGTACCCCGGGCGAGTCAGACCGCACTATTTCGGATGCCGGCGGCCAGGAACGACTGCCCGGTCGGCAAGTGCGCGCCGAGGGGCAGCCTGCCGGCGGCGACCCGGCCGTGAATGAGGCCTACGACGGTCTCGGCGCCACGCAGATGCTGTATTGGACGCAGTTCGGGCGGGACAGCATCGACGGTAACGGACTTCCCATGGACGCGACCGTGCACTACGGCGAACAATACGACAACGCCTTCTGGGACGGCGAGCGCATGGTGTTCGGCGACGGTGACGGGCAGATCTTCAACCGCTTCACTATTTCGCCCAGTGTGATCGGTCACGAACTCACGCACGGGGTCACCCAATTTACGGCCAATCTCGAATACCGTGGCCAGTCGGGGGCCCTCAACGAGTCCATCTCCGACGTGTTCGGCGCCCTGGTCGAGCAGCACGCCACAAATCAATCGACGGCAGACGCCAGTTGGCTGATCGGCGAAGGCCTGTTCACGGACCAGGTCGAGGGCGTTGCCCTGCGCTCGATGAAAGCGCCCGGCACCGCGTACAACGATGATGTGCTGGGTAAAGATCCGCAGCCCGGCGACATGACCGGGTACATCGAAACCGACGATGACAACGGCGGAGTGCATCTCAATTCCGGTATTCCCAACCGCGCGTTCTACCTGGTTGCCGACACTCTCGGCGGCAACGCCTGGGAGACCCCGGGCCGTATTTGGTACGACACGCTGACCGGTACCGGGCTGAACCGTCAGAGCGACTTTGCTGCTTTCGCTGCGGCGACGGCCGACACCGCGGCGCGGCTGTACGGCAGCGGTGGTGCCGCCCACAGCGCGGTGCTACACGCCTGGGCGACGGTGGGCGTTATAGCGACGATTCCCGCTCCTCTTCCCCCCGCCCGGCCGACACCACCCCCATCATCGACCGCGCCCACTGCACCGCTGCCACCGGAGTAACATCACGATATGAAAGTCATCGTCTCCCGCAGCGGCGGGATGGCGGGAATCCGCCTGACCTGGGAAGTTCGGGTCGAAGAACAGCCCGACCCGAGCACGTGGACAGAGTTCTTGAATTCTCTGCCCTGGGATGACGTCACCGACAGCGAGGCCACCCCTGACCGATTCGCCTACCGCATTCGGTGCGCTCCGCACGAGGTAGTGCTCGCCGAACCCCAGGTGAACGGTCCGTGGCGCGATCTGGTCAACCGGGTCAGGGCCGCCAACGGCATGTAGCGACCCTGACCCGGTTCACGTGTTATGCCTTCGGACGACGACCCCAGCGCGGGCGCCGCGTCGGATCATCGGTCAATGCCGCCTCGATGTGTCCGTCGACCTGATCACCGAAGTGGTCGTCGAAGTTCTCTTCGAGGTGCGCGGTGACGGACTTGCCGATGCGGCGGGCCATCTCCTCACGACGCTGGCGGCGTTCGGCAGCCACCAAGACCTCGTGTTCGATGCGGAACGCCTTGTAGATGGCAATGCACATGCCGATCATCACGATGCTCACCGGAATGGCGGTCAAGATCGCGCCGGTCTGCAGGGCCGCTAATCCGCCAGCCAGCAGCAGCGCGATGGCTACGAGCCCGCCGAGGCCGGCCCACATGATGCGGCTCCACTTGGGCGGATTGGTGTCACCGCCGGAAGCGAGCATGTCAATTACGAGCGAACCCGAATCGGCTGAGGTGATGAAGAAGATCGCAATGATGATGACCGCGAGCACCGAGAGGATCACGCCGAACGGAAGGGTGCCGAGAAAGTTGAACAGCACATTCTCGGGGATGATGCCGACGTTCGGGTCGAAGAGCCCGCCGCCATCACCCTCCCAGGCCTGACGGATGGCACTGCCGCCCATGACAGCGAACCAGACGAACGTGACCAGGGTCGGAACGAGCAACACGCCGGCAATGAACTGTCGAACCGTACGTCCGCGTGAAATGCGCGCGATGAACACGCCAACGAACGGGGCCCACGAGATCCACCAGCCCCAGTAGAAGATCGTCCAGGCACCCTGAAAGTCCAGGCCGGACTCGCCAGTGAACGCTCCGGTGTCAAAGGTGAGTCCGACCACGTTTTCGAAGTAGCCGCCGACGGACTGCACGAGCATACGCAGCAGATACATCGTGGGGCCGAGAAGCAGCACGGCCACGAGCAGGAGCCCGGCCATGCCGAGGTTGATGTTGGAGAGCCATTTGATGCCCTTGCCGACGCCGCTGACGACCGAAGCCGTCGCGATGATGGTGATAACGATGATCAAAACGATGAGGAGGGTATTGGTGACCTCGCCGACCACTCCGAGGTAGCTCAGTCCGGCGGCAATCTGCTTGACACCGAGTCCGAGGGAGGTCGCGACACCGAACAGGGTACCGACGATGGCAATCACGTCGATCGCGTCACCGAGGCGGCCCTTGACCCGGCGGGTGCCGAGGAGCGGCTCGAGGGCCCAGCGAATGGAGACCGGCCGACCCTTCCGGTGGATCGAGTAGGCGAGGGCCAGGCCGACAACAGCGTAGATGGCCCAGGCGTGGAACCCCCAGTGCAGGAAGGTCTGCGTCATCGCTGCGGCGGCGAGATCCGCGGAATCACCGGTCACGCCCGGCTTTGGAGTCGTGAAGAAGGTGAGGGGTTCAGAGGCCCCCCAGAAGACCAGGCCAATGCCCATGCCGGCAGCGAAGAGCATCGAGAACCAGCTCATCAGACCAAATTCGGGTTCGTCGTCGTCTTTACCCAACTTGATGTCGCCGAAACGGCTCAGACCCATCCAAATGGCGAACACGACGAAAGCCGCGACGATAACCACATAGTACGGGCCAAGCCCGGCTACCACCCAGCCCTGCAACAGGGCCAGAACGCTGCCCGTGCGCACGGGAAAGGCGATGGCGACGATGACGACGGCCAGAATGATGCCGAGTGCCGGGTAGAACACTCGAGGCGCCGCAACGACAAAAAGACGGGCTTTGGAAGGACTTCTGTGTGGCGTTTTCGCCGGTACTTCGGGTAATGCACTCACTGTGGAACCCTCTCAGGAATAGATTGCGACGCGCGATAAAATCCCTCAGGATGAAACCGCTTGTGCACCGCCAGGTGCCTGCCCCGCTGGGCAAATCTCCAGCTTACAGGCATAACACCCCAGACACGGGGACAAAATATTCTCGGCGCCAGTTTGCCTGCCGCAGGACGAAACACGCCGGCCCGGCTCGCCCTGTGGCCCGGGGCGTGTGACGATGGATCATGACTTTCAACGACGTGAACGCGGCCGCATCGGCCGTGCAGAATCTCAGCGAAGAGGAATGCTGGAACGCCTTGCTCTCGGCCAGCCTGGGCCGCCTGGCCGTGGCCGTCGGTGGCCGCCCCGATATTTTTCCGGTCAATTTTGTCGCCGCCGACCGACGTCTGCTGTTTCGTACTTCTCCGGGCACCAAACTGATCGAGCTCACGGTCAACAACCACGTCGCGTTCGAAACAGATGGCGTGGGCCGCGATGAAGCATGGAGTGTCGTCGTGCACGGAACGGCCCGCGCGCTCGACACCCAGCGGGACGTCGACGACGCCGCAACGTTGCCGTTGCATCCGCTGATTCCCACGGTCAAGCCGGTTTTTGTCGAGATCGTACCGGATTCAATCACCGGGCGCCGGTTTGTGCTTGGCCCGGAGCCGACGGCGACGCTGACCTAATCGTTGCTGATCAGGTCAGCGCGCAGACAAAACGGGATACAGCTACAGCAGCCGTATCCCGTTCCGTGTGGTTCTTGGCGCCGCGGGTTAGCTCACGCCGAGCAGGTCGATCACAAAAATCAAGGTCTGGCCGGAGAGACGGTGCCCAGAGCCGGCCGGGCCGTAAGCGAGGTGCGGCGGCACAACGAGCTTGCGGCGCCCGCCGACCTTCATGCCGGGGATGCCTTCCTGCCAGCCGGCGATGAGTGAGCGCAGCGGAAAGTTGATCGACTGGCCGCGGTTCCACGACGAGTCGAATTCATCGCCGGACGCGAACTCGACGCCCAGGTAGTGCACGTCGACGGTGGCTCCGGCCATAGCTTCAGCGCCATCACCGACGACGACATCGGTGATCTCGAGTTGTTCGGGCGCAACGCCCTCTGGGAAATCAATTTCGGGCTTGGAATTCAAATCAGTCATACCCCTATCCAAGCGGATTCCGCCCCGGATTGCATACCAGGGGTGCTGCGAAAATAATGCTTGCGCCTGGCGGGTTCCGGGTGCACTCTTAACACACACCAACTCGTCGCATCGGGAGAGTCGTCGGCACCGCCACACCACCGAAGCGGCGAGTTTCTGTTGTCCCGCGTGACTCAACCTGATCACGGTGCCGCTGGCGCCGAACCCGGCCGCATCTGACCGAGCACGTCGGCCCGGTGATTCATCAGCAGTCCGAGCAGTTGCGCCTCATGGGTGTGCAGGGCCGCGGTGTTCTGGCCGCGAACAAGACGGTCGCGCACACAGGCAAGCCGCGTCGCATCCGCTATGAAACGGCGCATCGCGACTTTCTTCGGTCGTTGCTGGCGTCTGCCCCAGGCGAGCGCCTGCCGTCGACCGGAACCGGTGCCCAGCATCGAGACCTCGGCTGCGGTGAACCATCCGGCCTGCGAATATTCGTGTAGACGGCGCAGGGTGGTGCGAGCCTCTTGCCGGCGCAAAAACGCAACGACGAGAATGGCGGCGATGAACAACGGCACTTGCACGACCGCGTAATAGGCGAGCACGGAGGCGTCGCCGTCGAGTACAAAGGTGCTGCCATTCCACAGTGCGTGCAGAATGATCGCCGGTAGCAGACCGATCAGAAAATAACCGACCGCCCCGCCGCGGCTGGCGCTGCGCCTCGCGGCCAGGCCGAGGGCAAGCCCGGTGCAGATCGTGAAAGTGACGTGCGCGAACGGCGAAAAGACCCCGCGCAGCAAAAACGTCATGCCGAGTCTTTGCGCGTCGCCCTCGGTCAAAGCCAGACCGAAGTACTGAATATTCTCCGAGAAGGCAAAGCCGGCCGCAATCGTCGCGGCGTAGACGACACCGTCGACTGGCCCGTCAAAGTGCCTTCGCACCGCCCAGAACAGCGCAAGCACACCGAAGCCCTTGGCGACTTCTTCCACAATCGGGGCCTGGACGACAGCGGATGCGAAATCACTCCCGGTCAGGGCCCCCGCGCTGGCCGCAATCGTGACCTGCACGCCAAGATCGAAGACCAAGGCGGTGACGACGGAGATTCCCGCGCCCCACAGCAGCGCGAAGATGAGGGCGGGTCGCGGCTCCGGATCCCAGCGGTCGATCCAGCGCACCGCCAGCAGCACCACCGTAAGCGGCAGTAGCGCCAGGATCAGCCCGACGAGCAGGGCGTCGGCGCCAAGGAATGTGGTCAGGTACCAAAACACGGCAAGCAGGGCCATCCCCGCGAACACGATGCCGATCACGGCCAGTACGATCGGGCCGGCGCGAGACGGGAGCACCGGCTGGCTCCAGACCGGTTGCACCGGAGCCTGACTCGCCTGCACGGGCAGGTGTTGGCTCGACCGCTGTTCGGTGGGATGCTGGCCTGGCGGCTGATCGAGGCTCATTACTCGACAATACCGGCTCCGAATCAGCAGTTCAGGCGTCGAACATGGTGCCGGGGTTCAGCAGGCCCAGCGGGTCGAAGACCGCTTTGAGCTGGCGTTGCAAGACGAGGCTCGTGTCACCGATCTCATCGCGCAGCCAGCGACGCTTCAGCACGCCGACACCGTGTTCGCCGGTGAGCGTGCCGCCCAAGGCCAGTGCAGCCTGAAACATCTCGTCGGCGGCGGCCCAGATCTCATCGGGCACCACCGCGTCGTCTGCACCGCCGCGCGGTATGACGAAGTTCGGGTGCAGGTTACCGTCGCCGGCATGGGCGACGGTGGGAATGGGGATACCGGTTCGTGCGCTGATCTCGGCGATGACGGCGAACATCTCGGCCATGCGCGAACGCGGCACCGACACGTCTTCGATGAGCACCCGACCGAATTGTTCGAGGGCCGGGTGCATGGCGCGACGAATGGCCAGCAGACGATCGCCAGAGGCAGCATCCGTTGACAAACTGGCTTGGCCGCCAGCTGCCCGCAGCACCACCACGGCCGCCTCGGCTTCGGCGAGTGCCGCCGGTCCGTCGGTCTGCACGAGCAGAAACGCACCCTGGCCGAGTGGCAGGCCGGCCGAGCCGTCGGGCCCGAGGTACGCGGCCACCATGCCGAGCGCTACCGGGTCGATCAGTTCCATCACTGCGGGACGGATCCGTGCGGCAGTGATCAAAGCGCTGGCTGCGGCCGCCGCCATCACCGTGTCAAAAACCGCACCGATGGTGGCAACAGTGCCAGCGGTCAGCGCGCGCACCCGCACCGTCGCGTCGACGATGACGCCGAGGGTACCCTCGGATCCGGTGAGCAACGCCGTGAGATCGTAACCGGTGACGCCCTTGACCGTGCGATGCCCGGTGCGCAGCAGACTGCCGTCGGCGAGCACGACGGTCAGACCGAGCACAGCTTCCCGGGTGACCCCATACTTCGCGCACAGCAGCCCGCCGGCATTCGTGGCGATGTTACCGCCGACGGTAGAGATGCCCTTGCTGGCCGGGTCCGGGGCAAACCAGAGGTCCTGTTTCGCGAGGACATCGTTGAAGTGCTGATTGATCACGCCGGCCTCGACGACAGCAAGTTCGTCGTCGGGGTTGATTTCGATGATGCGGGTCAGTCCGGCCACGCTCAGCACGATGGATCCGTCGGTACCGCAGGCTCCGCCCGACAGGCCGGTTCCGGCGCCACGTGTGACTACCGGTACCCGAAATTCGGTTGCAATGCGCAGCGCCGCTTGAACGTGATCGACCGTCGTAGCGCGCACGATGGCAAGCGGCGTACCGTCGGCCACCCAGCCGGATTTGTCGGCGCGATTAGCCTCAAGGTCGAGGAGATCGACGCTGACGATTGCGCCGAGCTCGGACTGGAGCCGCAGCAGTGCGTTCATCGCCACAGTCTATCGAGCCGCTGCGTGTTTGAGTCTGCGCTACCGCCTTCCGGCCAGGCGTGGCACGCTCAGGGGTGGCCCCGACATACTGTTGACGAGCAACCTGACGTTGGGAGGGAGCTGGCCGCGTCGGGCTCACCGTTGCCCCGAATGCACTCGCCGCCCGCGGGGCCGACCGGGCCCGCGGGCGCAGTTACGCCGGCGTGCACCTGCGCCGGGGCCACAGCAGCCCTTCGCCCGTTTCCTCCAAGCAGACAAGCCGAGGGTTGGAGCCCCCCACAAGCCAACGCGGGTTCGCGCCCGTTAGCCTAAGAGAGTGAAATTTGCGCATTTGAGAGTTGACGGCTCCTCCGTTCCCCGATTGGCCGTGATCTTTGACGATGCGGCGCTGTTCCTGGACGACGTCATTGACGACGCTCCGCGTGACCTGCAAGACCTGCTCGAACAGGGCGACGCCGAGTACGAACGCATCCGCGCGATCAGCCTCGACGCCGCCTCCAACGGCGCAGCACTCACCCCGGTCGACGAACTGCGACACTCTTCCGCGGTGCTCAGACCGCCGCAGATCATCGCAATCGGCGCCAATTACGCCGCTCACTCCTCCGAGCTGAGCCTGCGCCTCGAAACGGCGGCGACCGTGTTCTCGCTCTGGCCCAACTCGCTCACCGGGCACGGCTCGACCATCACCTGGCCGCGCGACCTCACCACCCAGGTCGACTACGAAGCCGAATTGGGTGTCATCATCGGCCGCCCGGCCCGCAACGTGTTAGTCGCCGACGCCCTGGACTATGTCTTTGGGTACACGGTCGTGAACGACATCACCGCTCGCGACCTGCAGTTCTCAGAGGCACAGTGGTCTCGCTGCAAATCCTTTGATGGTTTCACCCCGACCGGCCCGCTCGTCGTCACCGCCGATGAGATTGGTGACCCGCAGAATCTGTGGCTGACCACCCACGTCGACGGCCGTATTCTGCAGGACGCTTCGAGCGGCGACATGGTGCGCACCGTCGCGGAGATCATCTCCTACTTGTCCACAACCTCCACTCTTCTGCCGGGAACCCTGATCTCCACCGGCAGTCCAGGCGGCGCCGGCTACAGCCGTAAACCTTCGATTTTTTTACGCGACGGGTCGACCGTGACCATTTCGATCGACAAGATCGGCATGCTCACGACGCACTGTCGCGAGATCTAGTCGCAAGATCTAGTCGCAAGATCTAGTCGCAAGATCTAGTCGCGAGATCTAGTCGCGAGATCTAGTCGCGCGGCATCCGTTCGCGGCTGCCGCGGGTCGAACCACGGCCAATCGTCGTCGTGCACCTGCGTTGCCGCCCTGACGATGCCTTCGATCACTCAGCCGATCAGAGCCTCGACCGGACCACGCACGAAGAAGAGTATGAAACCGACGGCGACGACCCACAACAGCGGACTGATCTCACGTGCTTTGCCGGAGAGGCTGCGCACGAGCACCCAGCTGATGAACCCGGCACCGATACCGTTGGCGATTGAGTAGGTCAGCGGCATCACGATGATCGTCAGAAAGATCGGCAGCGTGCTGGAGAATTCGGTGAAGTCGAGGTGGCGAATCTGCGACACCATGAGTGCTCCGACGATGACGAGCGCCGCGGCAGCCACTTCCAGCGGCACGATCTGGGTGAGCGGAGTGAAGAACATGGCGGCCAGAAAGAGGATACCGGTGACTACGTTGGCAACGCCCGTGCGGGCTCCCTCTCCGATGCCGGCGCCCGATTCGATGAACACGGTGTTCGACGAGGCACTCGTCGCACCACCGGCGACAGCTCCGATACCCTCGACGATGAGCGCGGATTTCAGCCGCGGGAACTTTCCGTCCTTGTCAGCCAATCCGGCCTCACTGGCCAAGCCGGTCATGGTTCCCATGGCGTCGAAGAAGTTCGTGAAGACGAGGGTGAAGACGAGCATCACGGCGGCGAGCATGCCGATGCGCTCGAACGCGCCGAAGGACACCTGGCCGATCAGTGCGAAGTCGGGCAGGGCGACCACACTCGTCGGCAGCACGGGCGCGTTCAGGTTCCAACCGGCCGGGTTGGTACCGAACGAGGGTCCCACCCTGAAAATTGCCTCGAGAATGACGGCGATGATGGTCGTCACGACGATGCCGATCAGCAGGGCAGCCTTCACCCT
The DNA here is from genome assembly GCF_004403585.1 of Cryobacterium sp. Hb1. Lineage (NCBI taxonomy): Bacteria > Bacillati > Actinomycetota > Actinomycetes > Micrococcales > Microbacteriaceae > Cryobacterium > Cryobacterium sp. Hb1. The sequence continues at coordinate 89,011 of NZ_SOHI01000030.1, read as the reverse complement.
ACGGGCCACAAGGACCCCCATGATGATGAGCCCGATCACGAAAATCGCCGTCGGCAACGTTGCGATCGAGCCAGCGTCGCCGAGCTGCACCGGCGGCGAGTTCGCACCACTGGCCCGCACGAAACCGGAGTCGACCAGGCCGATGAACGCGATAAACAGGCCGATTCCTACCGTGATGGCGATTTTCAGAGGCCGGGGAATGGCGTTGAAGATCAGTTCGCGCAGGCCGGTCGAGGCGAGCAGCACGATGATGAGCCCATTGATGACCACAAGGCCCATCGCTTCGGCCCAGGTGACCTGGCCGACGACGCTCACGGCGAGGAACGAGTTGATCCCGAGCCCGGCTGCGAAGCCGTAGGGCAGGCGGGCGATGACGCCGAACAGAATAGTCATGACTCCGGCAGTCAGCGCCGTGACGGCGGCGACCTGCTCGTTGGGAAGCCAGCCACCCTCTACGTCGACGGCGGCCTGGTCGGCGCTGAACCCGCCGAGAATGAGCGGGTTCAAGATAACGATGTAGGCCATCGTCACGAAAGTGACGACTCCGCCACGGAATTCTCTTGACCAGGTGGAGCCACGGCTGGAGATCTCGAAGTACGCGTCGACGCGGGCTTTCAGGCCACGCGAAGCCGCAGTAGTGGGTGTTTCAGTGCTCGAAATGGTGTACTCCCGGTGCCGTGGCTCTTAATGCAAGGTCTTAGTCTATGACCAGGCCAGGCACACTACTTAAACGTGTGGCACGAACCGTCCCCAGGCCAGGCGCCGTTCCCGGTGCGGGTCCGACTCGACCTGGTCGTCCCGATCAATGATGAGCGTCGCGCGCGTGGTTTCATCGTAGAGCGGCCACTCGGCCGATGGCACCCCGCCGTGCACGAAGCACAGCCACCAGCCCTGCATCCGTGTTGCGATGTCCTGAAAGGTACGACGCCCGCCGAGCGCCGTCATACCGCGGCCGAACCAGCCGTCGAGTCGATCGAACAACGGAAAGAGTTCGAGACCATGCGTGGCATCAAGGCCCATCAGCCGCAGCAGCCGTGGAGCGGCATCGAAACGGTAGAAGTACACCGGTGCGTACCGGGAGTGTCGTTCCCCGACCTTCACGCTCGGATACCAGAATGAGTAATCACCGCCGAAATCCAGCGCGGCCCGCAGCGCCGGGATGCCTGGATACTGCGCTTTGAGTGCCTTCTTCGCTTTCTTCTTGGTCTTTTTGAAGATCGCACGGATGCGCGCGGGCGTCGTGGCGAGAATATCGATGCGGCCGCTGAACAGCGAGCCCTCACGCGCGTTCGTGCCGATAATGAGCGGGATGCGCGCCGCACGGCCATCCCGAAAAGCGTCGAGCGGCCGCTCCGGTAGAAAATCACCGTCGATGACCGGGCAGAGCGGAATCGTACCCGGGTCCTGATCGGGCGTACGCAGGGTCAGCGCGGTCGTGGCGGCGGCGAGCAGTGCCGGGTCGGCGGCCAGCAACAGACGGGCCGCGTCGGCGGTGCTGTAGGGGCCCGGGGCTTCGCTGAGGCTGTCCACGAACTCGCCGGCCCAGCGCGAAGTGATGTCACTCGGGTAGACCGCGTTCGGCGGCGCACTCTGTGCGATCGCCCGCTGGAACAGGCCCGACGCGCTCGGCACGGTCATCAGTGTGGTGACCGCGTTACCGCCGGCCGACTCGCCGAACAGGGTGACCGCATTCGGATCACCGCCGAAGGCGTGAATGTTGTTCCGCACCCACTGCAGGGCGGCGACTTGGTCTCGCAAGCCGAGGTTGCTCTCAAACGGATGCTCCGGCGAACCAAAGCGAGAAAAGTCCAGGTACCCGAGGGCTCCCAGCCGGTAGTTCAGGCTGACATAGACGATGCCGCCGCGCCGCACGAGCCCCTCCCCCTGCCGTGGCACCTCGCGGCTGGAACCGACACTGTAGGCGCCGCCGTGGATGAACACCATCACCGGCCGGAGGGCGTCTTGCAACTGTGCACCGGGCCGAATCCGTTCGTCGGGTGCGATCACGTTGAGGTTGAGGCAGTCCTCCCCCTGCGGGATGCGTGGGTGGGCGCCGCGAAACTGGCCCTTGTGGCTCTGCGGGGCGATCAAGCCCCACACGCTCGCGTCACGCACACCGTGCCAGGTCGCGGCCGGCTGCGGGGCACGAAACCGCAGATCGCCCATCGGAGCGGCCGCGTAGGGGATGCCGCGCCAGGCCACCACGCCGCGTTCACGAACTCCGCGGAGCAAACCGCCCGACACCCGCACTTCGAGACCCTGCTGGGTGGTCGGATCAGCGAGCTGGCTCATGGAATCGAGTCTATTCCGCGGTGCTAACCGGCTGCGACTACGCTCGACACAGATACCGCACCAGACGAAACGAGAACACAAATGGCACTGCCCTGGACACTGCACGGTGACGGAAAAACCGTCGAGGCGCAGGCGGTGGTCGGCCCTGGCGAACGACTGAGCTGGCCATTGACCATCGGCATGGGCTCGCAGCATGTCGTCGCCATGTTCGGCGCTACCTTTCTGGTGCCCCTGCTCACCGGCTTCCCGCCGAGCACGACCCTGCTGTTCTCCGGCATAGGCACCCTGCTGTTTCTCCTGATCACCGGCAATAAACTGCCCAGCTACCTCGGGTCGTCGTTTGCGTTCATCGCGCCGATCACCGCGGCAACGGCCTCGGCCGGCATGGGGAGCGCCCTGTTCGGCATCATGGCCGTCGGGGTATTGCTCGCCCTGGTCGGCGTTATCGTGCAGCTCACCGGCACCGGCTGGATCGACCGGCTGATGCCGCCGATCGTGTCGGGCGCGATCGTGGCCCTCATCGGCTTCAATCTGGCCCCGGTGGCCAAGGCCAATTTCGACAAGGCACCGCTCACCGCGCTCATCACGCTCGTCGCGGTGATTCTTTGCACCGTGCTGTTTCGCGGCATCCTCGGCAGGCTCTCAATCTTTCTCGGCGTGCTCGTGGGCTACGTCGCTGCGATCTTCCTCGGTGAGGTGGACTTCAGCCGCGTTGCGGACGCGGCCTGGATCGGCCTGCCTCCGTTCACCGCGCCGGCCAACCCCTTCGAGAACCCGGCGGCCGTGTTCGGGGTGCTGCCCGCTTTTCTTCCCGTCGTGCTCGTGCTCATCGCCGAGAACGTCGGCCACATCAAAGGTGTGGCCCAGATGACGGATGCCAAGGTGAACCGACTCACCGGACGGGCCCTGCTCGCCGACGGTCTGGCCACCATGCTCGCCGGTTTTGGCGGCGGCAGCGGAACCACCACTTACGGCGAAAACATCGGTGTCATGGCGGCGACCCGCATCTACTCCACGGCGGCCTACTGGGTCGCCGGAATCGTCGCTATTCTGCTCGGCCTCTCCCCCAAGGTCGGTGCGATCATCTTCACGATCCCCGATGGCGTGCTCGGCGGTGTCACCACCGCGCTCTACGGGCTGATCGGCGTCATCGGCGTCAAGATCTGGTTCGACAATAAGGTCGACTTCTCCAAGCCGGTGAACCAGTTCACCGCCGCGACCGCGCTCATTATCGGTATCGCCGACTTCACACTCAACGCCGGAACACTCAGCTTCAACGGCATCGCGCTCGGAACGGTAGCGGCCATCGTTATCTACCACCTGATGACCTGGCTCGGCCGAGTGCGCAAAACCGCCTGACCCACCCCACGCGACGAGCGGATGAATGTGCCGGTCTGGCCTGTGGGCGCCGACGCCGGTGATCGTGGCGCCCATCAGTCCACCGAAGTGCGCAAGGCTCGGGCTCGACGGCAGGCCCATCAATCAGGTGATCAGGTGATCAGGTGATCAGGTGATCAGGTGATCAGGTTCCAGCTGAATTCAGGCACGAGACACGACGGTTTCCAGATCAGGGCCGAAGGTGAACGTTGCACGCACCGGGATCCCGGCGAGGACTCCCGGCAGCCAATGCCGGGCATCATCCCACATCTCATCGACGGGCAGGTTCGCAATGTCGAACCATACCGGGTTGAGCTCGTTCGATTCCCGCGGAGTTCCCGACCACTCGTCGCAGACGAACACGGTCGACTCCTGGCTCCACTCTTCGCGGTGCGGGAACAGATACGTGAGAAACCCGAGTTCGGTCAGAGCGGATGCCGCCACCACGAGTCCGGACTCCTCCTCGATTTCGCGAACGGCCGCATCCACTGCGCTCTCACCGATTTCGAGTTTGCCGCCGACGCCGACTATATTGCCCACGCCGAGGCCTTTCTTCTTGCGCCCCAGCAGTACCTGCCGATCACCTTCGGGAGATAGTCGAGTGAGGTAGCACACGCACACCTGGGGCAAAGTCATTGGCCTATCTTAATGCTCGTTCCAAGCCGTGCGCACGGAGTGGACTCTAAGGCAGTGCGGATAGGCTGCGCATATGAACTTTGTACCCGCTACCGGAACCATCACCATGTTCACGACCGATTGGTGCGGTTACTGCAAACGATTGAAGAAGCAACTCGACAGCGCCGGGATCGGCTACACCGAGGTCAACATTGAGCGGGTTGACGGTACGCCGGAGCTGGTGATGAGCCTCAACAACGGCAACCAGACGGTACCGACCATTCTCTACCCCGACGGATCGGCTGCGACCAACCCCTCGCTGGCCCAGGTGCAGGCCAAACTGGCCTGACCTGACCGCCATGCTCGACCCCGCCTAGCCGAACAGTACGCCGGCCTAGCCGAACAGTACAGACGCCTCGTCGTAGCGGGCTGGTGGGACCCGCTTGAGGCCGATGGTGGCCGAGGCGATGCTCACGACATCGATCTCGGTGCCGCGCAGGGACACCATGGAACCCCACTGCTCGTTGTGGATCGCGTCGACCGCTGCCATTCCGAGCCGCGTGGCGAGCACTCGGTCGTAGGCCGATGGCGCCCCGCCACGCTGGGTGTGGCCTAGCACCGTTGCCCGGCTTTCGATGCCGGTATGTTCCTCGATGAGCGGGGCAATAATCTCGCTGATTCCGCCGAGACGGGGACGGTGAAAAGCGTCGAGCCCCTTGGTCGAGTGCGCCTCCTCCATGCCCGCGAGCAAAAAGCCCTCCGAAACGACGATGACCGGGGCTCGGCCACGGTCGCGCACACGCTCCACCCACTCGCAGATCTGCGCGATCGACTTGGGCTGCTCGGGAATGAGAATGGCGTGGGCGCCACCGGCCATCCCGGAGTGCAGCGCGATCCAGCCGACGTGGCGTCCCATCACTTCAACAACCATGCAGCGGCCGTGGGACTCGGCGGTGGTGCGCAAACGGTCGATCGCCTCGGTGGCGATTTCGACAGCGGTGTTGAAACCGAAAGAATAATCGGTGGCCTCGAGGTCGTTGTCGATGGTTTTCGGAACCCCGACAATGTTGAGGCCGGCCTCGGTGAGGCGGTGCGCGGCGGTCAGCGTGCCCTCCCCGCCGATGGCGATCACAGCGTCGATACCCTTTGCATCGAGAGTGCGCTGGATATTCTCCGGACCGCCATTCTCACCCTCAAACGGGTTGGTGCGGGAACTGCCGAGGATGGTTCCACCCTGACGGGACAGGCCGCGCACACTGTGGCGGTCGAGGGGCATGAACTCGTTCTGCACGAGTCCGCGCCAACCATTGCGAATTCCGACGAACTCAAAGTCGTGCGTGCGCACACCCTTGAGCACAGCGCCGCGAATAACCGCGTTGAGTCCGGGGCAATCGCCGCCGCTGGTGAGAATACCGATCTTCATGCGATCTACAGCTTTCCGTCGAGGGCTTGGGTGAGCAGGTAGATAAGAGCACTCGCCTGTACCGAATCGGTGGTCGAGTACTCCGCTTGGGAACCATCGAGGGCGCGAGCTGCAAGACCCTCTTTGCTGCCGATCAGGTCGGCAATGCGTGCGTCGATGGTGTGCGCTGCGATGATGCGCCAGGCGGTGACCGGTTCATCCTGACCGATGCGGTGCACCCGGTCGATAGCCTGGGTCTGCTCGGCGGCGGTCCAGCTCAGTTCGGCCAGCACCACGTGCGACGCGGCCTGCAGGTTGACGCCGACCCCGGCCGCGGTCAGCGAGCACACCGCGATGGCGACATCGGGATCGTTGTTGAAGGAGTCGATCGCAGCCTGGCGGGCCACTGCACTCTGGTCCCCGCGCAACGACACCGTTTTCAGGTCGCGCTTGGCGAAGATCTCCTCTGCCGTGTCCATGACGTCGATGTGCTTGGCGAAGAACACTACCTTGCCGACCGAGCGCGCCAGTTGCGCGGCGTAGTCCGCCGCCAGCCCGGCCTTGGCCTGGCCGATCTTGCGCACCATCGTGAACACGTTTTCCCCGGTGGTCTGGCCTTTGGAATCTTCGAGTTCGGCGTGGGCGATGGCGCGAACGTACGCATCCCGCTGGTCTTCGTCGGGAACGGCCGGGCCGCCCGAGCCGGCATGCCTGGCGGCCACGAGCGCGTGGTACCGGGTGACCAGTCGGGCACCCAGTTCGCGTTCGGCCTGGCGGATCGATCGACCGAGGTCGTCATCGAGTTCCACCGGCAGGTCGGCGATGCGCTTGGCCGGCAGATCGGCGGCTACGTCGACCTTACGGCGACGCACGATGCCCATGTCGATGACGGCAGCACGGGCTTCCTTGTAGAAGCCCATGTCGGCCGGGGTCAGGCCGGTCTCTTCCAGGCGTTTCAGCAGCGCAGGGGCCGGTTTGTCGCCGTCGATCCAACCGAGGAACTGCCAGATGGCACGAAAATCATCGACGTCGTTGATGAGTGGGGTTCCGGTGAGTGCCATCAGCAGCGGGTTGCCGCCCGGGGTTCGGCGGCGAATCTGGTCCGCGAGCGAGAGCACATGCTTGGACCGCTGGGACGACAGATTCTTGATGAAGTGCGCCTCGTCGACAACCATTCCTTTGAACCCGAGCGTACCGAGCCAGGCCAGGTGCCGGTCGAGAACGTCGTAGTTCACCACCACCACATCGGCGAAAGCGTCGAGGCTGTCGCCGTCGCCGTGAATGACCGTTGCCCGCCGGTTCGGCGTCCACAGTTCCACTTCACGCGCCCAGTTCATCTTCACCACGTTGGGCACAATGGCCAGAAGCGGATAGGCGTTGGCAACGGATGCCGCCAGCAGGCTCTGCGCGGTCTTGCCGAGGCCCGGCTCGTCGGCGAGTAGGTAACTGCGGTGCCCGAGCCGGGCGCTCTCGATGAAGCGGGCTTGATGCCGCATGAGTTCCATGCCGCCCGGCGAGAGCCGGTCACGGCCAGGTGCCTCCGGCATGTCCATGCTGGCCGCCTGGCCGCCTGAACCGTACTCGAATGATTTGAACAGCGGGCCGAGCAGCTCCCAGTTGGCGAGCCGACGCGGGTGCACGATCGGCTGTGCGGCGGCGCTGAAGTCGGGGGCGAGGAACGGGTTGGCGAGCTGCCTGGCTTTCACCGACTGGGGGATGACCTGGTTCTGCAGCACTACCGGTGCCGCCTCGGGCTCGCGGGTGATGATGAGTTCGTCGGGGCTGAGCTCGGCACCGGATTCGAGCAGCCAATCACGCCGAAACCGCTGGGCGACGGTGGAGACGCCGGCATCGGGTTCGAGCAGCGTGATCAGGCTTGTATCCCTGGCGGCAGTCTTGGCCAGAATTTGCGCGATCCCGTCGAGGCGTTTGAGCAACTCTGCTCGGTTCGCGTCGGAGAGTTCCTTGTCGCCTTTGACCCTGGCCCGTTCTTCACGCATCAACAGGGCGATGACCTGGTATTTCGTGCGATTGGTCGGGCCGAGCTTGGTACCGGACTGCGCCTTGGCCTCGACCTCGCGCACCTTACGAGCGAGAATCGGGATGATCGGGGCGTCGTCGTCGCGGGAGCGCGGATGAGCCCGATTGCGGGTGACTCCGTTACGACCGGGATTGTTCCGGCTGCCCGAGGCATCGGTGCGGGTATAAGCCATTGTTCTCCACTTCGAAGCAGCACGGTACGGGTACCGGCTGTATCTGTCCGAGCGTGCCGGTCACGGTCATTCTGGTATTACCGGAACGCTGCATTTGCGCAAAATCGTTTTATCGTGTTCGGAAACATTCGATTCACGAAACGCGGCACGGGTCGCGATCTGACGCCAGACCCAAGGCCAAGCGGATGCTGTCGCAACGCCGGTGCCGTCAAATCAACGATGTCAAAACATTGAGTGTACGGAAACTTCCACCGGCTACCAGTGCACAGCAGAGACCTGACCGGGTTCTCTCAACGCGATAGTAGTCTACGCCCGACGTTCAGTCCTTGCGAACCGGAACTTTGGTGCGCAGACCGACCGCGATGAAAATGATCGCCCCGATGAATTGCGCCGAAACCCATCCCTGACCACTGAGGTCAAAAAGTACGACCGGGTTCCACAGGACGGCCATCGGAACGAGACCGACCAGCCAGTACCAGGAACGCGCCTGAATCACGAAGACGCAGAGAATGAGGGCGAGAATACTGACCGCGTAACGGATGATGATGAAACTCTCACTGTCCAAAAGCGCGAGTCCCGCGAGCAGAACGATGGCTCCCAAGAGGCCCGGCGCGAGAGCCGAGCGGGTGAATGTCGGTGCGGCTGGAGTGCCCATCAGACGCCGGCGCAGCCGCGAGAGAAACCGTGGACGGAACTCGTGGAGGTCGTCACGCGTGATGCGGTCGTGGCCGTGGAGGATGCACTAGGACCGAGAGCAAGGATACGTGCGGGGTGGGCTGAGCAAAGCATGACTGTATTCTACCGAGCGCAGCGGTCACTCCCCGGTCCCGGCACGCTTCGCTCTCAGGCGTGCTGGATGGGAATCGAGGTCGTTGACGGCGGGCGCTCGAACAACATCTCCAAGCCCGGCTTCAACTCGGCCAGCCAGGCCGCGTAACCGGCTGGGTTCAAATGCAGGCGGTCGATGCCCATAGCTGGATCGAGTTCGCCGTCAGGCAGCGCGAGGGCTGGCCAGAGGTCGAGGTATTGCACGTGCTGGGTGGGAGCGTACTGCCAGATATGCCGATTGATGGAGCGGATTGTCGCGGCAAATGCTTGTTCACGGGGTAAAACCGACTGCACCATGATGCGGGTTTCCGGCAGCGCGCGCCTTAGCGTGTATAGGATGGTTTCCAGGTTGCGTACAACATATTCGTCGGACCTGCGCCAGCCGAGATCATTGGTCCCGACCCCGATCACGATGGCGTCGGGTCGCATTTCAATAACCTGGGCAAGTTGCAAGATCACCTCGTCAGTAGAGTTGCCGCTCACGGCCAGATTGTGCACGTCGTGCCCGGATAACCATTCATCCCACTGACCGCCCGCTACGAGGCCGTCACCCAGAAAGGCGAGAGAAACTGACATAGTGACCTCCTACTTGTAATCCATCATGCCCCGAACCGGGTCGAGTGACCAGAATTCTCAGAGTATACGCACGTTCTACCCCCGAATCAGAAGTTGTCAGAGCGCGACACCGCCCCGAGCGAATGTTCCGCCTCGACTTGGCGTTCCGCCGCAGCCGTCGCCGTGATGCGGGTGGCCATTCCCTCGAAGATGATCCCGTGAAACGGCAGGATCGCCGCCCAATACAGCCGGCCGCCGAGGCCGCGGGGAAAGAACACCGCGCGCTGCCGGTAGACAGAGCCACCGGCATCCGTCGGGGTGACGCTCATTTCAAGCCAGGCCCGCCCGGGAACCCGCATCTCGGCGCGCAACCGCAGGAAGCTACCGTGGTCGATCTGCTCGACTCGCCAGAAATCGAGTACCTCACCCGTGTGCAGGTGGTCGGGGTTGCGGCGACCTCGGCGCAGTCCTACACCGCCCACCGCCTTGTCCATCAGGCCGCGCACTGCCCAGGCGAGTGGAAAGGAGTACCAGCCGTTTTCGCCGCCAATGCTCTCAATGACCCGCCAGAGCGCGGCCGGAGCAGCGGGTGTGGACTTCTCACGCAGGTCGGTGTAGAAAGCGTGGCCGGACCAGTCCGGGTCACTTGGCAGCGGGTTGCTCGACGCGCCCTCGATCGAGGAGTTACGCCAGCTGGTCTCGACGTCACCGTTGCGCATACGGCCAAGCGCGAGGCGCACCGCACGTCGATAGCCGGTGAGCCCGACGTCCGGCTTGGGGATGTACTCATCGATGTCGCTCTCGTGCACGACGCAGTCGTATTGCAGCGAGGCGATAATGGGTATGGCGAGATTGCGCGGAATCGGCGTGACCAGGTTCACCCACTGCGAGGCCAGCCACGGGGTCAGCACGGGCAGCGCGGCGATCGCCCGTTGTTTGAGGCCAGCCTCGAGGGCGTAACCGTTCATCATCTGGCCGTAGCGCAGCACGTCGGGGCCGCCGATGTCGAAGGTGCGGTTCACGTCGGGCGCCAGGTCGGCCGCGGCCTGCAGGTAGTAGAGCACGTCGCGCACGGCGATCGGCTGGATCTTGTTGCGTACCCACTTGGGAGCGGGCATGTACGGCAGCACATCGGTGAGGTGGCGGATCATCTCGAACGAGGTCGAGCCGGAACCGATGACGACGCCGGCCTGGAACGCGATGGTCGGTACCCCGCTATCGAGCAGGATGCGACCAACCTCCCTGCGGGAGTGCAGGTGGGCCGAGAGCGTGTCGGTGTCGGGGTGCAGACCGCCGAGGTAGACGATGCGCTGAACGTTGGCTTCGGCAGCAGCATGGGCAACGTTTTCGGCGGCCAGGTGCTCGGTTTTCTCAAAGTCACCGGCCGCGCCCATCGAGTGCACGAGGTAGTAGAGCACGTCGATGTCGGCGCAGGCGCGTTGCACCGAGTCCAGGTCACCCAGGTCACCCCGCACGACCTCCACCTGGTCGACCCAGGGCACATCGCGCAGTTTGGACGGAGTGCGCACGAGTACTCGTACCGTGAAGCCGGCTTCCAGGAGTCTCGGTACGAGGCGGCCGCCGATGTAGCCCGTGGCGCCGGTGACAAGTGCTCTGCGTAGAGTCATGCGGCGGAGCTTATCCCGTTCCCTTGGCCCTCGGCTGAGTGTCCTCCCACGCTTTCGCTTTAGAGAATAGCTTTGGTGTGCCAGACCGTTTTCAGTTCGGTGAAGGCGAGGATGCGATTCAGCGCCGGTGTGGCGGCATCCGCTCCGGCCTCGGGCGGGAGCACCCGCTTGAGCGTGTCGGCGGCGCTGATCTGCAGCTCCACCCAGTCCAGGTTGCCGGCACCGACGAGGTCGAGGGCGTTGACGTCGGCGTGGGAGGCCAGCCAGGGCGCGATCTCGGCCGGCGAACCGGTCACGATGTTGACGACACCGCCGGGCACGTCGCTCGTGGCGAGCACTTCGCCCAGGCTGATCGCCGACAGCGGAGCGCGCTCGTTGGCGACGACGACGACGGTGTTGCCGGCGACGAGGGCTGGCGCGATCGCGCTGACCAGGCCGAGCAGCGATTCGGTGCCCTGCGGCGCGATGATCGCGACGACACCCGTCGGTTCTGGGACGGAAATGTTGAAGAACGGGCCGGAAACCGGGTTGGCGTTGCCGGCAACCTGCACGTATTTGTCGGCCCAGCCGGCGTACCAGACCCAGCGATCGATAGCCTCGTCGACCTGAGCGCTGGCGACGGCGGCGTTGACGCCCTCGCAGTTCACGATCTCGGCGATGAACTGGTTCCGGCGGCCCTCGAGCAGTTCGGCGATGCGATACAGCACCTGGCCGCGGTTGTAGGCCGTGGCGCCGGCCCACCCACCGAGGGCGCTCCGGGCGGCGACGACCGCGTCACGGGCATCCTTGCGGCTGCCCTTGGCCGCATTGGCGAGAAAGTCGCCTGTGTGTGAGAGCACCTCGTAGACGCGGCCGGATTCGCTGCGCGGAAACTTACCGCCGATGTAGAGCTTGTACGTTTTAGGAATGGCGAGGCGGTTCACTTGGCGGCCTTCTCTGCGGATGCGGACTTCTTGCCGGCGGATGCGGACTTCTTGGAAACGGACGGTGTTTGCTGGTTGGCGGCGGCGATCGAACGCGAGCCGCTGCGCACGGCGGGTTTCAAATAAGCGGCGAGGCCGTGGCGGCCGCCTTCGCGGCCATAGCCGCTTTCCTTGTAGCCGCCGAAGGGGCTCGACGGGTCGAACTGGTTGAAGGTGTTCGCCCAAACCACGCCGGCACGCAGCTTGTCGGCGACGGCGAGGATGCGGCTGCCCTTGTCGCTCCAGATTCCGGCGGAAAGACCGTAGGGGGTGTTATTGGCCTTTGCGACGGCCTCGGCCGGGGTACGGAAAGTGAGCACAGAGAGCACCGGTCCGAAGATCTCGTCGCGGGCGATGCGGTGGCTGGTAGACACGTTGGTGAAGATGGTTGGCGAAAACCAGAAACCGTTCGGTGGAATTTCGCAGTCGGCGCTCCAACGTTCGGCGCCCTCCTGCTCGCCCAGATCGGACAGTTCCCGAATGCGCGCGAGCTGTTCGGCGCTGTTGATGGCGCCGATGTCGGTGTTCTTATCGAGCGGGTCACCCAACCGCAGCGTCTGCATGCGGCGCTTGAGCCGGTCGATGACGTCGTCGTGGATGCTTTCCTGCACGAGCAGGCGACTGCCGGCGCAGCAGACATGGCCCTGGTTGAAGAAGATGCCGCGCACGATTCCCTCAACGGCCTGGTCGATCGGGGCGTCGTCGAAAACAATGTTGGCGCCTTTGCCGCCGAGTTCGAGGCTGAGCTTTTTGTCCGTTCCGGCGATCGAACGGGCAATGGCCCGACCGACCGAGGTCGAACCGGTGAACGCGACCTTGTTGACGCCTGGGTGGTTGACGAGAGTCGCTCCCGTGCTTCCGTCGCCGGTGATGATGTTCACGACACCGGCCGGCAGGTCGGCCTGCTGCAGGATCTCGGCGAACAGCAGCGCGGTGAGGGAGGTCGTTTCGGCGGGCTTGAGCACGACGGTGTTGCCAGCGGCAAGCGCCGGGGCGATCTTCCAGGCCAGCATCATGAGCGGGAAATTCCACGGGATTACCTGAGCGGCGACGCCGAGGGAGGCCGGGTTGGGTCCCACTCCGGCGTGGTCGAGCTTGTCTGCCCAGCCGGCGTAGTAGAAGAACCAGGCGGCGACGAGGGGAATGTCGACGTCGCGGGTTTCCTTGATCGGCTTGCCGTTGTCGAGTGTTTCCGCGACGGCCAGTTCGCGGGCGCGTTCCTGCACCAGTCGAGCGATGCGAAACAGGTACTTGCCCCGGTCGCTGCCGGAGAGGCGGGACCAGACGCCGTCGTAGGCGTGGCGGGCGGCCGAAACGGCATCGTCGACATCCGTTTCGTTGGCGGTGGCGATCATCGCGATCTGCTGTTCGGTGGCCGGGTTGATTGTTCGAAACGGGGTTCCGCGACCGGCGGTGAACGCGCCGTTGATGAACAGGCCGTAGTCGCTTTTGAGGCCCAGCAGGGCCTTTGATTCGGGGGCGGGGGCGTAGTCGAGAAATTTCATGGTCGTTCCCTAATCAATCGTCACGTAGTCGGGGCCGGAGTAGTGCCCGGTCGTCATCTTTTGGCGCTGCAACAGCACGTCGTTCAGCAGGCTGGAGGCGCCGAACCGGAACAGGCGTGGACTGAGCCACTCCTCCCCCACCGTCTCGGCGACCGTCACTAAGTATTTGATGGCGTCCTTGGAGGTGCGGATACCGCCCGCCGGCTTCACGCCGATACGCACACCGGTAAGGCGGTGCCAGTCCCGCACAACCTCGAGCATCGACAACGTCACGGGCAGCGTCGCGGCTGGGGCGACCTTGCCGGTGGAAGTCTTGATGAAGTCTCCGCCGGCCAGAATAGCCAGCCAGGAGGCTCGACGCACGTTGTCGTAAGTGCTCAGTTCGCCGGTTTCGAGAATCACCTTGAGGTGAGCCATCGACCCGTCGGCGCGGCGGCAGGCCTCTTTCACGGCAACGATCTCGTCGTAGACCTGGCCGAACCGGCCGGCCAGAAACGCTCCACGGTCAATGACCATGTCGATCTCGTCAGCGCCGGCCGCGACCGCGTCGCGCACATCGGTGAGCTTGATCGCGAGGGAGGCGCGGCCGCTCGGAAACGCGGTGGCGACGGCGGCGACGTTGACACCATCGGTTCCGCCGGCCGCATGGGCTGAGCCCAGCGCCGTGACGGCCGAACCGACCATGTCACCGTAGACGCAGACCGCTGCGACACGGGGTGTGCCCGGGTCGCCCGGGTCGGGCACGAGGGCCTTGGCCACGAGCGAGCGCACCTTGCCGGGGGTGTCGGCGCCCTCGAGGGTGGTGAGGTCGATCAGACCGATGATGGTGTCGATCGCCCAGCGTTTGGAACTGGTCTTGATCGAACGAGTGCCGAGGTCGGCGGCGCGGGCTTCGAGGCCGACGGCGTCGATTCCCGGGATACCGTGCAGGTACCGGCGCAGGTTGGCGTCGGTGGCCTCCCCGCCGATCAACGCGAGGGCACGCTGGTCAGGCTGGTAGGTGGCCAGAGGGCTGTTGGTCATAGGGTGTCCTTTTCCTGGAGCAGAGCGTTCGCGGTGTTTTCGTCGGTGACCAGCACGGTGCACAACCCGTTGCGCACGACGGCGCGGGCAATGGCATGCTTATCGTTTCCGGAGATGACCGCGATGGTGAGCGGGGCACGGCGCAACTGATCGATTTGAATACCGACCGTTCGTTCATTGAGTTCAGGGTCGACGATGCGGCCGTTCGCATCTATATAGCGGCCGACGACGTCGCCGACGGCACCGCGCGAGACGAGGTCATCGATCTGTTCCACGGTCAGGAAACCGCTGTCGACGAGGGCGGAATTCGCATCTGCTTGGCCGGCGCTGAAGAGATAGGCCTGCGCGTTGCGGGCCAGGGCGAGTACCCCGGCGACAGCGCGGTCGGCTTCCATCGCCTGCTTGGTCTCAAGACGTTCGAAGACGGCGGGGCACGGCAGCAGGGTGGCCGAGCCGTCGGCCTTGTGAGCGATGGTCACGGCAGTGGATGCCGCGGTTCCGGTGCGTTGGTTCAGGCTGACGCCACCGTTGATCTGAACCACGTTCACGCCTGGCGCCCAGCCCTGCTTCAGGTGCAGGGACACATCGTGCAGGGTACGACCCCAGCTGATACCGAGGGTGCGCGGAATCGGGCGCAGGCTCGACAGAAAGTCCGCGGCGGCCTGCGCGGTACGCGACTGCAGTTCGGCTTCGCTCGACACGCCCGCGGAGGAAACGACGATCGCATCGGTGAGGCCGGTCGATTCGCGGAGGCGCCGCTCGATCGGCAGGCGGCGCGCGCGCGGGTGCACGATCTCGATGCGGATGAACCCGTTTGCCTTCGCGCTTGCCAGCAACCGGCCGACCTTCCAGCGGGTCAGGCGCAGAATCACACCGATCTCGTCCTGGGTCTGGTTCTCTTCGTAGTAAAGCTCGGCGGCACGAATGGAGAGGAGTTCGTCGGTATCGCTCATGTCGGTGTCGCGCTCCAATCGTTTGACTCCAGCCTACGTCGACCCAACGCGTGAATCAACAGTCGTGGGAATTGTTGCTCATATGAGCAAATACCGGGCTGGGATCGCGACCAGTACGATCAACGCATGAGCACCAGTGCAGCGCCCCAGTTTGTTCTCGCCGTCGATGTCGGGGGTACCAAGGTTGAATCCGCCCTCGTCGACGACCACGGGCGGGTGCTCACATCCAGCCGGCACCGCGCGGCGACCGGGTCGAGCGCTTCGAGCGAACAACTCGCCGTCGCTGTCACGAATGCAGTAACTCAGACCCGCTTGAGCCTGCCCACCGGTGCGGCCCTGGTTGGAGTTGGCATCGGCTGTGCCGGGCCGATTCACCTGCAGCAGGGGGCGGTGTCACCGTTGAACCTGCCGGTCTGGCGCGAGTATCCCCTGAAAGATCGAGTCGCCGCCCTCGTTCCCGATCTGCCGGTGCGCCTGCGCATGGACGGGCTCTGCATCACACTTGCCGAACACTGGGTGGGAGCGGGAAAGGGCGTCGACAACCTGATGGGCATGATCGTTTCGACCGGCATCGGTGGCGGCCTGATTCTCGGTGGCGTCACCGTGTCGGGACCAACCGGGAATGCCGGCCACATCGGCCACATCGAGGTCGGCGGCTTTGACGATCCCTGCGCCTGCGGTGGAATCGGCTGCATCGAGGCGATCGCCTCGGGGCCGAAGACCGTCGCCTGGGCACAGACGCAGGGATTCAACGGCGAGTCGGGAGAAGATCTCTCGGCGGCCTACTCGACCGCCGATCCGATTGCGATCGCCGCCGTAACGCGCAGCGGCCGGGCACTCGGTCACGCCATTGCGTCCGCAGCGACGCTGCTCGATCTCGACGTGGTCACTATCGGTGGCGGCTTCGCCAACGTCACTCCCGACCTGCTCGATTTCGCACGGGAAACGATCGCCCGGCGGGTGCAGTTCGCCTACGCGACCCGGGTGCGAGTGGTACCGTCGGCGCTGTCCGGCGACGGCCCGCTGATCGGCGCCGCGGCGCTGATCCACCGTGCCCATCTCGTGCCGTGATGGCAATCAGCGAGTGAGCGTCAAGTCGTCCTCCAGCATGTGCGGACGCCCGATCACCGCGCCAGCGATGACGATGGCCAGCGCGGCCGTCAACAAGAAAATGAGCGGCCAGGTCCACCCGCCGCTGAGTTCATGCAGCAGACCGAAGACCAGCGGCCCGAGCGCTCCCAGGGTGTAGCCGATGCTCTGCACGAAGCTACTGAGGGCCACTGCGCCGGCGTGAGTGCGGGTGCGCAGGTTGATCAGCACGAGTGCGAGGGGAAAGAATAATGGTCCGAGCCCGGCGAGACTGACCCAGAGCCAGGTCAGGGTTTCCGGTGCGAATAACAGCCCGAGGTCACCGGCGACGAACGCGAACACGCCGACGTAGACGAGCGGCCCGACGTTGGTCATGCGGGCGGTGAGGACCGGAATGATCAGTGCGCACGGAATGCCCATGCTGGCGTAGAGCGCCAGAAGAGTTCCGGCCTGGGCGGGACTCACGCCGGCGGTGTCGACGAGTAGCTGCGGCAGCCAGGCGAACATCGCGTAGGCATTGAGCGACGAGACCGCGAACACGCCCGCGAGAGCCCAGGCAATCGACGACTTCCAGAGGCGCCCGAGAATGGTGGCGTCGGCCTCCTCGATGATCGCGTCCGGCGTTCGCGCACGATGCCGCACCAGCATGGTGATCCAGGGCACCAGGGCGAGCAGGGCGAGGATCATCCACATGCCGAGCGAGATGCGCCAGCCGGCGGCATCCGCTACCGGGACTGCAATCAGTGGCGGCACCAGAGTGCTCAGTGATACCACGGTGACATAGAGGCTCGTCATGAGCCCAACCCGGTCGGGAAAGTACTTCTTGACCAGCGGAGGCAGCAGCACGTTTCCGATGCCGAGCCCAGCGAAAGCGATGACGCTGCCGATGATGAGCATGGTGATCGAGCCGGACAGGCCGCGGGTGACATGACCGAGCAGAATCGCCACGAGGGCGAGTATGAGTGGTATTTCGAGGCCGTGGCGGCGGGTGATCATGGGGGTGAAGATGCCGAACAGGGCGAAGCACACCGGTGGGAGCATGCCGAGCACCCCGAGCGACACCGCGCCGAGGGGAATGTCGACATTGATTTCGGCCACGATCGGCGAGAGGGCGGCGACGGCGGTGCGCAGGTTTGCCGCGACCAGGATGATGCCCAGGAGAGCGAGGCTGCGTCCGGGCCACAGTCGGCGGGACACGGCGGTATTCACTTGGTTAGTCTACGGCCGATCCGCGGCGCGCTGCCGCTGCACGTCGGCAGCCAGATTCTTCAGGTCGTCCCAGCGCTCGGGGGCAACGAGTCCGGGCAGTATCAACGCCCACATCTCGGTTAGTCGCTGGTCGATGTCCCCACGCCGGGTCAGCACGTCCGAGACTACCTGCACCCCCGTGAAACCGGCGGTGCAAAACCGTGCCGCTGCCGGCACATCGATCGTTGACGCTACATCTCCGTCGGCGATCCCCCGACGCAAAAATTCCTCGCAGGCGACCATCCAGTCCCGGTAGGGCGCGGACACGGGCGTCGAGAAGTTCACGGCCTCGATGGTCAGGCGCACACCGGCGCTGACGACCTGATCATCGCGCAGTTGGCGCGCCAGCTCGTAGGACATGGAAACGAGCGCACGCAGGCCGGGTATGTTGTTCTCGAGCAGCTGACGACCGGCATCGACCGATTTCTCGTGCTGAGCCGTGATTATGGCGACCGCGAGGGCTTCCTTGGAATCGAAGTGAAAGTACAGTGCTCCCTTGGTCACGCCCGCGGCAGCACTCACCTGCGCGAGCGACGTGCTCCCGTACCCGCGCTGCTCGAAGGCTTCCGCGGCGCCACGAATTATCGCTGCCCGCGTTTCTATCGCTCGTGCTTGTTGCCGCATGGAACCCCCAGGAAAATATTGGTCTGCCCAGCGTACCCGGGCAAACCGGCCTCGATGGATTGACCCTCGAAACCGGTGCCGCCCGCGGTGGCGATTAGCTCAGGCTTTCGCGGCCCAGAATTACCCGAACCCGCACAACGTCATCGCGGATCTGCGCGATCAGCGGATCGATGCCCGAGTACGCGACCATGCCGCGAATCCGCTCCACGAACGACACCTCCACGACGTGGTCATAGAGGTCTAGATCGACCTCGTCCAGCACGTACGCTTCGACCTGCTTCTGGGCCACTCCGTCGAAGGTGGGATTATTGCCTACCGAAATGGCTGCCGGGTAGCGCGATCCGGCATCCGTCAGCCACCCGGCATAGACGCCATCGGCAGGGATCAGGCCGTCGGAGTCGGCCGACAGGTTGGCGGTGGGAAAGCCCAGCTCGCGGCCGCGCGCGGCACCGTGCACGACGACTCCGCGCACGGTTGGCAGGTGGCCGAGCAATCGGCCGGCTTCGGTCACCGCGCCGCTGCCGAGCAGCTCGCGGATCCAGGTGGATGACACTCGGCGTTGCCCGTCCGGCTTCACATCGTCGATCAGAGCCACCTCGTAGCCGAACTCGGTGCCGAGGTCACGGAGCATGGCGATATCGCCCGCACCGCCCGTACCGAAGCGAAAGTCACGACCGACCAGCACAAACCGGGCGTGCAGCGCGGTGACCAGAATGCGTTCGATGAATTCACGCGGGGGAAGGCGGGAGAGAGCTTGGTTGAACTCGAGCAGCAACGTCGCATCGACTCCGGTCTCGGCGATCAAGTCGAGTTTCTGCTGGGCGCTGACTAGCGCGCTCGGGCAGGTGGCTGGAGAGAGCAGGGCGAGCGGATGCCGGTCAAAGGTGACCACGACGGTCGCGAGTTGTTCCCGGTCGGCGATGGCCTTGAGCTCAGCGATCACGGCCCGGTGCCCGGCGTGCACGCCGTCGAACTTTCCGATACTGACGGCCGAGGCGGGCCAGTCGTTCGGTACCGAATCGATACCGTACAGGGTTTTCATGCGCGACTCTCGGTGACTGCCGGGTGGGCGGCCACCGACACCGGGTGGCGTCTGAGCCACCACATGCCCAGAAGTGGCAGCACGAGGGGAACGAAACCGTAGCCCTGACCGAAGACCGACCAGACCGTTTTATGTTGGAACAGCGCGGGGTCGACCAGGCTCAACGTTCCGACGACGAGCACGCCGAGCAGTTCGAAGCTGATGGTGATCCAGGCAATGCGATACCAGCGGCGGCTGCGCTTGATCAGTGCAACCGTTGCGGCGACGTAGACGACAGCGGCGAGGGCCGACAGCGAGTATGCGAGCGGGGCGTCTTCAAACTCGGAGGCTATCTGCACGAATGAACGCCCCGTGGCGGCGAGGGCCAACACCCCGTAGACAGCGATGAGGAGTCGCCCAATGCCGCTCACCCGGTGGGAGGGGGAGGGCTCTTCGGTGTCGGATTGTGTCATTGCTCGGCATTCATCTGGTTCGATAATTATTGCAGCATCCGCAGCGAACCTGAAACCGCGTCAGCTGCCCTGCACGTTCCAGATCTGGTTCATGCGGTAGATCATGACGGCGACCGACAGGCATGTCACCCCGAGAATGACCGTGCTCCAGCGGCTACGTTCCACCAGCGCCCAGAATCCGGCCACGACCGGCAGTAGCATGGCGCTGACCAGGTAGGTGTAGAACTCGAGCAGGCTGCCGGTGGCATCGTTGCCGGCCAGCGGCGCCGCGATTGCGGCCGCGAGCTGCACGATCAACAACAACTCGACGAGTGCGGTCGCGCCCATGGTGAGGTCGGTGGGTTTGCGCCCGGCGAGGCCGAGGACGACGCAGAGCAGTCCGCCGGGCACGGCGATGGCCAGTTGCAGCCACGTGAACCATTCGATCATGAGGTCGGTGTCGATTCGCTGGCGTGTGATGTGTCGGGTTTATCCGGCGCGAAGTTCAGCAGCACCTTGGCCTGGTCACCACGATATTCGATCAGTCCGACCAGTCGACCGTCGGGAGCGATCGCGGCGACCGGTCCGGTGCGGGTGGGGTCTCTCTCGATGGTGATGCGCTTGCCGTGGCCCAGGTCGATGGCCTCTTCTGTCGACAGGTCGAGGCGTGGGAGCAGGCGGGTGGCGGCATCCGCTGGCGAAATGAGCTGCGCGACGACGTCGACCCGCTCGAGGGTGGCGGCGTTTTCGATTCGGAACGGGCCGATGCGGGTGCGGCGGAGCGCGGTGAGGTGTCCGCCGACGCCGAGCGCGGTGCCCAGGTCACGTGCCAGGGCGCGAATGTAGGTGCCGGAGGCACACACGACGCGAACCTCGAGGTCGAGAAAACCATCTCCGTGCGTGCTGGAACGCAGTTCGAACTCGCTCACTGTCACCGGTCGAGACGGTAATTGCACGTCTTCGCCCGCGCGCACTCGGGCGTAGGCGCGTTTGCCGTCGACTTTGATGGCGCTGACCGCGCTCGGCTGCTGGCTGATCTCACCGGTGAGGTCCGCGATTCCGCCCGCGACGGCCGCGGCACTGATGGCGGAGACCTGCTCGGCGGTCGCGCGGGTGAGTTCGTCGCCCTCTGCATCATCCGTTGTGGTGGACTGGCCGAGGCGGATGGTCGCGAGGTATTCCTTGTCGAGGCCGACGACATAGGTGAGCAGCCGGGTCGAGCTGTCGATACCGAGTACCAGCAGCCCGGTGGCCATGGGGTCGAGGGTGCCGGCGTGGCCGACCTTGCGTGTGCCGGCGAGACGCCGGGTCCTGGCGACAGCGTCATGGCTGGTCCAGCCCTGCGCCTTGTCAATGAGTAAAAGGCCGCTGGTCACTAGCTGAGGCTATCAGCGTGGGACTGGGGGCATGGTGCGAATCACCTGCCAGCCCCGGCCCGTAGTATGTGAGCCGTGAGAATCGCGGTGATCGGTGCTGGTGCCCTGGGCAGCACATTCGCCTGCCTGCTCGCTGAGCAGGGGCACGATCTGGTGGTGACCATGCGCGGGGCCTCGCTGCCAGCGGTGCTGGCCGACGGCATCCATGTGACGGGCGGCTACGGGGATCGGTTCGCCCGACCGGTGGCCGTTGAGCGCTTGGTCGAACCGTGTGACCTGGCGCTGCTCTGCACTAAGGCGCAGGATGCTGCTGCGGCGATTGCTGAGAATGCCGCAGCGCTGGACGGAACCCCGGTGCTCGTCGTACAGAACGGACTGGACGGGGTCAGCACCGCCGAAAGGCTGCTGCCGCGGTCAGAATGTTTCGGACTCATCACGATCATTGCTGCCCACTATGAAGGGCCGGGCCGGGTTCGGGTGACGACGGCGGCGCCGAGCTATCTCGGGCGAGGCGACGGCCCAGTTGATGCGGCGACCCGGCGCTGGCAGGCGGTTCTTGACGCCGCTGTACCCACCCTCGCCCTCGATAACTTCGTCGGCGCGCAGTGGACCAAGCTCGTCGTCAATATGCTCAACGCCCTGCCTGCCATCACCGGGCTCAGCGTGCAGGAGGTGATCGGGCAAGCGGACCTTCGACGGTTGATGACCCGGAGCATGCGCGAAACCGTGCGGGTAGGCCTCGCCAGCGGGGTTCGGTTTCACACGTTGCAGGGACTGTCGCACCGGCGGCTGCGTGCCTTTGCGGTTGCGCCGCTCTGGGCCGGCCAGGTGTTGCCACTGTCGATGCGTGCACGTATGGGCAAGGTGGCAAACCAGGGTTCGACCCTGCAGAGTCTCGCGCGCGGCCAACGCACCGAGATCGATTTTCTGAACGGAGCGGTGGTGCAAGCTGCAGCCGAAGCGGGCGTGGCCGCGCCGGTGAACGCGCTGCTGACCAAACTCGTGCACGAGGTCGAGCTCAGCGGTCGGTTTTTGACCCCGGCCGAGGTTAGGGCCCGGCACTGGTAAGCGCCCAGCCGCAACCGGTCAGCAGCGATCCGTCAGCACGCGCCGCGGAGCCTCCGGGTCGGTCGTGTCGACCACAGCCGACACGACGTCCCGCGGATGCACTTCGGC
This sequence comes from Cryobacterium sp. Hb1, assembly GCF_004403585.1. Lineage (NCBI taxonomy): Bacteria > Bacillati > Actinomycetota > Actinomycetes > Micrococcales > Microbacteriaceae > Cryobacterium > Cryobacterium sp. Hb1. The sequence continues at coordinate 66,672 of NZ_SOHI01000030.1, read as the reverse complement.
GTGGTACCGCAGGTCAGAAGCGTTTACCGCTGCGCCTTCCAGCAGCACGCTGTACAGCCAGAGTCCGTGTAGTTCGGGCCGGTTGATGTAGTCACCGTCGATGATCAGGATGGCGTCGGCGGGAGCGGTCTGCCAGGTCGGTTGAATCCAGGTGTCCCGATCGGGGTCGAACTCTTCGGTGACGAAGCCGGTGCTGCCGCCCATGCGAAAGGGCTCGACGAGTACTCGGCGAAGCGCTGAGTAGTCGTAGCCGACTCGGTAGCGATGGTCCGGTGCGTCGGGCGCTAATCGCTGCCGTTCGGCACGGGAGTGCTGGAAGTAGCGCAGGCTGGCCCGGAATACGTGCAGTTCATCTTCCCGGAACACCGCAGCCAGATCATCGCCGAAGGCGGTGCGACCACCGGCATCCGGTCCGTCGATGGCAATGATGGTGCGACCGCGACCGTAGTTGTGCAGGATCTCGGCGGCGAGGGTGCGCAGAAATTCGATGCGCGGTGTGGAAACCAACTTCATGAATCGAGCCTAGGTTAGAACGGATGAACGTCACACCCTCGATTCCCGCCACAAACGGCGTCAGCGCCGCGCTCAATGCGTGGTTCGTCGCGAACGCCCGCGACCTGCCATGGCGGCGCGACGGCTTCGGAGCCTGGGGCATTCTGGTGAGTGAGTTCATGTTGCAGCAGACTCCGGTGAATCGAGTCATTCCGCGGCTCGAGGAGTGGCTGGCGCGCTGGCCCACGCCGGCTGCGCTGGCCGCGGTGCCGCCGAGCGAGGCGGTGCGCGCCTGGTCCAGCCTCGGCTACCCGAGGCGCGCGCTCTGGTTGCATGCCGCAGCGGTGCAGATCACCGAACTGCACGGGGGTATTGTGCCCTCCGACATTGACGAACTACTGGCCCTGACCGGCATCGGAGATTACACCGCGCGAGCGGTGGCCGCTTTTGCGTATGGCCATCGGCATCCGGTGGTCGACACGAACACACGACGGGTGATCGCCCGTGCAATCGCCGGAGCGGGCGAGCCTTCGCCGCCCAATCGTGGCCGTGACCTTGATGCGATGGGCCTGTTACTGCCGCAGAGCGTGCAGGAAGCGGCGCTGTTCAACGCCGCAATCATGGAGCTCGGTGCGGTGGTCTGCACCAGCCGCAGCCCCCACTGTGAGGTATGCCCAATTCGGAATGCATGTGCCTGGCGAGCCGCCGACTACCCCGAGTACACCGGTGCCCGCAAAACGGTGCAGAAGAAGTTCGTGGGCAGCGACCGGCAGGTGCGCGGCTTGATCATGGCCGAGCTGCGCTCCACTCACCGTTCAGTGACGGATGCCGAGATCAACACACTGTGGCCGGACCCGGCCCAGCTGCAGCGGGCGCTGGCCAGTCTCGTGGCCGACGGTCTGGCCATACCGGTGCGCGATGGCTACACCCTGCCGGAGTAGTCATCCCGGCTTCGCCGCGTACGATTGTACGGTGACCGTAACCACTTCTTTTGCTGCCGATGCCCAGTATTCAGCGCTTCTTCGCGATACCCTCCAGAACGGCGCTCGAAAAGCCGACCGCACCGGAACCGGAACCCGCAGCGTGTTCGGCCGCCAGTTGCGCTTCGATCTGGCCGACGGTTTTCCGCTCGTGACCACCAAACGAGTGCACTTCGCGTCGATTGCCTACGAACTTCTCTGGTTTCTGCGCGGCGACTCCAACGTCAGCTGGCTGCAGGAAAAGGGCGTGCGCATCTGGAACGAATGGGCCGACGAAAACGGCGAACTCGGCCCGGTCTACGGGGTGCAGTGGCGCTCTTGGCCCGCCCCCGATGGAGAGACCATCGACCAGATCAGCGACGTGCTCAACACCCTGCGCACCGATCCGGACTCACGGCGCATGATCGTCTCGAGTTGGAATGTAGCCGACCTCTCGAAAATGGCGCTCGCTCCCTGCCACGCCCTGTTCCAGTTCTACGTCGCCGACGGCAAGCTTTCCTGCCAGCTGTACCAGCGCAGCGCCGATCTTTTTCTCGGGGTACCGTTCAATATCGCCAGCTACGCCCTGCTCACCCAGCTCGTTGCCGAACAGGCCGGCCTCGAGCTCGGCGAGTTCGTCTGGACCGGTGGGGACTGCCACATCTACGACAATCACGTCGAGCAGGTCAACGAACAGCTTTCCCGCACGCCGTTTCCCTCCCCCCGGCTGCGCATCAAGCCGGGTCGCGCCAGCTTGTTCGACTATGAGTTCGACGACCTCGTCCTCGAGAATTACCAGCATCATCCCGCTATCAAGGGCGCGGTCGCGGTATGAAACTGGGCCTGATCTGGGCGCAGACGGTGGGTGGCGTCATTGGGGCTGACGGAGTTCTGCCCTGGCACCTGCCGGAAGACCTCGCCCATTTTCGCACCGTAACCCGGGGAGGCGCCGTCATCATGGGTCGACGCACCTGGGATTCGCTTCCGGAGCGTTTTCGTCCCCTGCCGGGTCGGCAGAACGTCGTGATCACCCGGCAGCAGGGCTGGGCCGCGGCGGGAGCATCCATTGCGCACAGTTTTGACGACGCCCTCGCCCACACCGAGGGGCCGGTCTGGGTGATCGGTGGCGCCGAAATCTTTCGGCTGGCCCTGCCCCAGGCCGACACCCTCGAGGTGACTGAGATCGACGCCTCGATCGCCGGTGACACTCTCGCGCCTAGCCTCGACGCCGCCTGGACCCGCGTCCAGACAGATCCCGCAAACGGATGGCTCAGCTCCAGTATGGCGCTCCCCTACCGTTTCACCCGCTACGAGCGGTCCCCCGGCATCCGCTAGCCGGCCGCAGTGTGCAGCGGCGCCTCAGTCGGACGGGGCCCGGGCCCGGAACGCGGGCCCAGTTTATAACCTGGGCCCGGGGACGGGGCCCGGGCCCCGTCCGGAGTGAGGTGGTGGGGTGAAGGGCGCTAGTGCTTTGCGGTGCTCTCGGCGCCGGACTCGTCGTCGTCGTCTTCTTCGAGGTCGTATTCGCGCGGCTTCTTGTACGGGTCGGCTTCGCCGGCGTATGTAGCCGTGCCCTTTTCGTCTTCGGTCGCGGTATCACGGTCATGCGCTTCGCGCAACAGGTCGTCGATCAAGGCCGCGTTTTCGGGAATGCCATCGGCGATGAATTCAATAGACGGCGTGAGCCTGGCGGTGATGTTCTTGCCCACCTCGCTGCGCATGAGGCCGGTTGCGGCCTTCAGGGCGGCTGCGCTGTCCGTGCGCTCCTCGATCGAACCATACACGGTGTAGAACACCGAGGCGTGCTGGAGATCCCCGGTGACTTTCACGTCGGTGATAGTCACGAACCCGAGCCTCGGGTCGCGCAGGCCGCGTTCCAGCCGCTTGGCGATGATGACCTTAATGCGGTCCGCCATCTTTCTGGCGCGTTCCGGATCTGCCATGATTCACTCCTTATTAGCGGGCGCCGATGCGCCCGGTCGTCCTTAACTTTTTTCTCCGCCGCAGGATGACGGACATCCGCCTATCAATTGCGGGTTCAAATGAAATTTCCCACTAAATGGGAATCGGGGTACGGGTCCCGCTCTTTCCTTTGAGTAGGAAATTGCGAAGACTCGACCCCAAAAGGGGTCGAACTCGGAAAACCAAGTCCGACCCCCAAAACCAACGCTAGACGCGCGGCTTCTCCTTCATTTCGATGGTCTCGATCTCATCGCCAATTCGGATGTCGTTGAACTTGCCCAGTCCGATACCACACTCGAAGTCCGTGCGGACCTCGGTGACATCGTCCTTGAAGCGACGCAGCGACTCGATGCCCAGGTTGTCCCCCACCACGATGCCCTCGCGAATAACGCGAGCCTTGGCATTTCGGGTGATGGTACCGGAGCGCACGATGACACCGGCGACGTTTCCGAACTTCGACGAGCTGAAGACCTCGCGAATTTCGGCGATACCGCTCTGGATCTCTTCGTACTCGGGCTTGAGCATTCCCTTGAGGGAATTCTCGATGTCCTCGAGGGCGGAGTAGATGACGGAGTAGAACCGTACGTCGACGCCTTCGCGAGCGGCCCGCTCGCGGGCCTTCGTGTCGGGGCGAACATTGAACCCGATGATAATGGCGTTGTCGACGGTGGCGAGGTTGACGTCGCTCTCCGTGACCGCACCGACACCACGGTGGATGATGCGCAGCTGAACCGAATCGTCGACCTCGATCTTGAGCAGCGACTCTTCCAGGGCCTCAACGGCACCGGAAACGTCACCCTTGATGATGAGGTTGAGCGACTCGACCTTGCCCTCTTCGAGGGCACGGGTGAAGTCTTCGAGGCTGATGCGCTTGCGGGCCTTGGCCAGCAGGGCGTTGCGCTCGGCGGCTTCACGCTTCTCGGCGATCTGACGTGCGGTGCGGTCTTCCTCGATGACAAGGAAGGTGTCGCCGGCGCGCGGGACGCTCGAGAGACCCTGCACCTGGACCGCACGGGACGGCGTGGCGGCGAGAACGGCGACACCGTTTTCGTCGGCCATCGCACGAACGCGACCGTAAGCCGTTCCGGCGACGATGGAGTCTCCCACGTGCAGCGTTCCGGACTGGATGAGCACGGTTGCCACCGCGCCGCGGCCCTTGTCGAGGCGGGCCTCGATGGCGACACCACGGGCGTCCTTGTTCGGATTGGAGCGCATGTCGAGCCCGGCATCGGCGACCAGGAGCACAGCATCAAGAATTTCCTGGATGCCGGTCTTGTTCTTGGCCGACACGTCGACGAACATGACGTCTCCGCCGTACTCTTCCGCGACGAGGCCGAATTCGGTGAGCTGCTGACGCACCTTCTGCGGGTTCGCGCCGGGCTTGTCGATCTTGTTCACAGCAACCACGATCGGAACGTTGGCGGCCTGGGCGTGGTTGAGCGCCTCAATGGTCTGGGGCATGATGCCATCATCGGCAGCGACCACGAGAATGGCGATGTCGGTGACCTGCGCGCCACGGGCACGCATGGCGGTGAACGCCTCGTGGCCCGGTGTGTCAATGAAGGTCAGCGCACGGTCGATACCCTCGTGCTCGGTGATGATCTGGTACGCACCAATGTGCTGCGTGATGCCACCGGCTTCACCCTCAGCGACCTTGGCGTTACGGATCGCGTCCAGAAGCGCGGTCTTACCGTGGTCGACGTGACCCATGACGGTGACGACGGGAGGACGAATCTCGAGGTCTTCGTCGGTTTCATCTTCGAGTTCCTGGTCGATGTCGATATCGAACGCGAGCAGCAGCTCACGGTCTTCGTCATCGGGAGAGACCATCTGAATCTTGTAGCCGAGCTCGCTGCCGAGCACATCGAACGTCGCCTCGTCGAGGGACTCTGTTGCCGTGGCCATTTCACCGAGGTGGAACAGTACGGTGACGAGGTTTCCAGGACTCGCGTCAATCTTGTCGGCGAAGTCCGTGATGGATGCTCCGCGACGAAGACGAACAACGGTTCCACCGTCGCCACGGGGTACGGATACTCCACCCAGCGACGGGGCCTCGCGCAGCTCGAACTCTGCTCTCTTCGTGCGCTTGGACTTGCGCGCCTTGTTCTTGCCGCCACCGCGGCCGAAGGCACCAGCAGTGCCACCGCCGGGGCCGCGACCGCGACCGGCTCCACCACCACCACCGGCAGGGCGGGGCGGGCCGAAGCCGGGGGCTCCGGCAGGAGCACCGGGACGGGTGAATCCGGGGCGTGCTGCGCCGGCTCCGCCCGGGGCGCCACCAGGACGCTGGAAAGCGCCTGGCCGCTGGCCGAAGCCGGTCGGGCGAGCGGCCTGACCGGGTCCGCCGGGGCGCGGAGCGCCGGGACGAGGTGCCGGCGGGCGCGGAATGTTGCTTGGGGTTGGTGTCGCGGGACGCTGGCCCATGCCCTGCGCACTCGCGAACGGGTTGTTACCCGGACGCGGCGGCTGGGTTGGACGCTGGCCCATGCCCTGGTTGCTGGCGAACGGGTTGTTACCCGGACGTGCTGCTCCGGGACGAGGCATGCCGGGCTTGACCGGCGTAGCCGATCCTTCCGTAGTTTTCGCTTTGGGGGTCTCGGTACCGGGCTTGTCGGCGGCGTCAGCCGCGGCAGCCTGGTCAGCAGCGGCAACTTTCTGGGCAGCTGCAGCCTTCTCAGCAGCCTGCGCCTGGCGCTCGGCCACGGTCAGCGGCGCGACCGGAAGCGGCGCGGCATCCGCTGCCGGGACAGACTCTACGACTACCGGGGCTACCGGTTCAGCGACGGGCTTCGGGCCGGGACGAGCACCCGGCTTGGCGCCGTGGCTCGGGCGAGCAGGCGTTGCCGTAGTGGCAGCGCCAACGACGGCGCCAGTGGCCTGCACGGGTGTTGCAGCCTTAGCAGCGGTGCTTTCCGACTCGAGAGCGGCGCGAAGGCGACGCGCTACCGGCGGTTCAACACTGGAAGACGGTCCCTTGACGAACTCGCCCATTTCTTTCAATTTAGCAAGGGCGACCTTGCTGTCGACTCCGAGCTCGGTAGCGATCTCGTGTACGCGTGGTTTCGCAGCCACAATTCTCCTGTTCCGGGCCTGCACCCGGAAAGGGGCAGACCGTTAGTAACGGACGGGTCTCATTTCGAGCCGCTCATTAGTTATCCATAAGCCAATTCAGCCTGTTCTCTAGTTGTTTCGCGTCCAGTGACCTGGTCACACGAAAGGCACGCCCGAAAGCGTGTCGCCTTACGGCATCCTGAAAGCACGAGTGGCGGGCATGCAGCCACGCACCTCTACCGGGGATTGTGGCGGTTTCATCCACCACAATTTCTGATTTCCCAGCAACGATCCGCAAAAGTGAGGATCGAGGGGCGCGCGAACGGCAGCCAATACACGTTCTAACGGGTTCCATCGTACCCCCTATTCGGCATCCTCCAGAATGCTGTCCGGCTGGATGTCGATTTTCGCACCGGTCAGCTTGGCCGCGAGGCGGGCATTCTGGCCTTCCTTGCCGATCGCAAGGGACAGCTGGTAGTCGGGCACGAGGGCACGCACAGCCTTGATCGACTCGTCGATCACGTAGGCGCTGGTCACCTTGGCCGGCGACAGGGCGCTCGCGACGAAGGTCGCGAGGTCGGGCGAGAAGTCAACGATGTCGATCTTCTCGTTGTTGAGCTCAACGGTCACGGCGCGTACGCGCTGGCCGAGCTCTCCGATGCAGGCACCCTTGGCGTTGACGCCAGGCTCCGTGGCGCGCACGGCGATCTTGGTGCGGTGTCCGGCTTCACGAGCGAGCGAGACGATCTCGACGACTCCGCTCGCGATCTCGGGCACCTCGAGAGCGAACAGCTTGCGCACGAGCGAGGGATGGGTGCGCGACACGGTGATCTGCGGGCCTTTGAGTCCGCGACCGACGGCCGTGACGAACACGCGAATGCGCGCGCCGTGCACGTAGCTCTCGGTAGGAACCTGCTCCTCGGGGGGCATGATCGCTTCGATCGTGCCGAGATCGACGTGGATCATTCGGGGGTTCGGTCCCTGCTGAATGATTCCGGCGATGATGTCACCCTCGCGACCCTTGAATTCACCGAGCACGGCGTCGTCGGCCAGGTCGCGCAGACGCTGGTTGATGACCTGCTTGGCGGCGAAGGCTGCGATACGCCCGAAATCGGTCGGGTTGTCGACGGCTTCGCCGACGACGTTGCCCTCGTCATCGTGCTCGGGAACGTAGATGTCGACGTGCCCGGTCTTGCGGTCGAGAACGACGCGCGCTTCGGGCACTTCCTGACCGGAGTGATTGGCGTCAGCCATCTTCGAAGCTTCAAGCTTCGTCACATCTTGCTGGATGTGCTTGCCATAGGCAATCAGAATCGCCTGTTCAATGATGTGTACGAGTTCCTCAAAGGGAATCTCTTTTTCGCGCTCCAGTAGCCGCAAAACACTGAGGTCGATGTCCATGGCCGGCCTCCTCTATTCAGATCTTGCCGCCGCGAAACCGCGCAGCGGGCTGAAGACAACGGTACCCGAATCTGCGGCGTCCCGTCACCCACTCCCCCCGCGCCCGGCCGGTTGGGCGGGGTCGCTACAAAGCGGATGCTGCCGGCTCAGCCAGCCGGCAGCATCCGCTCGCGATGCGGTCGATCAGGCGACGTGCTGGGCGAAGTGCGTCGCGACGTCGGCGACGTCGACCTGTTCGCGGTCGCCGGTACGGCGGTTCCACAGTTCGACGATGCCATCGGCTGCGCCGCGGCCGACGATGACGATCCACGGCACGCCGATGAGTTCGGCGTCACCGAACTTGACGCCGGGTGAGACCTTGCGGCGGTCGTCGTAGAGCACGTCGCGGCCGGTGGCCTCGATCGCGGCGACGACGGCCTCCGCGGTGTCGAAGACGATCTCGTCCCGGCCGGTGGCGATCACGTGTACGTCGAACGGAGTGACCGATTCGGGCCAGATCAGGCCCTTTGCGTCGTTGTTGAGTTCGGCGATGACCGCGAGAATGCGAGTGACGCCGATGCCGTATGAACCCATCGTGACCGTGACCAGCTTGCCGTTCTCGTCGAGAACCTTGAGGCCGAGTACTTCGGCGTACTTGCGGCCGAGCTGGAACACGTGCCCGATTTCCATACCGCGAATGAGTTCGACTCGGCCGGAGCCGTCGGGCGCCGGGTCGCCGGCGCGCACATCGGACGCCTCGACCACGTCGTCGATGGCGAAGTCGCGGCCGGCGACAAGGCCGAACACGTGGCGGCCCGCTTCGTTGGCGCCGGTGATCCACTCGGTGCCGGCGACCACGCGCGGGTCGACCAGAAAACGAATACCGGTGGCTGACGCCGTGCCGAGCACGGCCCCCTGCGCACCCCACGGGCCGATGTATCCCTTGACCAGGCCGGAATTCTTAGCGAAGTCGCCCTCGTTGGCGGCCTCAACCTCGGCCGGCGCGAACGCCACCTCGACGCGCTTGAGGTCGACCTCGCGGTCGCCAGGAACGCCGATCGCGATCAGTTCTCGCGTGCCGTCCAGGCTGGTCAGCGCGAGCACGACGTTCTTGAGCGTGTCGGCTGCCGTCCACTCCCGGCCATCAGGGCGGGGATGTTCGGCGTTGGCCTTGTCGACCAGCGTCTGGATAGTCGGGGTGTTCGGGGTGTCGAAGACCTGCGCGGCGGGCAGCGCGGTGAAATCCTTGTCGGCCGGCACGAGGGTACGGAACGCCTCGATGTTGGCCGCGTAACCGCCGGCACTGCGCACGAAGGTGTCTTCGCCGACAAGGGTGGGGTGCAGAAACTCTTCGCTTTTGGAGCCACCCATCGCGCCGGCATCCGCTTGCACGATCTCGTAATCGAGGCCGAAACGGGTGAAGATGCGCTCATAGGCATCGCGCTGCAGCTGATAACTGACGTCGAGGCCGGCGTCGGTGTAGTCGAACGAGTACGCGTCTTTCATGGTGAACTCGCGGCCGCGCAGCAGTCCGCCCCGCGAGCGGGCCTCATCGCGGTACTTATCCTGAATCTGGTAAATCGCCAGCGGCAGGTCTTTATAGCTGCCGTACAGGTCTTTCACCAGCAGCGCGAAGACCTCTTCGTGGGTCGGCGCGAGGAGCATGTCGGAGCCCTTGCGGTCTTTCAGGCGAAAAATCCCCTCGCCGTATTCGTCCCAGCGGCCGGTCACCTCGTACGGCTCGCGCGGCAGCAGTGCCGGAAAGTGCACCTCGTGCGCGCCAGCGGCGGTCATCTCCTCGCGGATGATGCGCTCCACTTTGGCCTTCACCCGCAGTCCGAGCGGCAGCCAGGCAAAAATACCCGGGGCCTGTCGACGGATGTAGCCGGCCCGCACGAGCAGGCGGTGGCTGGTCACCTCGGCGTCGGAGGGGTCTTCGCGGAGAGTACGGAGAAAATAGTTGGAGAGACGTGTAGGCACCCGTCTACCTTACGCGGGCGCCGCCATCCACTCCGTCCTTTCGCTGCGTACGTTCGCTTTCCTCTGCTGAACGGCGTCTTCGTGACGTTACTGACGAATCCGCTCGCCTAAAGATTGGACCTGCTACTTCGCGCCGACGGACACCGTGGGGCTCCCGAGCTCGGCGGCAGGCATCTCTGCGGCGAGACGGTTGGCCTCTTCGATCAGCGTGGCCACGATCTCGGATTCGGGTACGGTCTTGATGACCTCGCCGCGCACAAAGATCTGACCCTTGCCGTTGCCGCTTGCGACGCCGAGGTCGGCTTCACGGGCCTCCCCCGGCCCGTTGACGACACAACCCATGACTGCGACACGCAGCGGCACGGTCATGCCTTCGAGTCCGTCGGTGACGTCGTTGGCGAGCTTGTAGACATCTACCTGCGCCCGGCCGCAGCTCGGGCAGGAGACGATCTCGAGCTTGCGTTCGCGCAGGTTGAGCGACTGCAGAATCTGCAGGCCCACCTTGATCTCCTCGACCGGAGGCGCGCTCAGGGACACACGGATGGTGTCCCCGATCCCCTCGCCGAGCAAGATTCCGAATGCTGTTGCGCTCTTAATCGTGCCTTGGAAGCTCGGGCCAGCCTCGGTGACGCCGAGGTGCAAGGGCCAGTCGCCACGTTCCGCGAGCAAACGGTAGGCCTTGACCATGATCACCGGGTCGTTGTGCTTGACCGAGATTTTGAAGTCGTGAAAGTCGTGTTCCTCGAATAGGCTCGCCTCCCAGACGGCGCTCTCGACGAGCGCCTCAGGGGTAGCCTTACCGTATTTTTGCATGAGGCTCGGCTCGAGCGATCCGGCGTTGACTCCGATGCGCAGGCTCACGCCCGCCGCCTTCGCGGCAGCAGCGATCTTGCCGACTTGGTCATCGAACTTGCGGATGTTGCCGGGGTTGACCCGCACGGCAGCGCAGCCAGCGTCGATTGCGGCGAAGACATAGTTCGGCTGAAAGTGGATATCCGCGATCACCGGAATCTGGCTCTTCTTCGCGATGATCGGCAGCGCCTCGGCGTCGTCGCGCGTCGGTACCGCCACGCGCACGATGTCGCAGCCGGTCGCTGTGAGTTCGGCGATCTGCTGGAGCGTTGCATTGATGTTCGTCGTCGGAGTCGTCGTCATCGATTGCACGCTCACTTGAGCATTGCCACCGACCAGGACCTTTCCGACCTTGATCTGACGGGATTTACGTCTGGGAGCGAGTACCTCAGGTACTTTGGGCATCCCCAAGTTGATTGCAGCCACAGGACGAGCTTAGTTGTCGCAGTCTGCGCCAAGCTGAATGCTGCCCGCTCATCCTCGCCCTGCTGCCGCGCACGTCACTGGACAGAGAACACGTCTCCGCCGACACCGGGGCTGGGAGCGGCCGGTACTCGTGACTCGTCGTGTTCACACGTCGTACACAGCGCGCACTGCCGCCGTGCGGGTTGGCTGATTTCAGCAATCCGGGGTTTTGAGATGGCACAGTCCGAAGTTCTCTGAAGATATCTGGGGCGCACCCCAATATGCTGGGAAGGTGGTATGTAGCATCTCATAGACAAAGGAGTCCCGATGACCGAAACCGACGTCGTAATCCTGGCCGGATCACGCACCCCGCAGGGTCGCGTGAACGGACAACTTTCATCCCTCACCGCCGTTGACCTCGGCGCCGCCGCCATTGAAGGGGCCCTCGCCCGGGCCGGAGTAGCTCCGGAGCAGGTCGACTTCGTGCTCATGGGGCAGGTACTACAAGCCGGCTGCGGGCAGAACCCGGCGCGGCAGTCCAGCGTGGCTGCGGGCATCCCCTGGAACGTGCCGGCCATGACGCTCAACAAGGTGTGCCTGTCCGGCCTGGCCGCCGTAATCGACGCCGCCCGGCTGGTGCGGCTCGGCGAAGCGGATGTCGTCGTGGCCGGTGGCCAGGAATCCATGTCGCGCGCTCCCCACCTGCTGCCCGGCGCACGCCAAGGTTGGGCCTACGGAACCGTATCGGCCCTCGATCACGCCGCCCACGACGGACTCACCGACGCGTTCGACGGACTCTCGATGGGACTCTCGACCGAGCGCGCCAACGTTGAACTCGGCCAGACACGGCTCGAGCAGGACCAAATTGCGGCCGCCTCGCACCAGCGGGCCGCCGCGGCCGCAGCCCATGACGTCTTTCACGACGAGATCACGCCAATCAGCGTGCCGCAGCGTAAGGGCGAGCCGCTCCTGATCAGCACCGACGAGGGTGTGCGTGCCGAGAGCACGACCGAGACGCTCGGCCGATTGCGCCCGGCATTCGACCCGGCGGGAAGCATCACCGCCGGCAACGCGGCGCCACTGAGCGACGGCGCGAGCGCGATCGTCGTGACCAGCCGCGCCTGGGCCGAGAAGCACGGTCTGCCCTGGCTGGCCGTGATTGAGGCCAATGGCCAGGTCGCTGGCCCCGACAACTCCCTGCACTCCCAGCCGGCCAACGCGATCACGCATGCACTCGCCCGCCAGGGCTGGACCGTGGCGGACCTCGACGTGATCGAGATCAACGAGGCCTTCGCCTCGGTCGTGGCGCAGTCGTCGAAGGTGCTCGGGGTGAGCGCCGACGAGGTCAACATTCACGGCGGTGGCATCGCGATCGGTCACCCCATCGGGTCGAGCGGCGGGCGCATTGCCCTGCATGCCGCGCTCGAACTGGCGCGTCGCGGCACCGGCAAGGCCGCCGTGGCCCTGTGCGGCGGCGGCGGCCAGGGCGAAGCGCTACTTCTGTCGCGGTAGCTTTTCTCGCGGTGGCTTTTTTCAGGGTCGCAGCGGCGGGGCGCGGCCGTGCCGCGAGCGCGCCCAGACTTTCGTCCCGCCGCGCGGTCAACAGGTTCAGTTCAAGGTGGAGTCATACCTGCTGGTGTGAATCGGGGAGCGCCGTTCGCTATCCGAAGAAGTTGATCGGCTTGACGATGTCGGCGTAGATGAGCAACAGGCTCATCCCGCCGAGCAGAACAACGACCGCCAGCGTAAGCGGCATGAGCTTGGCCATGTCGACCGGCCCCGGATCTGGCCGCTTGAACAGTTTCGCGAAGAATCGACGGATCCCTTCCCACAGCGCCCCGGCAACGTGGCCGCCGTCGAGCGGCAGCAGCGGCACGAGGTTGAAGACGAACAGGGCGATATTCAGCGATCCGAGCAAGCCGAGCATGCTCGCGACCTTGGTCGCGACCGGGATCGTGTCCAAGCTCGCGAGTTCGCCGGCCACCCGGCCGACACCGACCACGCTGATCGGTCCGTTCAGGTCGCGCTCCCCCGGGCCGAACGCAGCATTGGCGACGGCCACGAGGCGGTCGGGCAGGTTGAGGATCACGTGCGCGACTCCGGCGATGTTGTCGCCGACTGCGGGTAGTACGGCGGTCGCGGGCTGCGGTACGAGTTCGCTGGCCGCTCCGATTCCGACGAAGCCGACCTCCTCGGTAATCGCAGCGCCGGAAGCATCCGTTTTGACCTTGTTATCGGCGGTATAGACGTAGCGTTCGGTGAGTTTGGGGGTGAGCGAGAGATCGACGTCGGCACCGGCCCGTTCCACGACGACGGCGAGGGTGCGACCGGGTGCCGAGCGGATGATCTCGGTCGACTGCTCCCAGCTCGCGATGGCGGTGCCGCCGATACTGACCAGTCGGTCTCCGGGCAGTAGACCAGCAGCGGCACCGGGTGATGCTTCATCAGTGGCCGCGCAGGTCTGTCGGTCGTTTGATGCGGGCAGCACACACTCGCTCACGCTGCCAACGCTGGTGCTGATCTGCGCGCTGCCGAATCCCATGAGCAAAATTGCGAACATCACGATCGCGATGAGCAGGTTCATGGTCGGCCCGCCGAGCATGATGATCACGCGTTTGTAGACCGGCAGTTGGTAGAACGCGCGGTGATCTTCACCCTCGCCGATGGTCTCCGCGCTGGCCTGGCGGGCGTCGTCGACCAGGGTGGACAAGGCACTGGTTTTCTTCTCCGGTGCGCCCTCCTGCACCATCTGGTCGAAGAAGCCGGTGGTGGTGCTGCGGGGGGCTCCGCCCTTCTTGGAAGGCGGGAACATTCCGATCATGGCGATATAGCCACCCAGAGGCAGCGCTTTGACGCCGTATTCCGTCTCGCCCTTGGTGCGCGACCAAATCGTGGGTCCGAAGCCGATCATGTATTGGGTGACCTTGACGCCGAAGAGCTTCGCGGGCACGAGGTGGCCAATCTCATGCAGGCCGATGGACACGGCGAGTCCGACGACGACGATCGCGACGCCCAGTATGAATAGCAGTACGGTTTCCACTGTCGTAGAGTAACTGCATCAAGCTGCAAAGCGGCTGGCTGTGAACGTCGTCCACCCGTTACAGGGGTGCATGTGCTTTGCTAGAGCGCGGATGCATCAGGAGGTCCCGTGTCTTACGAACCTGTTCCCACGCAGAAGCTGCCCGTTCCCGCCATACTCGGCCCGGTCGGCAGCCTGTTGGCCGACCGTTTTTCAATCGAGAGCCTGGTCGGCGCAGGCGGGATGGCATCCGTTTATCGAGCGACCGATACCGCGCTCGGCCGAACCGTAGCCGTCAAATTGTTTCGAGTCGATGGAGGTGCCTCCGAGCCCGAACGCCAGAGCGGCGAAATCGCCTTACTGGCAAGCCTGAACCATTTTGCTCTGGTCACCCTGTTCGACGCCGGTACTGCAGTCGTCGACGGCGCCTCGCGCACCTTCATCGTGATGGAATTCGTCGACGGCCCCGACCTGCGCACCCGCATCGAGAGCGGCCCGCTGCCGAGCCTCGATGTGGCCATAATGGGCGCCGACCTGGCCGAAGCGCTGCACTACGTGCACGAGCAGGGCATCATTCACCGTGACGTCAAACCGGCCAACGTCTTGCTGGCGCCGTCGGGTTTTCCCGGGCGTGGCATGCACGCCAAGCTCGCCGATTTCGGTATTGCCCGGCTCCTCGACGAGACCCGCCTGACGGCGACCGGGTCGTTGCTCGGCACCGCCAGCTACCTCAGTCCCGAGCAGGCGCTCGGTGGAGTTATCGCTGCGCCAACGGATGTCTATTCGCTCGGCCTGGTGCTGCTGGAATGCCTCACTGGAGTGCGCGCCTACCCCGGGACCGCCGTGGAATCGGCGATAGCGCGGCTGCAGCGTCAGCCGGAGATTCCCAGCCAGCTCGGCCACCGGTGGACCGACGTTCTCCGCGCCATGACCGCCCGCGATTTCGCCGACCGGCCCACTGCCGCCGACGCCGCGGGGTTGCTGCGTGCGCTCGCCACCGGCGGCAGCAATGCCGATGCGCCCACCGCGCTGTTGCCCGCGGCGGCGCCCACTGCCACCCTGTTGCTGCCGGCCGCTGCGCCCGGCCCTACTTTGTTACTTCCCGCCGCTGAGCCCGACCCCACGTTGCTGCTGCCGGCTAACGCTGACGCTCAGACCGAGATTCTGAAAACGGACGCTCCCGCCAGCATCCCCGCGTCCAGCGTCCCCGCCGCCAGCATCCCCGCGTCCAGCGTGCCCGCGTCCAGTCTCTCCGCGTCCAGCGCCTCCGCCAGGCCTCGCCGCCCCGTGCGCCGCCAGGTACTTCTCATGGTCGCGAGTGGGCTCACCTTGATCGCCGTCGCCGTTGCCGCCCTGCTCCTGCTCAACCCGGCCGAAGCGCCAGTCGCGGTACCACCGAGCTATCCGGCCGTGGACGGCACGCTGGGCACCCACCTTCAAATTCTTCAGGAAAGCGTGAATCCGTGAATCGACGCTATCGACTGACCCTGTCCGTCGCCGCCCTGCTCCTGCTGCCGCTGACCGGTTGCACGGCCACCCCTGTCGACCTGCCGGCTGCCACCGCCGAGCAGCTGCAAGGCGAGATTCTGGCGATCAGTGAGGCCTCCGCCGCCGGAGACTTCGCCAACGCCCAGTCGTTGCTCACCGCCATGCAAGAAAATCTGCGCACGGCGGCCGCTTCCGATCAGGTCGGCTCTGAACGATCGGCATCGATACAATCCGCGATCAATCTGGTACGAGACGATTTGACCGCTGAGATCGATGCCGCCGTCGTGGCCGCGGAGGCCGCAGCTCGGGCCGCTGCGGAGGCCGCAGCCGCGGCCGCACAACAGAACGACGAAGAGGCCAAGAACCGCGCCGAACAGGATAGGAAAGACGCAGAAAACGCTCGGGAAGACGCCAAAGACGCCGCGGAAGAGGCCAAAAAAGCTCGGGAGGACTGCCTCGACGATAGGGACAAGGTCGAGGCCGGCGAGTGCAACTAGCGCATTAGTCCGTCAGCGCTTCGCTATCAGCTTGTCGGCGGCGTCACGCGCCCACCGTTCGGCCTCAGCCAGCGACTCCCGGGTAAGCTCTGGTGCCTGTTCGTGGGATTCGACCACGCGCAGCACCGTGTCGACGATATCCAGGAATTCGATGCGCCCAGCGTGAAAGGCAGCAACGGCCTGCTCGTTGGCCGCGTTGAAGACCGCGGGATAGGTGCCACCCATGCGGCCGACCTTTTTGGCCAGTTCGACCGCTGGAAAAGCCGCGTTGTCGAGGGGTTCAAAAGTCCAGCTGTGCGGCACGGTCCAGTCGATCGGAGTGCCAACCGCGGCCACTCGGTTCGGCCAGTCCAGCCCAAGCGAGATCGGCAACCGCATGTCCGGGGGGCTTGCCTGCGCGATCGTCGACCCATCGACGAATTCGACCATCGAATGCACCACTGATTGCGGGTGGACGACAGCGTCGATCCGGTCATACTCCACGTCGAACAACAGGTGCGCCTCGATGATCTCCAGGCCCTTGTTCACGAGGGTGGCCGAGTTGGTGGTTACCACGAGGCCCATGTTCCAGGTCGGGTGGGCGAGCGCCTGCGCGGGAGTGACCCGGGCAAGCTGCTCCCGGGTAAAACCTCGAAACGGTCCACCGGATGCCGTCAGCACGAGTCGACGCACCTCCGGCGGGGTTCCGGCAAGCAATGCTTGTGCAATGGCGGAGTGTTCGGAATCGACCGGCACGATCTGCCCGGGTGCCGCGAGCGACTTCACCAGATCACCGCCGACAATGAGCGACTCCTTATTGGCCAGGGCCAGGATGCGACCAGCCTTCAATGCGGCGAGCGTCGGTCCGAGACCGACCGAACCGGTGATGCCGTTCAGCACGACGTCGGCGTCGATGTCTCGCACAAGCTGCTCGGCAGCATCCGCTCCCAAGGCGGTGTGCTCGACTTGGAAGTCGAGGGCTTGCACCGCGAGCAGATCGCGGTTACTGCCGGCCGCGAGGCCAACCACCTCGAATCGGTCAGGGTGGGAACGGATGACGTCGAGGGCCTGGGTTCCGATCGAGCCCGTGGACCCGAGGATAATTACTCTCTGCACCCCTCCATGCTAGGTGCACGCCGTCGGAGAGGTAGTGTCAACGGGTGACTGGTGCCAAAGCAGAACCCGATAACACTGATGCAACCGACACGAGCGACAGCACTCCCGCAGCGGTCATGCCAGACCCGACTGCCGACCAGCCCGACGAACCCGAACGCGTGAAACGTCCGGGTTTCGTCTATTTTCTCGGCTACGGCATCATGGCCCCCGTCGCCCGCGTCGTGTTTCGCCCACGAATCGTGGGCCGCGAGAACATCCCTGCCACCGGACGCGTCATTCTGGCCAGTAATCATCTCTCCTTCATCGACAGCATCGTCATACCCTTGGTCGCTACCCGACGGGTGCAATTTCTAGCCAAATCGACCTACTTCACCGGAATCGGTTTTCGGGGCTGGGTCTCCCGAACCTTCTTCACCGCGATCGGGGCCATTGGCGTGGAACGCGGCGCCGGTCAGGCAGCGCAGGTTGCTCTCGATGAGGGCCGCGCGGTACTCGACGCCGAGGGCGCGTTCGCGATCTACCCGGAGGGCACGCGTTCACTCGACGGCCGCCTCTATAAAGGACGCACCGGCGTTGCCTGGCTGGCCCTCACCACAGGCGCTGTCGTGGTTCCGGTTGGATTGATCGGCACGCAGGAGATTCAGCCGGTGGGAACCACCCTGCCGCGCATCCGCAAGGTCACGGTGGCTTTCGGCAAGCCGCTCGACCTCAGCCATCACGGCCAGGCCACATCGGGGAAGGCCCGCCGCCAGGCAACGGATGAGGTCATGGCGGCCATTCACGGTCTGTCCGGCCAGGAATTGGCTCATGCCTACAACGAATCGCCACCGGTCGGCACACTGAATCGCCTCGCTCGCCGCGTCTTTCCGCGCGAACGCCTGTAGCCGTAAACCTCAGACGGTCGGCCACAAGCGCCGACAGTCATAGGGTGGACTAATGACTGCAACGTATTCGGTGCCCCAGCAACGCAAACTCGTCACGGCTCTTCCCGGGCCCAAGTCGGTCGAACTTCAGGCCAGGCGGGAGAAGTCGGTCGCCCGCGGCGCCGGTACCCTCGCCAATATCTACATGGATCACGGCGCAGGAGCGATCCTGGTCGACGTCGACGGCAACCAGATCATCGACCTCGGCAGTGGTATCGGGGTGACCACCATCGGTCACGCGCATCCGGATGTCGCGGCGGCGGCATCCGCCCAGGCAGCGAAGCTGACCCACACCCTATTCACGGTAACTCCCTACGAAAACTATGTGGCGGTAGCCGAGAAGCTCGCCGAGATCACCCCCGGCGACTTTGAAAAGCACTCGATTCTGGTCAACACCGGCGCTGAGGCCGTTGAGAACGCGGTCAAGATTGCCCGCAAGTTCACCGGCCGCCGTGCGATCGTGGCCCTCGATCACGCTTTCCACGGACGCACCAACCTGACCATGACAATGACCTACCGCCCCTGGCCGGAACGTGCCGGCATGGGTCCGTTCCCCGGTGAGATTTACAGTGTGCCCACCAGCTACCCGTTCCGCGACGGGCTCAGCGGGCTCGAAGCGGCCGAGAAGACCATCGACTACATCACGACTCACATCGGAGCGACCGAGATCGCGGCGTTCTTCGTCGAGCCGATCCAGGGCGACGGCGGCATCATCATTCCTGCGCCCGGCTATTTCAAGCGCATTCGCGAATTCTGCACCGAGAACGGTATCGTCTTCGTCGCCGACGAGATTCAGGCCGGCATCGCCCGCACCGGCGTCTGGTATTCGATCGAGCACCACGACGTCGTGCCCGACCTCGTCACCACGGCCAAGGGAATCGCCGGCGGCTTTCCCCTCGCCGCCGTCACCGGCCGCGCCGACATCATGGATTCCGTGCAGCCTGGTGGTATCGGCGGCACCTTCGGCGGCAACCCGGTCTCAACCGCAGCCGCCCTCGCGGTGTTCAACCTCATCGAGCGGGACAACCTGCTGGGCGAGGCGAAGCGAGTCGAGGCCGCACTCTGGGCGCGTATCGGTGACTGGGCGCAGAAGTTCTCCATCGTCGGCGAGGTTCGCGGCAAGGGCGCCATGTTCGGTGTCGAGCTCGTGCACCCCGGCACCAGAAAGCCCTACCCCGAAGCACTCACCGCGGTGATCAAGCACGCGACGACGAACGGGGTCATCGCGCTGGATGCCGGCAGCTGGGATTCCGTGCTGCGCATCATGCCGAGTGTTGTGATCTCCGACGAACTGATCGACGACGCTGCAACCGTGCTCGAAGAAGCACTTACGGCTCTGGTAGCCGGCTACCCCGCGTAGTGCCCTCCGTCGTCGCTCCCCGTCACCGAGCCGTGAGTTCAAGGCCCGTCCAGGGCCGAATTGGCCTCAGGCTCGCAGTTCGACGGGTCAAAGTCACGGTGTGAGTGGCTCAAGGGGTGGGCTCGTCACGAGACGCGTTGAACAGCCGTGTTCGCCGGGCGAGATCACGCGGCCCGTGGGCGTCGTTTCGACTCCTGATTCCCCTTCGCTGCCGCCCTGGCCCGGGTAGTCCTGTCGGGTGGAGGTTCGCGCCTACCCCGCGTATTCGGCCGTAGTGACCCAGTCCGTGATGTCCACGGACTGGGTGGGCGGTAGTTCGAGTGCCGATGGGCTGATGACAGTCGGCACATCGGGCGAGCGCGTCATTGTTCAGCCACTGGCGCAGCGGATGCTGCCGGTTCCGGCGATTGCGTGGGCGCTAGTGTCGTTGCCGGCGAAGGTGCAAGCGAGGATGCGGGCGAAGGCTCTCCGGCAGCGGGCACGTCGACCAGCGGCCGTACCTGGGCAAACGGGAGCGGCGCGGGCGTGGCATCCGCCTGGGAGGCCTGGCCGAGATAATCGTAGGTGTAGTCGATGTCGGCCGAGGCGACCAGCCGCAGCGGGTACACATTCCAGCCGCTGCCGCCCGGTACCAGCAGGCTCGGCACGACCATGTCCTGCTCACCGGCCGCATCAAACTGGAGCAGGTGATCGGTAATGGCCGGGTCAATGACCACGTTGAGCGCGCGGCCGTCCTGGTCGAACAACTGCACATCGGTGAGCGGCTGGCCATTAGCGTCATAGGCGAACACGTTGGTCACCTCCTGGCCGTTCTGCACGAGTCCCGGCGAGCTGCTCGGGGTGGAATCCACATACGCGCTGGCCTCTGCGTTCACTGTCTGATGCGCCGTGAGCACCAGCACCAGGGGTAAGACAAGGAGCGCGCACACGCTGACCACGGTGCGAAAGCCAGGAAGCCAACGCCAGGGCAGCCAGCGGCCGCGACCCCACTGCACGCTCAAAACCACGAAGGACCCGAGAACCAGCCAACGCACCGGGTCGGTCGGCACGGTACTGATCGCACCTCCCAAGAATATTTCCGCGACCGCATAGACGACCCAGCCGCGCAGCACCCACCACAGCGGTCGCAACACGAGCAGAAAGTCGAGTACGGCCGCACCGGCCGCAGTCGAGCGGATGCGCCGGGCCGCGCCCGCACACACGACACCGGCCCGGGCGCGCAGCCGGTGCAGCACCGACATCCGAAGCGTCGGTGTAGCTCCCCGCACGGGAAGCCCGGCCGCGCCGCGCAACTCGTCGGCGTAGGCGACCGGATCGCCGAGCTCGAGGTCTGGCGCAGCGACACCGGCATCGGCATCACCGAAGTCAGCCGCCTGCTCGGTTAGGTCGGCCTCAAGGCCGTCCGTGAGGTCGTCGACATCGTCGGCCGGCAGATCGCTCAGAGCGGCCCGCACGGCCAGTGCGAAGTCACGAATGGGCTTGGTGGTGGTGGTGGTGGTGTCGCTCATGAGTTGTCGCCGATCGTGAGTAGGGGAACTGAGGGCTGGGGCTGTTCGAGCAGCCGGGTGAGGGTATCGGCGAAGTGAGTCCAGTTCTCACGTTGTTCGGCGAGCATGGCCCGGCCGTTCGCGTTCATGCCGTAGTACTTACGGTGCGGCCCCCCGTCGGAGGGCACGACGTAGCTGGACAGCGCCCCCGCGCTGTACAGCCGCCGGAGGGTGCCGTAGACCGACGCGTCGCCGACCTCATCGAGCCCGGCGGCGCGCAACCGACGCACGATGTCGTAGCCGTAGCCGTCGTCATCGACGATCACGGCCAAAACGGCCATATCGAGCACCCCCTTGAGCAACTGGGTGGTATCCATCGGTATCCCTTCGATTAGCACGCGTCTTCAACGCACCCCACGCTACTACGCAAACCACAGTACTGCGTCATCCACAATGAGAGCCGACCTCGCCGCGCCGTGAGATTCGGCTCGTTCCAGCGCCGAAAAGCGCTCAAATTCACGGCTCGACGACACCTAGCACGCTCCAACCGTCGTGACCGGCTCCGGACCGGCCGGACTACACTTGCGCGTGGAAGCAGATTCCGTGCAGTGAACGAGCGGGGGCTCAATGAATTTCAGTAATGCCGGTGGCGATATTTCCCGCAGTGGCCAGCCCACACGCGCAATGGAGACATCGAGGCGCCGCCAGGCTACGGTGATCGCCCGTGCAGCGATAGTTATGCTGTCGGCACTCGTGCTTTCTGGATGCGCCTCATCCGCGCCAGCTACCCCGGAAGCGAGCGTGTCACCAACGCAAGCCCACACAACGCCAGCGCCCCCACACAAGGTTGACAGAGAGGGGACGGCCACGAGCGTTTCGACCATTACGATGAGCGGTTCGCAGTTGATGAGCGAAACGGCTATCGAGCAGCCGCGCTCCAGCGTTGACTTTGCGGAGGGAACTGACGCTGCCGTGGTCTTCCTCAGCGACGCATTGGCGACTATGCCAGAGCTATCGACGGGCGAGATCGAGGCGTGCAGCAACGTGACGGCCCGCTATTCCTGGGGCGGCACCGCGCTCGTGCTCGATGCCTGGGAACCAGCTGGTTTTGTTGTCACTTTCAACGAGCCCAGCGTGAATGGTGTCGCCCTGAAAAGCAGCGGCAACTTCGCGGTCGGCGACAATGCCCAAGCTTTCTTCGATGCGCTTCCCCGCGAGCAGGCTGTCGACGAGTACAACGACGGCTCTGGGCCCTTCGTCTATGACAAGGTAGCGGACGCGTCCCCGTGGGGCGAAAGCAACGCCTACGGAGGCGTCGCCCGCCTTGTGACCGGCGGAGAAGTCGTCAGCATCGTGGCGCCCGACACGACACGCGCCTTCTACTGCTGAACCTGCTCGCCGAGTCGTGAGTTTCGGCTCGTTTCAGCACGGGAAAGCACTCGAGCTCACAGCTCGGCAGCGCATCAGCGCTCAGGCGGTGGTCACCGGCTCATGACCGACCGGAAAATTCACCGAGGCCGCGATAAAGCATTCCCGGGCAGCCTCGGCGTGCAACGACTGCGCGAACTCGACCTGCTCGGGGTCGGTGATCGTCACCCGTGGCCGCAGCGTGACCGTCGTGAAGTGGCCACCGCCCCCGTACAGCTGTTCCATCGCGCCGACCGGGGCATCCGTGTAGGCCGTCACGATCACCCCGTTTCGGGCGGCCACGTGCAGGTACGACAAAAGATGGCACTGGCTGAGCGCCGCGAGCAGAAGCTCCTCCGGGTTCCAGCGATCATTGTCGCCGTGAAAGGTCGGATCGGACGAACCGCTGATTGCGGCCTTGTCAGGGGATGCCCGGCCGGCCGGCGAAATCAGATGAGCGCGTCCGTATGCCTTGTAGTGACTCGTTCCGGTGCCGCGATTGCCGGTCCACTCGACCAGCACCGCATATTCGTGCACTCCGTTCATGCTTCTCCCTTGGCTCTATACGATTCTTGCAGCCGGTTCAGGTTCACGGCGGTCACGGTCGGTAAAGTGGTCTCATCATGACTGACACCCTTATCGACCCTGCTACCGTTTCCGCACCGACATACTCGGTTACGCAAGAACGAAAGATCGTGACCGCCATTCCCGGTCCGATCTCAGCGGCGTTGCATGAGCGGCGCCGAGCGGTCGTCTCCGACGGCGTCAGCTCCATGCTCCCCGTCTACATCAAGAAGGCCAACGGAGCGATCGTCGTCGACGTTGACGGAAACCAGTTCATCGACCTCGGTGCCGGAATCGGCGTGACCACGATCGGCCACACCGAGACCAGCGTTGTCGCGGCGGCCGTCGAACAGTCCCAGGACTTCATCCACACCCTGTTCACCATCACGCCGTACGAAGAATACGTGCGTGTCGCCGAGCTGCTCGCCGAACACACCCCAGGCGATTTTCCCAAGAAGAGTGTGCTCATCAACTCCGGCGCCGAAGCCGTCGAGAACGGCGTGAAGATCGCCCGCAAATACACCGGCCGTCGCGCCGTCGCGGTGCTCGACCACGCCTACCACGGTCGCACCGTGCTGACCATGGCAATGAACTACAAGGCCATGCCATACGCCACCGGCTTCGGCCCGCTGGCCAGCGACGTCTACCACGCACCGAGTTCCTACCCCTATCACGATGGTCTGACCGGTGCCGAGGCGGCCGTCCGCACCATCACGTACCTCGACAAGGTGATCGGGGCATCCGACCTGGCCTGCCTCGTCGTCGAACCCATCCAGGGCGAGGGAGGTTTTATGGTGCCAGCGGATGGCTACCTGCCAGCCCTGCAGAAATGGTGCACCGCCAACGGTGTCGTCATGATCGCCGATGAGATTCAAAGCGGCATGGCCCGCTCGGGCAAGTACTTCGCGAGTGAGCACTTCGGTTGGATCCCCGACCTCGTCCTCACCGCCAAGGGCATTGCCGGCGGCTTCCCGCTTGCCGCTGTCACCGGCCGCGTCGAGATCATGGATGCCTCGCAGCCCGGCGGCCTCGGCGGTACCTTCGGCGGCAACCCGGTCGCCTGCGCCGCCGCCATTGCCGTATTCGACGCGATCGAGGCCAACAACCTGCTCGGCGAGGCAATGCGCATCGAAAAGTCCCTCACCGCAGGGCTGACCGTGCTGAAGAACAAGTACGACATCATCGGCGAGATTCGGGGCCACGGCGCCATGATGGCAATCGAGCTCGTGCAGCCAGGCACCGGCGACACCACGAAAATGCCGAACGCCGCCGCGGTGAGCGCCATCTCCACCTACGCCGGCCAGCACGGGGTTCTACTGCTGACGGCCGGCACCTACGGCAACGTGCTGCGCTTCCTGCCGAGCCTGGCACTGTCCGATGCGCTCATCGTCGACGCCCTCTCGGTGATCGACGACGCCATCGCTGCACACGCTGCAGCACTCACCGAGTCGTCACACTAACGCCGTGACTGAAACTTTCACGGTCGACGATTCCGTCGAGCTCGCCATCGTCGAGCGCAGCGGCTTCGTCGAATCCCGTCACGCCGGTTCGGCAATCGTGCTCGGCACCAACGGTGAGGTGTTGCGTGCGCTCGGCGACGTAACCAGTCCGATCTTTCCCCGTTCGGCGATGAAACCCTTCCAGGCCGTTGCGGTCATGGCGAGTGGCGCCGCCCTGCGGGGAGCGGATGCTGCCATCGCCACGGCCAGTCACAGCGGCACCGCCGCCCACATCGATCTCGTTCGCGGGCTCCTCTTCCGCGCGCAAGTGCCCGAGACAGCGCTCGCCTGCCCGGCGGCCTGGCCGATCGATTCCGCCGCCCGCGACACGCTCGTACGCCTCGGTGCCAACAAGGCGCCGATCTATATGGAGTGTTCCGGCAAGCACGCGGCAATGCTCGTGGCATGCCAGCAGAACGGTTGGGCGCTGGACGGGTATCTGGACCCTTCGCATCCGTTGCAAAAGCGTATTCTCGACGTGCTCGAACGCTTCACCGGAGAACGGCCGGTCGCCTCGGGCGTCGATGGCTGCGGCGCCCCGGTGCACGCGATCTCCCTCACCGGGCTGGCCCGTGGCATCGCCCGCATCAGTACGAGCAAGTCGAACTCACCGTTTGCGATTTACCGCGAGGCCGGTTTTCTGGCCGAAGCAGTGCGCGCCAATGGCTGGGTTGTGGCCGGACCCGGCCACTCCGACAGCATCGTGATCGACCGGCTCGGCCTGTTTATGAAGGGCGGCGCCGAGGGCATCATGGTCGCTGCCGCCGAGAACGGCACCACCGTGGCGTTGAAAATCCTCGACGGCAACCTGCGCGCCGCTGCGGCGGTGGCACTGAGCCTGCTGGCCGATGCCGGCGCAATCGCCCGAACGGATGTCGCTGAGCTGCTGCCCGAGCTCGGTCTCACCGTGACCGGCGGCGGCTTACCGGTCGGCGAGATTCGCGCCAGCTACGTGTAAAGAAGCTATTTCAGCTTCGCCAGCCGCCGCGCTTTCGCTGCACCGGAGATATGCACCATCGCGACCTCGACCTCGACCTCGACCTCGACCTCGACCTCGACCTCGACGACGATGACGATGAACACGGCGGAGGCGAGTACGTTGACGTCACGGACGTCGATGAAGAGCGCCCGGTTGAACGAGCGGATGGTCTTGTCGGTGGCCGAGATTCTGACCTAGCCCGGCAAGATCGCCCTGGTGACCTCTCCGTCGGAGTGCAAGACCCAGACCCGTCCACGTCCGGGTGCCAGCGGAGGCGGTAGCTCCCGGCGGTGACTGAGGAGCCGAAAGTCCGACAGGCTGCAGCGGTCGAACACCAGGCTGGCCGCTTGCTCGCTCGAAGTCGACCCACGAAGCCGTGCCAGCAAAGTCCAGTGCGCCTGCCAGGTTTCAGCGTCACCGACGACAATCAGTCGAACAGCAGCATCCGCTTGGCCTACAGTGCCGGGGACCAGCAGAGCTGATACCTCTGGTCCGCTGGTTCCGGCAAGTTCCAGCACCGGAACACCCATGACATTGCGCAGGCGGGTCGCCGTGCTCGTCGGCGATGATGACACGATCAGAAGCGGACCTTCAGCCGGTAGCGAATTGGGCACCACGACAGCAGGAACGATCAGGCCCGGAGTCGGCGCCAATAGCTGCACGCGCAAGGTGCGCCACACTCCCCCGCCCGGCGGCAGCGACGCGATGTAACCGGCCGATTGTCCCCCGGCCGCGAGATGGTCCTGCACGCTCGGCAGTTTCAGTAGCAGGGTACTCTGGCACAGAGCGGCCAGCCCAGGAACCACGCTCGTGTGCCGTTGTACGGCGACCACGACATGCACGCCAGCGGCCGGTCCGTCCCGCAGCAGGCCGACGAGCAGATCAACGGCTGACAGCCGGTGGTCGGGCTGCCAGCGGGCGCAGACGGAATCAAAATCGTCGAAGAGTACCAACCGGGGTGAAGCCGAAGTCTGCTGCCCGGTTTCCACGCGAGCACTCAGACTCGCAAGCGCATCCCAAACGGACTCGATATCAGCTGTGAATAGCTGGGTCGCGACCCGATGTTCGGCCACCCGGGCGAGCGTGTGCAGCAGGGTGGATTTGCCCGAACCGGCCCCGCCGACCACCAACAAGTGCCCATCACTGTCGGGGTCGTAGGTGAACACGCAGTAGCGCTGGCGCTCGGGTTCATCCAGCAACCCGACCGGATACCCCGTCACCGGCGCTTTCTCCACCGTCGCCGCGTCCAGATCGAACTCGGTCACAATCGGCGGCAGCGCATCGAGCCATGGACGTCTTGGAACGTATCCGCACGATGCTGACAATGGCGCCGCTACGATGCTCGCAATGTCGAGTTCGCCCGTTGTCGCGACTTGGCAGAGTACCGGTTCTCCGGCTTCCGTGGCGACCAAACACCGCCCGGGCTGATTCGGTGCCAGCCCGGCCGCGGCATCCGTTCCGATCACGGCCTGGCTGTCGGCCCGGTTGTTCACCCGCAGCGACAAACGCAGGCTGCAATTAGCCAGCAGCGCGTCGCGCACGATCCCGGCCGGCCGTTGGGTACACAGAATCAGGTGCACGCCGAGCGACCGTCCCCTGGCGGCAATGTCCACAAAGAGGGCGTGCAGCTCGGGAAACAGCCCGAGCATGGTCGCGAATTCATCGACGACGATGATCAGCCGGGGAAGCGGATGCTCCAGGCGTACGTCGGTCACGTCGCGCGCCCCGGCCGCGCTCAGCGTGCGCTCCCGGTAACGTAATTCGGCACCGAGACTCGCGAGAGCCCGAGTGGCTGCGTTCGAGTCGAGGTCGGTAATGAGTCCGACGCAGTGCGGCAGTCGGGCAAGCGGTTGAAAGGCCGCGCCGCCCTTGAAATCAACCAGGAGAAAGTTCACCTGCCGCGGCGAGTAAGTCGCGGCCAGCGCGGCAACCCAGGTGGTCAAGAGCTCGCTCTTGCCGCTGCCGGTCGTTCCCCCGACCACAGCGTGAGGTCCGGACTGCACCAGGTCAAGGTACGCCGGGCCGTCTCGGCCCACTCCGATCGGGCAGGCGAGGGTCGGTGGCGTCACCGACCGGTCGAACGATGCAGCATCGGTGACGTGCTCGAGCAGTTGCATGACCGGGACCATGGCTGGGATCACTCCCGTCGTACTCACGAGGCCTGCTGACTTGGCCTGCCCAGCGAGTGACACCGCGAAATCGACAGCTTCGGCCCTGGCGAGAAGTTCCGGACAGAAATCCAGAGGCGGCGCACGATTCGGCGAGCGAATAATCTGCGCCCGTGCCGGGCCAAGCACGCGCACGACCGTTCCGCAGCCCGGCGGCAGGTCTTCGAGTCTCATCGCCAAGGCGAGCAGCAGCCGCCCGCTTTCTGGTTCACCACGGCGTGGATCGGTGGTGCTGGTCGTGGTGGTCGTGGTGCGCAGTAGGAGTGTGAACCGGCGCGGCGATGGCGCCACGTGCGGCAGCTGAGTCACCCAGTCCCAATCGGTGGACCCGGCATCGCCCGGGCCGGCAACACCCAAATCGGTCGGCGACACCGCGAAACAGACCTGCACACAAACGGCGCGACCGAGGGCTGCTGCGAGCGGTATTAGCCCGACGATGCCGAGCCCCTGGGCCAGGTCGACGACGATGGGCGCACCGGTGACTGTTGCTGCCCACTCCCGCAGTTGCCGGTTATCGTTCGGTGCGCTCCCTCCGCCGAGTCGGATACCGCTCGGGGCCGAGCCGACGCCCAGCGAGACGAGCGTGCCGTCCGTTTGTCGCCAACGCGCGGCCGCCGCACGCCCGAGCACAATATTTCTCGCCGAAGGCGTGTGCCGCCAGGCTTCGTCGCGCCAGCGGGTGTGACGTTCAGTGATCATTGAATGCAGCACCGCCACAGCGTCGCTATGCGAGGCCGTCTCGGCCCGGCGGCGTTTGCGGCCCGAACGTTTCGAGTCGAACATGCTGGCTACCGCGATGATCGGGCTGAGAACGGCGAAAATCAATGCGAAGGCCGAGCCGGTGATCATCCAGATCAGTCCGGCGGCGACCAGCGGCGCCACTGTGGCGAGTAGGGGAAACCCTGCCGGCGGCAGAGCGGCCGGCGCGGGCGGCAGAGCGAGGGTTTCATCGACGGTGGACACCCCGCCAGCGGACCAGATTATCGGTCGAGAAACACTCGTAACGTGACTATCGGTGCACAATCAGCGTTCCAGTCAGCGGTGGAGGACGTCCTCACGCGACGCTGAACGAGTGGTCGGCGATTTCGACCCGGCTACCGCGCGGCAGAACGTACCGTCGGCCCGGTTCGAGTGTCTCGGCCGTTTCGCCCGGGCGGCGAATCACGGTGCCGTTAGCCGAGACCCGGTCGCTGACCCAGAACTCGTCGTCATGCTGGCCGAACTCGAGGTGAGTCTTCGAGACCGAGCGGTCGGCATCCGCTACTTGAATGAGGTCATCAAAAACCTCGTCGGGTTGGGCCAGGGGTTTGCGCCCGATCAGGCCGGAGCCCCGCACGGAGACCACCTGACCGGTACTGAAGGTCAGCACGAAGGTCGCACGGGTCAGCAGCACGGCGGCGGGGAGTGCGGGCGGCACTGCCGCTGGCACGGTTGGCGCGGCGGTCACGACAGTGACGGCCCGCACTGGCACCGGCACCTCCACGGGAATCGGTACCGAGATGACGACGGTGGTGCGTGGCAGGCGCGCAATGATCGTCGTGTCGTTGGGGCGAGGGTCCGGACGCTTGCGCGACTCCACGGTAGCGGTGCGAGAGCTGCCGCATTCGCCACAGAACATGGCCAAGGCCGGCAACCAGGCCCCGCAAATCTGACACGTCACCATCGGCCAGGCCTAGACCTTTTTGACCACGCTGGACTTGAGCTGAATGAATCCGAAACCATCGACCTTGCAGTCGATGTCATGGCCGTCGACCGGATCGACGACGCGAATATTGCGAACCTTGGTGCCGACCTTGATCGACAATGACTGGCCTTTGACCTTGAGGTCCTTGATGATCGAAACGGTGTCCCCGTCGGTCAAAACGGTTCCGAAGGCGTCTTTGACCTGGACTTCCTGCTCTTCTTCGACCGGTTCGCTCGACCATTCGTGGGCGCAGAGCGGGCACACCAGCAAGGAACCCATCTCGTAGGCCAGGTCACTGGAACATTCAGGGCACGGAGGCAGGGTCTCGTTCATTCATTCCATAATACGCGACCGCACTGCGCCGCCGGGCTACCGGCGGCGGGCCAGCACACGCCAGAGCCGGCCGGCAATGACGGCCGCGATGACCATGATGATCAGCGGAATGTAGGCGATGAAAGAGGATGCTTCCCAGCCGATCCCGATTCCGCCGTCACGATTGAAAGCCGATACCGACAGTCCGAAGAAGTGTGACTGGGCCGACTCGGCTCCGGTGGACAACAGTGCCGAGAGCAGGCCAGCCGTGTAGGTGAAGGCCAGGGTCCACCAGAGCAGCAGCAGGCCCGTGAACCAGTAGATTGCCCGCACCCAGGACGGCCGGTTGCCGCGGCCGTCCTCGGCGAAACTTCGGGCCAGGGCGCGCGGTGAGCCGAGCGAGTCGAGAGCGGCGTCGATGCCGCGGGCGGCGGCATCGACTTCGATATTGTCACGAATCTCCCGCAGGATCGATCGGCGTTCGCGCGTCGTGACCGACTCTTCGAGCGCGAGATCGAACCGAAACAGATAGGACTCACGGCGACGCCAGACAGCAAACGTTGATCTGGCCTCGGTGGTTTGGGCGTTCAATTTTGGTCCTCTCCCGCTAGTTCTCGCTCGTCTGGTTCAGCTGTGGGGATTGCGCCGAGACCGGTGTGCACGATCGCAATCAGAGAGTGCCATCGCGCCGTAGTCGGCAATGCCTAATAGCTGGGAATACTAGCTAGCAGGTGCCAGGTCAGGTGTTGGACGCCTCGTAGGGTTCGACGGCGAGCACATCGATCACGATTGCGGTGACGTTGTCGCGACCACCGTTTTCCAGGGCGGCTGTGACCATCGCTGCGACGGCATCCGCTGCCAGCTTCTGTTCAAGCAGAAAATGACGGATTCCGTAGGAGGTGAGTTCTTTCGTGAGTCCGTCGGAACAGACCAGGATGCGCATGCCGGCCTGGATCGGCAGGATGCGATAGTCGGGAATGGGCGGTTCGTGAAAACCGACGGCGCGAGTGATGATGTTGCCGTGCGGGTGAACATCTGCCTCTTCACGGGTGATGCGACCGGCGTCGACGAGTTCCTGCACGACCGAATGGTCATTGGTGATTTGCTCGAGGACACCGCCGGTCAGCCGGTAGACCCGGGAATCGCCGATGTTATAGACGATCCAGCTAACGGCGTCCGAAACGAGTGCCAGCGCCACGCCGGTCACGGTCGTTCCGGTGCCCTGGTCGGTGACGCCGACACCCTGCGCCATGTCCTCCACGGCGAGAGCGAGCGCCCGATCGATCGAACCGGCCTCCGCCACGAGTGTTCCGGAAAGCTCGGCAAGCCTGGTCACTACGGCGCCACTTGCGACATCGCCGGCTGAGTGGCCGCCCATGCCGTCGGCGACGGCGAACAAGGGCGGCGCGGCGAGGAGGCTGTCCTCGTTGACCTCGCGGCGATGGCCGACATCGGTCAGGGCTGCCCACGCCAGCGTCAGCGTCGTGGCAACGCTGGGCAGTTCGACACGAAATTCGGTCGAACCTTGACCAATCTGGGTCACGGGTGGTGCCTTCCGAGTGTGGGTACGAATTCGTCCCCGCCGTTCCAACGTTCGCCGAAGGACTTGGACCATAATAACGTCACCGCTCACGGCCATTTCACCGGCCAGTGCCCGATATAGCTCATCACGTGCTTGATCCGGGTTTAATCCTCGAACCCATACATCGACAGATCCTTGCCATACCCGGAGTGCTTGAAACCACCGTGCCGCATCTCGGCAATGATGGAAATATGCGAACTGATCCAGACGCAACCAAAGTCAAGGTGCTTGGCGAAACGCATCGCGCGCCCGTGGTCGCGGGTCCACACCGACGAAGCCAAACCCTATTGCACGTCGTTCGCCCAGGGAAGCGCCTCGGCCTCGTCGGTGAAGCGCTGCACGGTCATCATCGGCCCGCAGATCTCCTGCTGCACTGCCTCATCGGTCTGCAAAAGCCCGCTCACGATGGTCGTTTCGTGAAAATAACGGGTATGGCCAATGCAACGTCCGCCGAGTTCGAGCACGCGTGGTCGGGCAGCCGGTGTACGAAGCCGGTTACCCGAGCAAGCTGGTGCGCGTTGTTGACCGGTTTGAACAGAATGCCCGCCTCGCGAGGAGTCCCCGTGCGGGCGTTGTCCCGGGCATAGACGGCGAGCGCGGCGATGGCCATTCCCGCCCGCGCGACCCTCGAGGTTGCGGGCGGCCCCGGCAAAGAACCGAATCTGCTCGACCGAGAGCAAAATCTCATCGTCGACCAGGGTGGAGCGAGGCTTGCCAGTGTCAAGCGACACGACGGATTCGCTTGCCGAGAGTATTTAGGCTGACAGAATCGATGCATGAATGGACAAAAGCGCGGTCAGCCACCCAAGCCGGCCCAGCTCGACGATGTGTCGAAAAAGATCATCGAACAGCTTCAAGCCGACGGTCGTCGCTCGTATGCGGAGATCGGCAAAGCCGTCGGCCTCAGCGAAGCGGCCGTGCGCCAACGGGTACAGAAACTCACTGACTCCGGTGTCATGCAGGTGGTAGCCGTCACAGACCCGAAGCAGCTGGGTTTCTTCCGTCAGGCCATGATCGGCGTTCGCGCCTCGTCCGACACCCGCGTACTCGCCGAGCAGCTGGCCAAGATCGATGCCGTGGACTCCGTCGTGCTCACGGCTGGCACCTTTGACATTCTCGCCGAGGTCGTCTGCGAAGACGACGACCAACTGCTCGAACTACTCAACTCCAAGATCCGCAATCTCGAGGGAGTGCTCTCCACCGAGACGTTCGTTTATCTCAAACTCCATAAACAGTCATATAACCGGAGAACACGGTAAAAAATGGCTCCGACGACGCCCACACGGCCGAGCTGCAGCAGAAGGCCAAGGAGCGCCCCTGCATGCAGTTGTCGCGTCAGTCAGCAATGGAATCCGGCGCTGGAGTGCCCCTCATCGTCAAGGGCCATGGACATCACATCTGGAATTCCCCGGGTAAGCAGTACATTGAAGGCCTCAGTGGTCTGTCGACGTCAACGCGGGCCATGGACGTAAGCGCCTGGCCGAAGTAGCTGCCAAGCAGGCCGAGGAACTCGGCATTCTTCCCGGTCTGGTCATACGCTCACCCGAACGTCATCGAACTCACCGATCGGCTCGCCTCCTATGCTCCCGGCTATCTCAACCGCGTGTTCTCCCCCACCGGAGGCGGTAGAGCGGTCGAGACCGCGTTCAAGCTCGCCAAGTATTACTGGAAGCTGATGGGCCACCTAACCAATGGAGGCGGCGAAGTACATGGAGCTGACGGCGAACAGGGTTCAGCGGCCGGCTGCACGCTCGTCGAAGTCTTCACCCCAGTTTTGATCAAAGTCATCGTCGAGTTCGTAGCTCTCGCTCTTTTCATCCGCGTCGTCATTATCGTCGTCATCGTGTTGCGGGACCGCGAACGCCCACTCCGGCAGGTGCCCCGAATCGAGCAGCAGTTTCAGCAGGATCGCCATGCTGTACTGCGACTCGATGGCAAGAGCTTGGTCCACGAAAAATCCGGCTACGGACCCGCTGCCAAGTGCCCACGACAGCCAAGCCAGCATGCAGAGCGGCGCCGGTCTGGCTGATCGAGGCGCCATGGCAACGACGAGGCGTAGCAGGGTGATCGCGACACGGATCCGGTCGATATCGGGACGTTCACACTGCAGGCCGAGCATGATGTCGCCGGTGTGCTCGGCGGTTGGGTCACCGATGTCGATCTCCTCGGCTACGAGGTCGTCGAGGCTTCGCCCGGTCTCGTGCTGGAGCCGAGCGTACCGCCCGTTGATAGCGTGGGCGCGCACCCCTTCATCGCGTCCAAAGGCGAACTGCACCATGATCTGATCGCGGTTGGGCGGGGACTGCACGAGCACAAGAAGCGCGGCGACGTTTTCCTCGATGGGCGGATTCGGCCAGGTGAGTGCTTCCTCGGCGATCGCTACCGGGTCGAGTGCAACGCCGAGGGCGTCGAACAGTGGTGGAGAGTTCTCGGCGCGCGCAAGCAGGTGGCGGTACCGCCGGTAGATCCGGGCCAGGCGTTCCTGGGTCGCCGGGTGGACACCAACCGGATCCGCGCCGTTCTGTAGGGTGCCGAGCGGGCGTACGGTCTTGGTCCCCGCCCCCTCGTTCGCCGCAGTGTTCACCGGTGACTCGGCAATATCGTTCAGTGGATGCCCGCCAGCGGGGCACTTGGGATCGAGGTAACTTCCCCACGCATCCGCTGCCACGCACAGGGAATCGCGCAGCAGAAAACCGCTCCATTCGAGTCGCCGGTTTAAAATCTCGGCAAACTGTTCGCGCGGGATACCAACGGCAGTGATGAAGGAATCATCGGTGTAGATGACCGGAACGACGGCGTCCACTCCGGGAATCTTGCACAGCATCCCGGCGAGGGTCGTCGCGATGCGCTTATACACCTTGAGGGATGCACCGTCGTCTGGCAGGTTGAAACGCAGCGCGCCGCAGGTGCGGTTGCCACGAAACGCGACGAGCACGGCGCTGGTCTCGGGAGCAAAACCGAGCAGCTGGGGAACGAGTGCCAGAAAGTCCTGGGCCTTCTGGGCTTTGACAATGGTGGGATGCATGCCGCCACTGTGCTCGCCCGTCGGGCCCCGGATCTGCGCCAAAGGCGAATCTGGGTTTGATTCGCGCAGACGACGCGTTGGGGAGGAGGCAGCTTTAGACCTCGTCGGCAATAGGCGCCGCGAATTGTGCGGCATACAGCGCCTGATAGGCACCGTTTGCCGCGAGCAGCTCCACGTGACTGCCCTGCTCCACGATGCGCCCCGATTCCATGACCAGAATCAGGTCGGCGTCGCGAATCGTCGACAGGCGATGGGCGATGACGAAGCTCGTGCGTTCGGCGCGCAGAGCACTCATCGCCTTTTGAACGAGAACTTCGGTGCGGGTGTCTACCGAGCTGGTCGCCTCATCGAGGATGAGCACGCTCGGCTGTGCCAGGAACGCGCGGGCGATAGTGAGCAACTGCATTTCGCCGGCGCTCACGTTACTGCCCTGGTCGTCCAGCACGGTGTCGTAGCCGTCGGGCAGCGAGTGCACGAACCGGTCGACATAGGTCGCGGTGGCGGCCGCGAGAATATCCTGCTCCGTCGCATCCGGTCGACCATAGGCGATGTTGTCGCGAATCGTGCCACCGAACAGCCAGGTGTCCTGCAGCACCATGCCCATGCGGCTGCGCAGGTCATGCCGGGTCATGGTGGCAACATCGACGCCGTCAAGCAGTATGCGTCCCGAGTGGATCTCATAGAACCGCATCATGAGGTTGACCAGCGTGGTCTTGCCTGCTCCGGTAGGACCGACGATCGCGATGGTCTGCCCGGGTTCGGCGACGAGGCTGAGTTGCTCGATCAGCGGCTTGTCCTCGGTGTATCGGAACGACACGTTTTCAAAGACCAGACGCCCGCGCACCTCGGCGGGTGCGTCGGCATGGTCGGGGTCTTCGCTCTGCTCTGCGGCGTCGAGCAGGTCGAACACGCGTTCAGCGGATGCCACGCCCGACTGCAGCAGGTTCGCCATCGACCCGAGCTGCGCGAGCGGCTGAGTGAACTGGCGGGAGTATTGGATGAACGCCTGCACGTCGCCCAGTTGCATGGCACCGGAAGCGACCCGCAATCCGCCGACAACCGCGATAGCAACGTAGACGAGGTTGCCGATGAATGTCATGGCCGGCATGATCATGCCGCTGATGAACTGGGCGCCGAAGCTGGCCTCATAGAGTTCGTTGTTCTTGGCCGTGAACCGGGCGTCGACCTCTTTCTGCCGGCCGAACACCTTGACCAGCGCATGGCCGGTGAACGTCTCCTCGATCTGACCGTTGAGTTCGCCGGTGTTCGTCCATTGAGCCACGAACAGTTTTTGGGAGCGCTTCGCGATGAACGCCGTGATCACGAGGGTGAGCGGCACCGTGACGAGTGCGATCAGAGCAAGCAGCGGCGAGAGGAGGAGCATCATCACTATCACGCCGATGACAGTGAGCAGACTGGTCACCACCTGACTCAGCGACTGTTGCAGGCTCTGCGAGATGTTGTCGACGTCGTTAGTGACCCGGCTGAGCAGCTCCCCGCGCGGCTTCTTGTCGAAGTAGCTCAGCGGCAGGCGGTTGATCTTCGCCTCGATCTCCTCACGCAGCCGGTACACCGTGCGCTGCACGACACCGTTGAGCACGTAGGCCTGCATCCAGCTGAACACACTGGAGAGCACGTAAAGCGCGAGCGCCCAGAACAGCACGCTGGAGAGCATGGCGAAGTCGATGCCGAAACCCGGAGTGAGCGTCATGCCGCTGAGCATGTCGGCCTGGGCGGTGTTGCCGGCTGCTCGCAGTCCCGCGATCACCTCGGCCTGGCTGCTGCCGCTCGGCAGACTCTTGGACACGACGCCGGAGAAGATCAGGTTGGTACCTTCGCCGAGCAGACGCGGGCCGAGCACGGCGAACGAGACACTGATAACGGCGAGCACGAGCACGATAAAGAGCCAGAGCCGCTCGGGACTCAGCTTGCCGAGTAGGCGTTTGCCCGACGCGGTGAAGTTCAACGATTTCTCGGCCGGCAGGCTCATGCCGCCAAACGGACCGCCGCCGCGCTGCGGACGCGGGGCCGGTTTGTCATCGGCGTGAGTCTCGCTCATGCTGTCTCCTCCGCGGTGAGCTGAGACGACACAATTTCCTGATACGTGGTGTTTGTGTCGAGAAGCTGCTCGTGAGTTCCCCGACCGACGATGCGGCCGTCTTCGAGCACCAGAATCTGGTCTGCATCGATGATGCTCGACACCCGCTGGGCGACGACGATCATGGTGGCGCCCGTGGCGCTCTGCTTGAGGGCGAGCCGGAGTCGGGCGTCGGTGGCGAGGTCGAGGGCCGAGAATGAGTCGTCGAAAATGTACAGCGCCGGCCGTTTTACGAGGGCGCGAGCGATTGCGAGGCGTTGGCGCTGGCCACCCGACACGTTGGTGCCTCCCTGTGAAATCATGGCGTCGAGCCCGCCGTCCATTTCGGTGACGAAGTCCCGAGCCTGGGCGGTCGTGAGAGCCTGCCAGAGTTCCTCTTCGGTCGCATCCGGTTTGCCGTAGAGCAGATTGCTGCGCACCGTTCCGGAGAACAGGTAGGGCTTTTGTGGCACGAGGCCGATCTGCCCCCAGAGCAGGTCGGGATTGAGCTCGCGTACGTTGAAGCCGTCGACGAGCACAGAGCCGCTCGTGGCGTCGAACAAGCGCGGCAGCAGGTTGATCAGGGTGGTTTTACCGCTGCCGGTGCTGCCGATGATCGCGGTGGTTTGGCCGTGGCGAGCGATGAAGCTGACGTTTTGCAGCACCGGCTGTTCGGCGCCCGGATAGGCAAATCCAACATCAAGCAGTTCGAGTTCGCCCTGACCGACCGTGGCATTCACCGGCTCAGCCGGCGGTACAACGCTCGACTCGGTCGCGAGCACGTCACCGATGCGGTCCGCCGAGACGGCAGCGCGCGGAATCATGACGGCCATGAACGTGGCCATCATGACGGCCATGAGAATCTGCATGAGATAGCTGAGGAACGCGATCAACGTT
Organism: Cryobacterium sp. Hb1; assembly: GCF_004403585.1. NCBI lineage: Bacteria > Bacillati > Actinomycetota > Actinomycetes > Micrococcales > Microbacteriaceae > Cryobacterium > Cryobacterium sp. Hb1. The sequence goes on along the minus strand of NZ_SOHI01000030.1, from coordinate 29,528 downwards.
CCCACCTGCATCGATCCGTCTTCGATACGAAACGCGCCGAACCAAATCACGGCGACGCTGGAGACGTTGAGCACGAGCATGACGATGGGGAACATGAGCGCCATCAGCCGACCCGAGCTCAGGGCGACGTCGGTCACGTCTTGGTTGGCCGTAGCGAACCGGGCGATCTCAACGTCTTCGCGTACGAACGCCCGCACCACCCGGATGCCGGTCAGTTGTTCCCTGAGTACCCGATTGACGGTGTCGATGCGTGTCTGCATCTTGCGAAACAGCGGCACCATCTTGACCACGATGAATCCGACGGCGATGAGCAGGATCGGCACGCTCACTGCGATGAGCCAGGACAGCTGCACGTCCTGACGGATCGCCATGATCACGCCGCCGATGCTGAGGATGGGCGCCGAAACCAGCAGGGTGCAGGTAGTGAGCACGAGCATCTGCACCTGTTGCACGTCGTTGGTGGAGCGGGTGATGAGCGATGGGGCACCGAACCGGGTGACCTCCTGCTCGGAGAACTCGCCCACCCTGCTGAAGACATCCCCGCGCAGGTCGCGCCCGACCTTCATCGCCACCTTCGCACCAAAGTAAACTGCCACGATCGCGCACAGGATCTGCGCGAGGGTGATCAGCAACATCAGTGCACCAACACGCAGAATGTAGCCGGTGTCACCGGTTGCGACACCCTCATCGATGATGTCGGCGTTGAGGGTGGGCAGAAAGAGGGAGGCGATCGATTGGGCCAGTTGAAAGACAAACACCCCGAGCAGCGGCTGCCAGTACGGGCGCAGGTAACGCACGAGCAAGGACCGCAGCACGAATTTCTCCTAGGGTGAGGTCAGGCGAAAAGGTTGGAAATGTAGGCAACCTCGTCAGCCGACGGCTGCCAGGACGTCGCGGCATTCGCGTTCTGAACGATTTGCTCGGGCCTGGTAGCGCCGGCGATGACGCTGGTCAGTCCCGGCTGCGCCAGTAGCCACGCGAACGTCGCCGTCAGCATACTCACCCCGCGCGCATCACACCATTTCTGATACTGCTCGATCGTGTCCCACGGGGCATCGTCGGCGAGATGGCGTCTGATCATCATGATGCGGCTGTCGGCTGGCCCTCCCGTGCGCGAGAACTTGCCGCTGAACAGGCCGTTGTAGAGCGGGAAGAAGGGCAGAAACCCGAGACCGTAGGCGTTCACAGCCGGCAGAACCTCGTCTTCGACATCACGCACGAGTAGGCTGTATTCGTTCTGGCTCGAGATGAAGGCGGGGTGACCGTTCATCCGGGCGGTGAACTCGGCTTCGGCGATCTGCCATCCGGCTAGGTTGGAGTGACCGATGTAACGAATCTTGCCCTCGGTAATGAGGTCGTGCAGGGTTGAAAGGGTCTCTTCGATCGGTGTTGACGGGTCGGGCACGTGCAGCTGGTACAGGTCGATCCAGTCGGTCTGCAGTCGGCGGAGGGACGCCTCGACGGCCAAGCGGATGTACCGGCGTGAGCCCCGCGCGCCCCAGTCCGGACCGTTCGACCCACCCATGTCCATGCCGAATTTCGAGGCCAGCACGATTTGGTCGCGCTTGCCGCTCAGCGAGTGTCCCATGAGCGTTTCGCTCAATCCTCGCTCCGCACCGTAAATATCCGCGGTGTCGAAGAGCGTCACGCCTGCTTCGAAAGCGGCGTCGATCACCGCCGTCGTGCCTTCCTGACTCTTGGATGCGGTCCCGGCGCGACCGAAATTATTGCACCCGAGCCCGATCGTCGAGACGGTCAGCCCGGAGGAGCCAAGTCGGCGATATTCAATTTGAGCCATCACTACAGAATAGGGGCGCAGCCATCTCCTGCACAGGTGCGCGTACCGGGCACTTGTGCACCCCGGTCTGAACCCCACATGGTTTCGGCCGAAGCGAGGGCTACAGTCGAATCATGGACAGCATCCCGGCGCATGTCGCCCAGCGCCCCACAACGGCGAACGCGCTCCTACGCATCCCCAGCCCCGTCGGTCGCCTGGAACTTACCGCCGACGATGAGGGTATCCTCTCTCTTTCCATCGAAACCGACGGTCAACTACCGCTCGACGCGACCGCGGAGATGCCTTCTCCCGTGCTACGACGCGCGGCCGAACAGCTCGACGAGTACTTCGCCGGAACGCGGCGGTCGTTCGATCTTCCCGTACACCTCACGCGCGGCACCGATTTTCAGCGCAGCGTATGGGCTCGGCTGACCAGCCTCAACTTCGGCGATGTCATCTCCTACGGGGCGCTCGGCAGTGACGTCGGTCGGCCGGGTGCGGCCCGCGCCATCGGCGGGGCCGTCGGCGCCAATCCGGTGCCGATCATCATCGGCTGTCACCGCGTACTCGCGACGAGCGGGCAGATCACCGGCTACAGCGCCGGGCAGGGCATCCCCACGAAAGCTTGGCTGCTCAACCACGAGGGCATCGCGCACCGGTAGCTGGGCAGCATGACCGTGAAACTCAGCGACGGTCCAATGGCAGCAGGCCGAGCGCCCGCACTGCGTCTCGTTCCTCCACGAGTTCTGCAACAGATGCCGCGATTCGACTGCGCGAGAATTCGTTGAGCTGCAACCCGTTCACGATGCGCCAATGCCCCTCAACCGAGCGCACCGGGAACGAGCACACCAGTCCAGGCGGAACATCGTAGGAGCCATCGGAAACGACCCCGGCGCTGGTCCAGTCGACGCCGCGGCCGGTGACCCAGTCGCCCACATGATCGATAGCTGCATTGGCGGCGGACGCGACCGACGAGCCTCCCCGCACGGCAATGATCTCCGACCCACGCTGGGCGACTCGCGGGATGAACGTCTGCGCCAGCCACTGCTCATCGACGAGATCGCGAACCGCTCGGCCCTCTGCGGTGGCATGGAAGATATCCGGGTATTGACTGGCCGAGTGGTTTCCCCACACGGTCAGCCCATGAATCGCCCCTACTGAGACGTCCAGGTGGCTGGCCAATTGCCCGACGGCCCGGTTGTGGTCAAGCCGGGTCATGGCAGTGAATCGGTCACTCGGCACATCCGGCGCGTGAGCGGCGGCGATGAGGGCATTTGTATTGGCTGGATTGCCCACCACCAGCACGCGCACGTCATCGGCTGCGCCCGCGTTGATGGCTGCCCCCTGCGGTGCGAAAATGCGACCGTTGGCCCCTAGAAGATCAGCACGTTCCATCCCCGGCCCACGCGGGCGAGATCCAACGAGCAGTGCGATATTCACCCCGTCGAATGCGACTGTGGGGTCATCGGTGACCGTCACACCGCGCAGCAGGCCGAAGGCACAGTCCTCGAGCTCGAGCGCAGTGCCCTCAGCTGCTTTCAACCCCTGGGGAATCTCCAGCAGGGTGAGACGGATCGGCGTCATCGGCCCCAGCAGCGCGCCGGCAGCAATGCGAAAGAGCAACGCATACCCGATCTGCCCGCCTGCCCCGGTGACGGTCACATTGACCGTTTGCCGCAGGATGGGAACATTGACCGCTGGGGGGAAGGTGCTGGTGTCTGTACTCACGCGCCCAGCCTAGCCCCGGTAAAGATCGTCGATGAGGCTGCGCGTCCCGGGGCAGCGAGGTGCTGCTCAACGACGAGCTCGAGTTCGCCGGGTGCTCCATGGCCGAGTCGGATTCCGACCGATTGCGCCCAGCGGATAAGTTCCTGCGCGTTCGTGAAATTGTGTTCGTGTTCGAGCAGAGCCCGGGTGAACTCGCCCTTCGACTTCTTATTGAAGTGGTTCAGGGCACGCTTTTGACCGTCTGCGCCGTCGGCGACCACCCGCAGGTACAGTGAGTCCGCCCGCACGGGTCGGGCGCCGAGGCCAACATAAGCCTCGGACCTCAGGTCGAGCAGGAGTCCTTCGGTCCGTCCCAGGAGCCGCTGAATATCGCTGCTCCAGTGCTGTTTGAGAGTGTGGTTGGCCAGCGTGACGCCCGGCACGCGCGAATCGTGGGACAGCCGGTAGACCGGTATTGGATCAAGTGCAGCGAGCGGCCCGAGCAGCGCAGAGTGTACGACCAGGTGAGCGTGCGCGAACTCGCGCTGCGAGCCTGAGAGCGTGGCAGCATCCAGACCGTCGAACAGCACCCCGGTATAGCGATCAATTACCGGAAGGGTCGGAGAGGCAAGCAACTCCCGGTTGCGGTCAATCTCGAACAGCTGTGTGCGGCCAAGTTTGAGGGCGGTGCTGGCAGCTTCGGGATACCGTGTCAGCGCTACCAGCGCCCGCGCCAGCGCACGACGTTTCACGTTCAGGCTCGGGTAGGCCAGTTTTTCCCAGTCCAGGGGTACAGCTTCGCCGCCGGAGCGTTTCGTCTCCGACGGCGGAAGCAGTATCAGCACTGGCGTGTCAGACGGGCTATTTGGAACCCACGAGTTCAGCCTTGCGGGCCACGATGGTGATCGTGTCGTTGTCGACCGACAAGAATCCATCCTCAGCCTGGGCCAGAACCTTGGAGCCGTCTGGCAGGGTGAGACGCACGTCACCCGCGGCCAGAATCGCCAGCATCGGTTCGTGACCGGCCAGGATGCCGATTTCGCCCTCGACCGTCTTGGCGACAACCATGGTCACCTCGCCGGCCCACACCTGCTGGTCGGCCGAAACGACGCTGACAGACAACGACTTCGCCATGCTTAGTCGTTCTCCTTCTGAATCTGAGCCCACTTCTCTTCGACGTCGTTGATGCCACCGACGTTGAAGAAAGCCTGCTCGGCCACGTGGTCGAAGTCACCGTTGGCAATTGCCGTGAACGACTCGATGGTGTCCTTGAGCGGAACCGTTGAGCCCTCGACACCGGTGAACTTCTTCGCCATGTACGTGTTCTGCGACAGGAACTGCTCGATGCGGCGGGCACGGGAAACCGTGACCTTATCTTCCTCCGACAGCTCGTCGACACCGAGGATCGCGATGATCTCCTGGAGTTCTTTGTTCTTCTGCAGGATGGCCTTGACGCGAACGGCCGTGTTGTAGTGATCGGCACCCAAATAGCGGGGGTCGAGGATACGACTGGTCGAGGTGAGCGGGTCAACGGCCGGGTACAGGCCCTTCGACGCGATCGCCCGAGACAGCTCGGTCGTAGCGTCCAGGTGAGCGAAGGTGGTCGCCGGTGCCGGATCGGTGTAGTCGTCGGCGGGAACGTAGATCGCCTGGAGGGAGGTGATCGAGTGACCGCGGGTCGACGTGATGCGCTCCTGCAGGATGCCCATCTCGTCGGCCAGGTTGGGCTGGTAGCCCACGGCCGAAGGCATACGGCCCAGTAGGGTCGACACCTCGGAACCAGCCTGGGTGAATCGGAAGATGTTGTCGATGAAGAGCAAGACGTCTTGCTTCTCCACGTCGCGGAAGTACTCAGCCATGGTGAGGGCGGAGAGGGCGACGCGCAGACGCGTTCCCGGCGGCTCGTCCATCTGGCCGAAGACTAGGGCGGTCTTGTCGAAGACGCCGGCTTCTTCCATTTCGGCGATAAGGTCGTTGCCCTCACGGGTACGCTCGCCGACTCCGGCGAACACCGATACTCCACCGTGGTCCTGCGCGACGCGCTGGATCATTTCCTGGATGAGGACGGTCTTGCCGACTCCGGCACCACCGAAGAGGCCGATCTTTCCACCGAGAACGTACGGCGTCAGAAGGTCGATGACCTTGATTCCGGTTTCGAACAGCTGAGTCTTGGACTCGAGCTGGTCGAAGGCCGGCGGCTTGCGGTGGATGGGCCAGCGCTCGGTGATTTCGATCTTCTCGCCGGGCGTGGCGTTGAGGACATCACCAATAACGTTGAAGACCTTGCCCTTGGTGACGTTTCCCACCGGAACCGTGATGGGGCTGCCGGTGTCGCGTACTTCCTGCCCGCGGACGAGACCGTCGGTCGGGTTGAGCGCGATAGCCCGAACGAGGTCGTCACCGAGGTGCAGAGCGACCTCGAGCGTGATCTCGTTCGACTCGTCACCGATGGTGATCGTGGTCTTCAGGGCGTTGTAGATGCCGGGGATCGAGTCATGCGGAAACTCGATGTCGACAACGGGGCCCGTGACGCGCGCGATGCGGCCAACCGAGCCGGCCGTGTCCTCCGCCCGGACTGGCGCGATTGCGGTGTCAGTCATTGCTCTCTCTTCTCTGCCCATGGGACATGTGAACTACTTCTTAGCGGATGAGAGCGCGTCGGCTCCACCCACGATCTCGGAAATCTGCTGGGTAATCTCGGACTGGCGCGCATTGTTCGACAGGCGTGTGTAGTCCGTAATCAGCTTGTCGGCATTATCGCTGGCCGACTTCATCGCCTTCTGACGACTCGCGTGCTCCGACGCCGCCGACTGCAACATGGCGTTGAACAGACGACTCTCGATGTACACCGGGAGGAGGCTGTCTAGAACGGTTTCAACGTCGGGTTCGAACTCGTAAAGCGGAAGGACCTTGTTGTCGCCGGGCTCTTCCACTCCCTCGACGACCTCGAGGGGAAGCAGTCGAACGACTTCGGGCACCTGGGTGACCATGCTGACGAAACGGTTGTACACGATGTGGATCTCGTCGACGCCACCATCGGAATAGTCCGTCAGGAACGTTTCCAGAAGGGCCTCGCCGATTTCCTTGGCCGTTTCGAACTGCGGCTGGTCGGTTCCGCCAGTCCAAATTCGCTCCGAGGCGCGGTTTCGAAAGTTGAAATACGCGATGGCCTTTCGGCCCACCAGGAAATAGACAATCTCTTTACCCTGGCCGCGGAGCAGTTCACTCAACGACTCCGCTTCCCGCAGTACCTGCGAGCTGAAGGCACCGGCCAAGCCGCGGTCGGACGCAAAAATGACGACCGCTGCGCGCTCGATCTTCTCGGGCTCCGTTGTGAGTACGTGCTCGACGTTCGAGTACGTGGCCACCGCTGAAACGGCACGCGTTACCGCGCGCGAGTACGGGGTTGACGCAGCTACTCGCGCCTGCGCTTTCTGGATGCGCGAGGCGGAGATCAGCTCCATGGCCCGAGTGATCTTCTTGGTCGTCTGGGCAGACTTGATCTTCTGCCGGTAGACCCGAAGTTGCGCTCCCATGTGTCTGCTTCCTTGTCTTTCAGTTTGTCGTCGTCAGTGTTACAGCATCATCAGTGTGACTGCCTCGTCGAAATCGACGAAATTAGCGGCGGTGCTTGACGATCTTTTCCTGGTTGACGTCTTCAACGGCAATAGCCTCAAACTTTTCCTTGCCCACCGAGGCGAGCGGCTTGCCCTCACCGGTCTGGAATTCTAGTTTGAACTTGTCAACGCCGGCGGTGAGGGCGGTAACGGTCTCATCGGAGAGAACGTTGGTCTCGCGCAGGGTCTTCAGGATGTCGGTGCTGCGTCCGAGGAAGTCGAGCAGCTCGCGCTCGAAGCGCAACACGTCGGCAACGGGGACCTCATCGAGCTTGCCGTTGATGCCGGCCCAGATAGAGACGACCTGGTCCTCGACGGGGTACGGCGAGTACTGCGGCTGACGCAACAGTTCGGTCAGGCGGGCTCCGCGGGCGAGCTGACGACGGCTGGCCGCGTCGAGGTCGGAGGCGAACATTGCGAACGCCTCGAGTGAACGGTACTGGGCCAGCTCAAGCTTGAGCGTGCCCGAAACCTTCTTGATCGACTTGACCTGCGCGTCGCCACCGACTCGGGAGACGGAGATACCAACGTCAACAGCGGGACGCTGGTTGGCGTTGAACAGGTCGGACTGCAGGAAGATCTGACCGTCGGTAATCGAAATCACGTTGGTCGGAATGTAAGCCGCAACGTCGTTGGCTTTGGTTTCAATGATCGGAAGACCGGTCATCGATCCGGCACCGAGCTCGTCGGAGAGCTTGGCACAACGCTCGAGCAGGCGAGAGTGCAGGTAGAACACGTCACCGGGGTACGCCTCGCGTCCCGGCGGGCGACGCAGCAGGAGCGATACGGCGCGGTATGCTTCGGCCTGCTTGGACAGGTCATCGAAGACGATGAGAACGTGCTTGCCCGCATACATCCAGTGCTGGCCGATAGCCGAGCCGGTGTACGGGGCGAGGTACTTGAAGCCGGCCGGGTCAGACGCGGGAGCGGCGACGATGGTGGTGTACTCCATCGCTCCGGCATCCTCGAGCGCACCCTTCACCGAAGCGATGGTGGAACCCTTCTGGCCGATGGCGACATAGATGCAACGAACCTGCTTATTCGTGTCGCCGGACTCCCAGTTGGCTTTCTGGTTGATGATGGTGTCGATCGCGATCGCGGTCTTGCCGGTCTGGCGGTCACCGATGATCAGCTGACGCTGGCCGCGGCCGATCGGGATCATGGCGTCGATGGCCTTGATACCGGTCTGCATCGGCTCGTGAACCGACTTGCGGCTCATGACGCCGGGGGCCTGCAGTTCGAGGGCGCGACGGCCTTCAGCTGCAATGTCGCCGAGTCCGTCAATAGGCGCGCCGAGCGGGTCCACAACGCGGCCGAGGTAGCCGTCGCCGACGGGAACGGAGAGTACCTCGCCGGTGCGGTGCACTTCCATGCCCTCAACGATGCCACCGAACTCGCCGAGCACGACGACGCCGATTTCATCCTCGTCGAGGTTCTGGGCCAGGCCCAGAGTGCCATCGGCGAACTTGATGAGCTCGTTCGCCATCACGCCGGGCAAGCCCTCAACGTGCGCGATGCCGTCGCCGGCCGTGGTGACGTAGCCAACCTCGGTCGTTGATGTTTTGTTGGGCTCGTAGGACTTGACGAAGTCCTGGAGAGCACCACGGATCTCATCGGGGCTGATCGTTAGTTCTGCCATCATCTTCCCTTTTCTGTACGGCTGTACAGGTTCTGTCTGTTCGAGGGCGCTGCCGCCCTGAGTCATCTGGTACTGCTGGGTTTATGGTGTCACGGAAGTGACTCAGCGAGCGAGCTGGAGTCTCAAATCCGCCAAGCGGGTTGCAATGCTGCCGTCGATGACCAAATCACCGATTTGTACGCGCACTCCCCCGACCAGTTCCGGGTCAACGACCTGGTTGGTGGTGAGTGCCCGTCCGTGACGCAGCTGGAGGTTCTTCTGCAAGCGGGCGAGCTGGTCGGCTGTGAGAACACTGGCCGACGTGATCGTGGCGATCGACGTACCAGACTCGTCCGCGACGACGGCTGCTGCCTGTCTCAGCAGTTCACCGATGCGACGGCCGCGAGGCTGCTGCACCAGGTGACGAACAATGGCGAGCGTCTGACCGGAGACTTTGCCGGCCAGAAGTTTTTCAACCAGGGCCGCTTTGGCGTCAATCTTGCCCAGCTTGCTGGCCAGGGCCAGCTCGAGCTCAGCGTCGGAGGACACCGTCTTACCGAAGGCGAATAGTTCCCCTTCAATCGACGTTCCGGCGGCTGACGCTCCACCGTCCGAAACAGACAGTGCCAGTGCCCGCAGGCCCAGTTCTTCGATCCCGGCGAGCAAGTCGTCGTGGTTGGACCATCGTTCGGACACAGCGGCGGCAAGCAGGTCCAGCGCCCGAGGTGTCACGCTTGCGCCGAAAACGGCGCGCACGAGGGTGACCTTGGCCGCAGCATCCGCTGACGCATCACCGAGCGCTGACAGTAGCTGGGACGACGAACCGATTACACGACCGGCACCGAACAGGCTTTCGCCCGTCGCCAGATCAGTCGTGCCGCCGGGAACGGACAGTGCCGCCCTCGACGTTGCGAGTGCTTCTCTGGTGGCGCTTCCCATGTGCTAGATCTTTCCAACTGTAGGAGCTGTTGCCTGAGACGGTACTTCGCTGGCTTCGAGTTCGGCCAGAAAACGGTCGACGATGGCACTGGCCTTAGCGTCGTCGGACAGGCTTTCGCCGATGACACCCGAGGCGAGGTCAATGGCAAGGGTGCCGACCTCGCTGCGAAGGGACACGACGGCGGCCTGACGTTCGGCTTCGATCTGCGTCTTGGCACTGGCCGCGATGCGACCGGCTTCGGCAGCTGCCTGATCCTTGTGCTCAGCGACAATGCGCTGGCCGTCGGTACGGGCCTGGTCACGAATAGCACCGGCTTCGGCGCGAGCGTCAGCAAGCTGAGCCGTGTACTGCACGAGTGCAGCTTCGGCCTTGCGCTGGGCGTCGTCTGCCTTGGCGATGTTGCCCTCGATGGCTTCAGCACGATCATCGAGAAGCTTTTGCATTTTGGGCAACACAAGCTTCCAGAAGAAAAAGAAAATCACGACAAAGCAAACCGCCGACCAAATAATGTCGTACCACTCTGGGATGAGCGGGTTCTTAGCGACTTCTTCCGTCGCGGCTGCAATTACTGCGTGAAGCATTATGCCTCCTTACTCAGCAGTGAAGAGGACTAGTTCGTGAAGATGAAGTAGGTGGCGATGCCGATGAAGGCGAGCGCCTCGGTGAAGGCGATACCGATGTACATCAGCACCTGCAGGCGGCCGGCCAGTTCAGGCTGGCGAGCGACACCCTCGATGGTCTTGCCAACGACGATACCGATACCAATTGCCGGGCCGATGGCTGCGAGGCCATAACCGACGGTCGCGATGTTTCCGTTGATTTCCGCGAGAACGGTTGTTGCGTCCACGTATGTTTCCTTCCGTGATGGTGAATGCGGCGAGTGCCGGATTCCTAAAGTGTCTAGTGTTCCTCAGCCAGCGCGAGCTGGATGTAGACGGCGGTGAGTAGGGCGAAAATGTAAGCCTGGAGGAGCGCAATCAGCACTTCGAAGAGCGTGAACGCGAAACCGAAGATGAGAGTGCCAGCGCCGAAGAGCTTGAACCCGCCGTCGGCAGTGAAGAAGAAAAACTGGGTAGCGCTGAAGAACAGCACAAGCAGCAGGTGCCCGACGATCATGTTCATCATCAGTCGGAGCGTGAGGGTGAATGGCCGCACCAGGAACGTCGAGATGAATTCGATCGGCGTCACGATGATGTAGAGCCCCACCGGCACTCCGGGCGGGAAGAGCGAGTTACGGAAGAACTTCGCGGGGTTTTTCTTGACGCCGGCGTAGATGAACGTGGCGTAGGCGATAAGCCCCAGAAGCAGCGGGACCCCGATCACCGACGTGCCGGCGATGTTGAGGAATGGAATGATTCCCGTGAGGTTCATGAATAACACCATGAAGAAGATTGTGGTCAGAAGCGGCAGAAAACGTTTGCCGTCTTTCTTGCCCAGCAGGTCTTCGGCGATGTTCAGACGAACGAAGTCGAGACCCATTTCGGCCAGGCTCTGGCCGCGGGTCGGGATGACCTTCATGCGACGAGTGCCAAGCCAGAAGACCAACATCAACACCGCGACCGCGAGGAAGCGAATCAGGATGATGCGGTTGATCTCGAACGGAGTATCGGCAAAAAATATTACGTCGGGGAAGAACTCATTGATGGAGGGACCGTGGAATTCACCGTCGCCGGTGGCAGACGGGACCATCAGGTTTACGGCGATTTCTAGCAGCGCTTTCTCCTGTTTCGGGGCGGTGAGCTCTGCTCGCGCAACGACGAATGTGGGCAGGTCTACGACGCTAGAGAGCATGCGTAAACCGGTGTGGGATTGACATTATTCTAGCAAAGATCAGGCGCGGAGCCGAATCGAGAGCAGGATCCGTGGGTGAATGGGTCGAAGGGCTAGTCGTCGACCGGGGCGGGGGGCAGTACAACGTCGCCGACGTAGGGCATCCGGCTCTTCAACACCACGACAGCGTCGACGACGAGGGAACCCACGACGCCGGCGATAATGCAGAAGAACAGCACCATCGGTTGAATCCACCCGCGATCCTGCAACACCACGAGCAACACCAGGAACACCACAAACTTGAGCAACCAGCCTCCCATGATGATGCCGAAAAAGGCACCAATGGCTGATTCGTTTCCAGCGACGCGGTTGGCCAGCAGAATGCTGCCGGCCGTGACGCCCATGAAGACAACTGACATGAGCGTTCCGATCAGGGCGCTGATCACACCCGTGCCGCCATCGATGACATAGCCGACGACCGAACCCACCACGGCGATGGCGAGGGCGACATATCCACCGTAGATCAGGATCCGGCGCAGCACGGGGATCGAGGTGGGTTGGGTAGCGACGGGTGGGGTGGCGCTGGTCATACGTTCTCCTCGGCAGGCGCCGCCGCGGAGGCGGTCGCTCGTGTCGTTGTTGGGACTGGTAGTGCTGTCGCGGGCGCAGCGGCCTCGTCAAGCGGGTCGAATTGGTGCAGTACTGCTATCTGCGCCGGTGCTGACTGACTGACCCATTCACCGGTCTTGCGGCGGCCGAGCGGGGCGAGCGTGACGATGGTGCAGATCAGCAGCGACGTAATCAGGAAGATGGTCGCGTACCAGGTCGGTAGACCGAAATACACGGGAAGAATGTAATAGAGCAGGCATCCGATAGACGCTGCTGCTGTCCACCCGTAGAAGATCAATACGGCGTGCAGGTGGGAGTGTCCCATATCGAGCAGGCGGTGGTGCAGGTGTTTTCGGTCGGCGCTGAAGGGCGATTTGCCGGCCCGCACCCGCCGGAACACGGCGAGTGCGAAGTCGAGCAGCGGAATGATCATGATCGCCACCGGCAACAGAATGGGGATGAATGCCGGGAAGAGTTCTGAGCGGTTGATGGCGGTGGGGTCGATCTGGCCGGTGATGGCGATCGCGCTCGTGGCCATGAGCAGCCCGACCAGGAGTGCGCCGGCATCGCCCATGAACATTTTGGCCGGATGCCAGTTCAATGGCAGGAACCCCACACAGGCACCCACCAGGATGGCGGCGATGAGGGACGCAAGATTGAAGTAGTTGGTCGGTGACGTATCCCGCACGAGAAGGTAACTGTAGAGAAAGAAGACACCGTTGGCGATCAGGGCCACGCCGGTGACGAGACCGTCGAGGCCGTCGATGAAGTTGATCATGTTCATGACGACGACGATGGCGACGATCGTGACCACAATCGATATCCAGCCGCTCCAGACCGTCAGTCCACCGATCGGCAGGGAATAGATCTGTACGCCTTGCCAGGCGACGAGTCCGGCGGCAATGAATTGCCCAGCGAGCTTCGTCATCCAGTCGAGATCCCAGATATCGTCGGCAACGCCGACGAGAACGATCAGAAGGGCGGCGCCGAGGATGGCCAGGATCTGCTGCGGATCGGCGAAAAGCATACGCAGCGGGGCAAAGTGAGCCGAGATGAGATAGGCGACACCGAAAGCCACGAGAATTCCGAGGAACATGGCGATGCCGCCAAGGCGCGGAGTGGGACGGGTGTGTACGTCGCGTTCGCGAATTTTCGGGTACAGGTGGTACTTGTGGCTGAGCTTGTAAACCACGATCGACAGCACAAAAGTCACGATCGCTGAAACGAGCGCGAGGAGAAGAAAAAGGGTCATGGGCTACCGGCTGGCCTCCGTTCCGTCGTGCGCGTCTTCCGTGCTGTCATTCTGGGACGGGGCAACGATGGATGGCGCAGCATCCGTTTCAGTCACTTCCGCCGGTGTACCGGGAATAGGCGGAACGGCCGCGAGCACGTCTCCCACGACGGCCGCGATCGCCTCGCGGGAAATGACGCCGCTGCGCACGATGTGCAGAAAACCACCGTTGACCTCGAAACCGGCGGCATCCACTATCGTCGACGCCCCGTCACTGGTCTGACTGAACACACTTTCATAGGTGCTGCCGGCGGTTCCACCGTCGAGGTACACGTCGACGCTCTCGCCGAGCGCGGCTGCGGCGGACTGTGCATCAACGGTGGCAGCCATGCCGCTGAGGTTTGCACTGGATACGGCCAGCGGACCGGTCTGCGCGAGCAGGTCGAGCGCGACTTGGTTACTTGGCATGCGAAGCGCCACGGTGCCGCGGGTTTCGCCGAGATCCCAGACCAGCGACGGCTGGGCATTGACGATGACGGTGAGTCCGCCGGGCCAGAACGCCGCGACCAGGTCACGTACCGGCTGCGGCACGTCCACGGCGAGGGCGTCGAGGGCGGCGAGGCCGGGGATGAGCACCGGCGGCGGCGACTGCCGGCTTCGGCCCTTCGCGTCGAGGAGCAGCTGAACCGCTTCGGGGTTGAATGCGTCAGCAGCAACGCCGTAGACCGTGTCGGTAGGGATGACGACGAGCGCCCCGCGTCCGATAGCCGTGCGAGCCAGCGCGATGTGCGCCTGGTAGTTTTCGCTCGTGTTTGTGTCGCTCGCGTGCGAGTCACTCGTGCAATCGTATATGCGTGTCATTTCCGGCAATCCTAACCCAGTGTGGTTGTGAAGAACGGGTGCGCAGACCATACATCTCAACGGCGCATGGCGCGTATTGTTTAGGGTCGAAGTGCTGTCGTGGCCCGGTCTCGGCTGGTGTAGTCGCGGTGGGTGGCCGCGGCGCGCCAACCATCGATCGCCAGCAACTCCCTAATCGCTGCACCCTGCAGCTCGCCGTGCTCGATCACGAGCACCCCACCGGGGCGCAGAAGCCGAAGACCTGTTGCCGACACGCTGCGGACCACGTCAAGGCCGTCTGGGCCGCCGAACAGGGCGTGGGCGGGGTCGAACAGGCGCACCTCGGGGTCGCGGGGAATCGCGTCGGCTGGAATGTACGGCGGATTGGAGATGACGACGGCAACCGTACCGTCGAGTTCCGCGAACGCGTCCGCTAGATCACCGAAGATGAGGATGGCGTTTTCGGCGGCCACTTCTTCGAAATTTCGAGTGGTCCAGGGAAAGGCCTCCGGCGAGTTCTCAATCGCGAAAATGCGTGCGTGGGGCACCTCGGTGGCCAGGGCCAACGCGATCGCGCCGCTCCCGGTGCCGAGGTCGATGCCGATCGGCTGCGGGTCGGGCATGGATCGAAGAGCATCGATGGCGAATTGAGCGACCTGTTCGGTTTCGGGCCGTGGCACGAAGACGCCGGGTCCCACGTTCAACGACAGCGACCGGAACGGGGCCCGCCCCGTGATGTGCTGCAGTGGTTCGCGCGTACTGCGACGGACCAGCAGGGTCTCAATGGTGGCGGCATCCACCGGGCTGATCGGTCGATTCAGGATGCTGCCAGCCTGAACTTCGCCGCGGCTCTGGCCGAGCACGTGACCGATCAGTAGATCGGCGTCAACCTCGGCGTCGGTGACCCCGGCCGCGGCAAGCAGGCTGATCGCTCGGTTTCGCAGGGAAGTCACGGTGGCTGGCAGGGCAGAATCTGAAGAAGGCACGTAGTGAAATGTAACGCACCAATAGGATTTCGGTCGAGAGACCTAGGCTGGACCTGGCCCTCACACCGAATTTCACCGAATGAAAACCGAATGAAAGTTGCCCTCGTGCCCAAGATCTACTCCGACATCACCGAAGCCGTTGGCCGGACTCCCCTCGTCAAACTGAACCGTTTGACCGCCGGCCTCGGTGCAACAGTGCTTGCGAAGCTCGAGTTTTACAACCCGTCCAGCAGCGTGAAGGACCGCATCGGCGTTGCAATCATCAACGCGGCGGAGAAGGACGGTTCGCTCAAGCCGGGTGGGACCATCGTTGAAGCGACCAGTGGCAACACGGGCATCGCTCTCGCCATGGTCGGCGCGGCCCGCGGTTACACCGTCATTCTGGCCATGCCCGAAACGATGAGCAAGGAACGCCGTGTCATGATGCGGGCGTACGGCGCCGAGATCGTACTGACCTCCGGTGCCGATGGCATGCGCGGAGCAGTCGAAAAGGCCGCCGAGATCGTCGCAAACACGCCGGGCGCCGTACTGGCCAGCCAGTTTACGAACCCGGCCAACCCGGCCATTCACCGAGCAACCACCGGGGTTGAGATCTGGGACGACACCGAGGGCACAGTCGACATTCTCGTCGCTGGCATCGGTACCGGCGGGACCCTCTCGGGCACTGGCGGCTACCTCAAGGAGCGGAAGCCGGGTCTCAAGGTCGTCGGTGTCGAACCGATCGACTCCCCCATCCTCACGGGCGGCAAGCCTGGCCCGCACAAGATTCAGGGCCTCGGCGCCAACTTCGTGCCGGAAACCCTCAACCGCAGCATCTACGATTCGATCACCGACGTGACCCTGGCCGACTCGCTCTCCACGGCCCGCATTCTTGGCACAGACGAGGGCATCCTCGGCGGAATCTCCGGCGGCGCCGCCGTCTGGGCAGCGCTCGAGCAGGCTAAGTTGCCCGAGAATGCCGGCAAGACCATCGTCGTCATCATTCCCGGCTTTGGCGAGCGGTACATCTCGACCGTGCTCTACGAAGACCTGCTGGACTAAGCGGACGTCGTCTGCCCCTCAATGAATCCTTTCCTGCGCCTGCGCGAAGACATCCAGGCAGCGCGCACCCACGACCCCGCCGCGCGCAGCAACACCGAGGTATTCCTTGCCTACAGCGGGTTGCACGCGGTCTGGTCGTATCGGGTTGCGAACCGCTTGTGGCGTGCCGGGTTGCATCTTCCCGCCCGTTTACTGTCCCAGGTGAGCCGGTTTCTGACCGGGATTGAGATTCACCCCGGCGCGACGATCGGGCGCCGACTGTTCATCGACCACGGTATGGGAGTCGTGATCGGGGAGACGGCGGTGCTCGGCGATGACGTGATGCTGTACCACGCGGTGACGCTGGGCGGCAAGAGCCGTCACGGGCATGCGCGGGGGGTGCGGCGGCATCCGTTTCTCGATGACGGCGTCACTGTAGGGGCCGGCGCCAAGGTGCTCGGCCCGATCACCATCGGGGCCTGGAGCACGATCGGGTCTAACGCCGTCGTGACCAAGGATTCTCCGCCGCGGTCGCTCTTAGTGGGCGTACCGGCGACGATTCGCCCGCAAACGCCAGCAACGGTCGAGTCAGCCCGCGGAGGCAACCTCGAGCCCGAGTACTACCTCTAGTCCCCGCAGTACACCGGGCCCAGGCTCAAAACGTCGGTCCAGTTTGCAGACTGGGCCGATGTTTTGGGCCTGGGCCCGGTTCGTGCAGTGGGGTACTACTCGGGGTCGCCGAGCTCGGCCAGGCGGGTTTCCTCGTCGGCGTGGATGCAGGAGTCGATGACGGGGCCGAGGGCACCGTTCATGACGGCGTCGAGGTTGTAGGCCTTGTAGCCGGTGCGGTGGTCCGCGATGCGATTCTCCGGAAAGTTGTACGTGCGGATGCGCTCGGAACGATCCATGGTGCGAATCTGACCCTTGCGCACGAGGCTCGCCGCCGCATCGATCTCTTCCTGCTGGCGCGCCAGAACCCGGGCCCGCAGAACGCGCATGCCGGCTTCCTTGTTTTGCAGCTGCGACTTCTCGTTCTGCATCGCGACGACGATTCCGGTCGGGAGGTGGGTGATCCGCACGGCCGAGTCGGTCGTGTTGACCGACTGTCCACCAGGGCCACTCGAGCGGTACACGTCGATCTTGAGATCATTCGGGTGCAGCTCGACCTCTTCGGGCTCATCAACCTCGGGGAAGACCAGGACGCCGGCCGCCGAGGTGTGGATGCGTCCCTGCGACTCGGTGGCCGGCACGCGCTGGACGCGGTGCACGCCGCCCTCATACTTCAGGTGCGCCCACACGCCCTCGGCCGGGTCACTCGAATTGCCCTTGATGGCGAGCTGAATATCTTTGATGCCGCCGAGGTCGCTCGAAGTCTGCTCGATAATCTCGGTCTTCCAGCGATTTGACTCGGCGTAGTGCAGGTACATGCGCAGCAGATCGGCGGCGAACAGTGCCGATTCGGCACCGCCCTCCCCCATCTTGATCTCCATGATCACGTCGCGGGCGTCGAGTTCGTCACGCGGAATCAGCAGGCGTCGCAGCTTCTCAGCCGTGACGTCAAGCTGTTCCACCAGATCCGGAATTTCTTCGGCGAAGGCAGCATCTTCATCGGCGAGCTCACGAGCGGCCTCGAGGTTGTCGTCAACCTCTTTCCACTCGTGGTACGCCGCGATGATGCGGCTCAGCTCGGCGTAGCGCCGGTTGACCTTCTTCGAACGGACCGGATTGGCGTGCAGCTCCGGATCCGCCAACTGCGACTGCAGGTCGTCGTGCTCGGCCAGCAGCGTGAGGACGGATTCGAACATTACTTGTCCTTGTCTGACCCGTTCAGGGTCGGCATCGACTTCTGAACCTGCATGAGGAATTCAACGTTCGACGAGGTCTCCTTGAGACGACCGAGGATGAGTTCGAGTGCCTGCTGCTGTTCAAGCCCGGCGAGGGCGCGGCGCAGCTTCCAGGTGACCTTGACTTCATCGGCGCTCATCAGCATTTCTTCGCGGCGGGTGCCCGATGCGTTCACATCCACTGCGGGGAAAATACGCTTGTCGGCCAGCTGGCGCGACAGACGCAGTTCCATGTTGCCGGTGCCCTTGAATTCCTCGAAGATGACCTCGTCCATTTTGGAGCCGGTCTCGACAAGCGCGGAGGCGAGGATGGTGAGCGAGCCACCGTTCTCGATGTTGCGCGCCGCGCCGAAGAAGCGCTTCGGCGGATACAGAGCGGATGCGTCGACGCCGCCGGAGAGGATACGACCGGAGGCTGGCGCCACCAGGTTGTAGGCGCGGCCGAGGCGGGTGATCGAGTCGAGCAGCACGACGACATCGTGACCCAGTTCGACCAGACGCTTGGCGCGCTCGATGGCGAGTTCGGCGACCGTGGTGTGGTCTTCGGCGGGGCGATCGAAGGTGGAGGCGATGACCTCACCCTTCACCGTGCGCTGCATGTCGGTGACCTCTTCGGGGCGCTCATCGACCAGAACGACCATGAGGTGTACCTCGGGGTTGTTGGTGGCGATGGCGTTGGCGATCTGCTGCATGACGATGGTCTTGCCTGCCTTGGGCGGTGCGACGATCAGGCCGCGCTGGCCCTTGCCGATCGGGGCGACGAGGTCGATGATGCGCTGGGTGAGTTTGCCCGGCTCGGTCTCGAGGCGCAGGCGTTCCGTCGGGTACAGCGGGGTGAGCTTGTGGAAGTCGACGCGGGTGGCAGCCTCCTCAACGGTTTGACCGTTGATCGAGTCGACCTTGACGATGGCGTTGTACTTCTGACGACCGGACTGGTCACCCTCGTGCGGCTGGCGAATGGAGCCGACAACGGCGTCACCCTTGCGCAGGTTGTACTTCTTGACCTGACCGAGCGACACGTAGACGTCGCTCGCCCCGGGCAGATAGCCCGAGGTGCGCACGAACGCGTAGTTGTCGAGCACGTCCAGAATTCCGGCAACGGGAATGAGTACGTCATCGTCGTTGACCTCGGGTTCGAAGTCATCGCCCTGGTTCGGCCCGCGACGCTTGCGGTCACGGTACCGATTGCGGTTGCCGCGGCCGTTCAGGTCGTCGTCGAGCCGATCGTTCTGACCCTGGTTGCGATCCTGGCCACGATCGTTCTGACCCTGGTTGCGATCCTGGCCACGGTCATTCTGACCCTGGTTGCGATCCTGGCCACGGTCATTCTGACCCTGGTTGCGATCCTGGCCACGATCGTTCTGACCCTGGTTGCGGTCGGCTTGCGCCTGGGCGCGCTCCTGGTTGCGTTCTTGATTGCGCTCGTTGCGGGCCTGACGCTGGCTCTGCGCCCGGGTCATACCCTCGTCGTTCGTGCCGTTCTGGCTGCGGTCGTTCTGGCCGCGGTCATTCTGGTTCTGGGTGTTCTGGTTTTGGTCAGCCTGGTTGCGATCAGCACCTTGCGCACGGTCACCACCGCGGCTCCGGCTGCGGCTTCGCCCTTGACGGGGTGCTGCGGAATCGTTTGCCTCGTCGGCTGAATCGGTGAAATCGCCAGCTTCGGGAGCTTCGACGACGACATCGGTTGGCTCGGCGGGCGACTCGGCGGGCGACTCAGCGGGCGACTCAGCGGCTGCGCGCTGCGACGAAGCTCGCCGGGATGGACGTCGAGCGGGTGGCGTGTTCTCGACGGATGCCTCGACCGGCGCATCAGCCGGCGCATCGGAGGAGTCAACGACGACAGCGCCCGCGTCATCGCGGTGAACGGGTGAGACCTGCACACGCTTGCGTGTCTGCCGAACCGGCTTGTCCGTGTCCGGTGTGGCGGTTGCAGCTTCGTCAACGACGGGAACGAGAGCGTTGGATGCCACCGCGCCACGGGCATTGCGTGCGATCCGCGAGCCGGCTGCCGGAGCATCGGGCAGGATGATTCCGAATCCGGTGCTGGCGTCGGCATTGACGTGGGACTTGGCGGGAGCGGCGGTGGAGGTGCTGGCACGACGGGGCGCACGCTTGCGCGGAACCGTCTCGAGTGCCTCAGCGAGACTCGCGATCGGTACGCTCTCGAGAGCAGCCTCGACCGGAGCAGCCTCGACCGGAGCAGCCTCGACTACCGGTGCAGTCTCGACTACCGAAGAAGGCTCAACCGGTGCAGGCTCAACCGGAGCAGCGCCGCTCGTGCCGGCCTGGGCCGTTTCGATTGCAACGACGAGTTCGCCTTTACGAAGTTTGGAAGCGCCGGGGATTTTTAGTTCGAGGGCCAGAGCCTGAAGCTCAGACACGCGAAGGGTGCTCAGGCGGGGAAGATCCGAGCCGGTGGCGCGGAGGTTGACATCAGTCACGAAGGGGGTTCCTTTCCCCTGCCGAACAAAAATTCAGGCCAGGAGAGATGTGTGCAGCGACGAATGCGCTGCGGGTGATCCAATCCGACAGTGGAGGGGATTGGTGTAAACACACACAGCTACGCACGAAATCGCAATAGCAGTGAGGTACAGGGAATGCACCGGAGAAGATGTCGCCGTGGGCGGTTTCTATCGGGTGCGATACAACCATAGCACTTCTGCACCAGTCGAACCGCCAGTTGGGCCGACGTGCACGCGGCAGGTCGGCCCGATCAGAATGCTCGTTACGCGGCGTTCTCCGCGGTGAGCGGATGCACGGTTGCACCCTGAACGTCGACGGCCAGCATCAGGGAACGCCACGGGGTATCGGATTTGCTCGCAACGAGTTCGGCCGCCACCAGACGCTGGCCCGGGTCGCTCGCCAGCACGAGAATGGATGGCCCGGCACCGGACACGACGGCGGCGAAGCCGGCGGCGCGCAGCAGGGTGATGAGTTTGTTCGTCTCCGGCATGGCGGCTGCGCGGTAGCTCTGGTGCAGCTTGTCCTCGGTCGCAGCGAGCAACAATTCGGGACTCTGGATCAGCGCGGCGATGAGCAAAGCGGAACGCGACAGGTTGAAGACGGCATCCTCGTGCGGCACCGAGGCCGGCTGCAGGCTACGCGCAAGCGCGGTGGACATCTCCTGCTCGGGCACGAAAACCAGCGGCTTGACGCCGCGATGCACCATGAGCTTCTTGTGACGCGGCCCCTCCGGGGTGGTCCAGGCAATGGTCAGGCCGCCGAACAGCGCCGGCGCGACGTTGTCAGGGTGACCTTCCATCTCGGTGGCGAGCACGAGCAACATTTCGGCATCGATGTCGACGATGCCCTCGAGCAGGCCTTTCGCCGCCATGATGCCCGACACGATCGCGGCGCCCGATGAGCCCAAGCCACGCCCGTGCGGGATGACGTTGTGCGCGACGATGTTGAGCCCGGGCATGGGCTGGCCGACGGCGGCGAAGGCGTGTGCGATGGCGCGCACGACGAGGTTGCTCTCGTCGGTGGGAACCACACCGGCACCGATACCGTGCACCTCGACGGACACGCCGGGAACGCTTCGCACGGTCACCTCGAGCTGGTCATATTTAGCCAGCGCCAAGCCGAGAGTGTCGAAGCCGGGGCCGAGGTTGGCCGTTGTAGCCGGAACCTGCACCGAGACTGCGCGGCCGATCAACGAGACCGGGCTGCTCATGCCTTAGCCAGGCCGAGCACGCTGGCGATTTCGGCGGTGTCGACCGGAACAATGGTCGGTGCAACGTCGGAGCCGTCGGCGGTACGCAGCGCCCACTGCGGATCTTTCAAACCGTGGCCGGTCACGGTGATAACCACGGTCGAACCCCGGGGAATAAATCCGGCTTCGGCACGCTCCAGCAGGCCGGCGACACCGATAGCGGATGCCGGTTCCACGAAAATTCCGACCTCGGCCGAGAGGATGCGGTGGGCTTCGAGAATTTTCGCGTCGGTTATGGCACCGAAGTAGCCGTCGCTCTGCTCACGTGCGCTCAGCGCGAGGTCCCAGGACGCCGGGTTTCCGATGCGGATGGCGCTCGCAATGGTGTCGGGGTGATCGACGCGGTGGCCGAGCACGATCGGAGCGCTGCCCGAGGCCTGGAAGCCGAACATGCGCGGCAGCTTCGTGGTGGCGCCGCGAGCTACCTCTTCGCTGTAACCACGAAAATAGGCCGTGTAGTTGCCGGCGTTGCCGACCGGAACGAATTGAAAATCGGGAGCGTCACCGAGCACCTCGACGACCTCGAACGCGGCCGTCTTCTGGCCCTCGATGCGATCGGGGTTGACCGAGTTGACCAGGTGTACCGGGTAGTTTGTGGCGAGGTCGCGGGCGATATCGAGGCAGTCGTCGAAGTTGCCCTGCACTTGCAGCAGCTGCGCGTTGTGCGCGACGGCCTGGCTGAGCTTGCCCATGGCGATCTTGCCCTCCGGCACGAGCACTGCGGCGGTGATGCCAGCGTGGGCGGCATAGGCCGCAGCGGAGGCGCTGGTGTTGCCGGTCGAGGCGCAGATGACCGCTTTCGCGCCGTCTTCCATGGCCTTGGAGATGGCCATGGTCATGCCGCGGTCTTTAAACGAACCGGTCGGGTTCATACCCTCGAACTTGATCCAGACCTTGGCGCCGGTGCGGGCAGAGAGTGCTGCGGCTGGAATCAGCGGTGTTCCGCCCTCACCCATAGTGATAATCGGGGTCGCGGCCGAGACATTCAGCCGGTCGGAGTATTCGTTCAGCACCCCGCGCCATTGGCGGCTGACAATCGCGCCGGGCTTGGTCAGGTTGGCACTGGTCTCACTTGGGCTAAACATCAGACTCCTTCAACTCTCAAAACGGATGCGACTTCGCTGACGACACTATTGGTGGCCAGATCATGCACGGTGGCGGCGAGTGCGGCCTCCGTTGCGTCATGGGTCCCGATTACTAGGGTAGCCGTGGCTGAGCGGGCTGCGCGACTCTTCGTCGCCACCACGGCCGGTGTCATGGATTGTTCCACGAGCGCCAACGAGACCTTGCGTTTGCTGAACACACTCGCAATGGTCGCGAGCACGCCGGGTTCGTCGGTGACCTCGAGGGTGACCGCGTAGCGTGTGGTGACCCGGCCGATGTCGAACACGGGCAGCGTAGCGTAGCTCGATGCGGCGACTCCCGGCCCTCCGGCGACATGACGCCTGGCAATGGAGACGACGTCGCCGAGCACGGCCGAGGCCGTCTCCACTCCCCCAGCTCCAGCTCCGTAGAACATGAGGCTGCCGGCGGATTCCGCTTCGACGAAGACGGCATTGTTCGCGCCGTGTACCGCGGCGAGCGGATGGCTGCGCGGCACCATAGCCGGGTAGACCCGTGCCGACACCCCGTCCACGCCATTGTCGTCTGTGACGCGTTCGCAGATGGCCAGCAGCTTCACGACATAGCCGGCCTTGCGCGCCGACTCGATCTGCGCGGAGGTGACCGAGGTGATGCCCTCGCGATAGACGGATGCCAGCGGAACCGTCGTGTGAAACGCCAGACTCGCCAGAATGGCCGCTTTCTGCGCCGCGTCGTAGCCCCCGATGTCGGCGGTTGGATCGGCCTCTGCGTAACCGAGCGCGGTCGCCTCGGCCAGCGCGTCTTCGAGACTGGACCCTTCGGTGTCCATCCGGTCGAGAATGAAGTTGGTGGTGCCGTTGACGATGCCGAGGATTCGCTTGATCTGGTCTCCGGCGAGGCTTTCCCGCAGCGGGCGCACGATGGGAATGGCCCCGGCGACAGCCGCCTCGTAGTTGATCTGGGCACCGACCTGGTTCGCGGCCGCGAACAGTTCGGATCCGTGGAGGGCGAGGAGCGCCTTGTTGGCGGTGACAACATCCGCTCCACTGCTGATCGCGAGCAGAATGTGGCTGCGGGCCGGCTCGATGCCGCCCATCAGTTCGATGACGATGTCGGCGCTGAGGATGAGTTCCTCAGCGTTGGTCGTGAACAGTTCGCGGGGCAGGTCGACAGAGCGCTCCGCGTTGACATCGCGCACCGCGATACCGACCAGTTCGAGCGTGGCCCCGACGCGGTTGGCCAGCTCGGGACCCTGTTCCAGCAGTAGGCGGGCGACCTGGGCGCCGACGGATCCACCGCCGAGGAGGGCTACGCGCAGATTGCGGTATTCGATCTTCACGATTGTCCTCCGTTGGAGGGCTGCTGCGCCCCGGTGTCCCGCGCGAGCAGGTCGGCAATCGTCTCGCCGCGCATGAGCACGCGCGCTGTGCCGCCGAGTACGGCGATGACGGGCGCACGACCCTGAAAGTTGTAGTTGTTGGACAGCGCCCAGCAGTAAGCGCCGGTGGCAGGTACAGCGAGCAGGTCGCCGGGGGTCACATCACCGGGTAGATAGTCGGCATCGACCACGATGTCGCCACTCTCGCAGTGTTTGCCGGCGATGCGCACGAGCACCGGCGGAGCGGTCGACGCACGATCGGCCAGGCGCACAGCATAATCGGCGCCGTAGAGGGCGGGGCGCACGTTATCGCTCATTCCACCATCGACGCTCACGTAGAGCCGCGAGGTGCCGGAGATATCGACGGCCTTGGTCGTGCCGACGCGGTAGAGGCTCACGCCGGCGCGACCGATGATGACGCGCCCGGGTTCGAACGCGACGACCGGCAGCGGAATGTTCAGCCGCGCGCACTCGGTGGCGACGATGTCGGCCAGGGCGACGGCCAGTTCGCGAATCGGGGTGGGTTCGTCTGCACTCGTGTAAGCAATGCCGAACCCGCCGCCAAGGTTGAGCTCGGGTATCGGGCCGTCCGCGAGCAGTTCGGCGTGCACATCGAGCAACCGTGCGGCCGACTCGGCGAATCCCTCGGCGCCGAAGATCTGCGAGCCGATGTGGCAGTGCAGGCCGACGAAATTGAGGGCTGGCTCGGCGCGAATACGTGCGACGAGCTTCGGAGCGTCGGTGAGCACGATGCCGAATTTCTGGTCTTCGTGCGAGGTAGCCAAAAAATTGTGGGTGTGGGCGTGCACACCACTGTTCACGCGCAGGCGCACGTTCTGCACCCGGCCGTTGCGGGTGGCGGCTTCGGCAACGCGACCGATTTCAACCTCGCTGTCGATCACGATCGTGCCGACACCGACCCTGGTGGCTTGGTCGAGCTCGGCCAGTGACTTGTTATTGCCGTGAAAACCGAGCCGGGCCGGATCGGCGCCGCCGGCCAGTGCGACGGTGAGTTCTCCGCCACTGCACACGTCGATGTTGAGGCCGGCAGCGATCATCCAACGCACCACCTCGGTCGAGAGAAAAGCCTTCCCCGCGTAATACACCTTGGCGCTCGTGCCGATACGGGCGAACTCGGCCTGGAACACGGCGAGCAACTCGGCGGCGCTCGCGCGGGCATCTTCTTCGTCGATGACATAGAGGGGTGTGCCGAATTCGGCGGCAAGAG
Source organism: Cryobacterium sp. Hb1 (assembly GCF_004403585.1). Taxonomy (NCBI): domain Bacteria; kingdom Bacillati; phylum Actinomycetota; class Actinomycetes; order Micrococcales; family Microbacteriaceae; genus Cryobacterium; species Cryobacterium sp. Hb1. The sequence goes on along the minus strand of NZ_SOHI01000030.1, from coordinate 4,168 downwards.
CCGTGGCACTGACCCCGCCGACGACGAGTTCGCCGGTGCTGGTGCGGGTAGCGGACGTGGGCCAGAGACCGGGCGCGAGCGCATTGGCGTCGGCGGGAAGGCGCAGCCAGTCGGGCGCCAGCGGATTCGGTGCAGATGTCACGGGAGGTACCTCACGAGAGTCGAAGGGGAGTCTCAGCGAGCGAACCCGGATTGGTCCCTGAAGCCGGAAAATTGGCCAGCCCGGGTGAGCGAGCGTGCCTGGCTACGATTCTACCGTCGCGAGTGGCGAGGTTCGAATTAGCCGGCGCAGTTGCCGAGGGTTGTCAGCGACTGCGCGGTGAGCATGAGAGTGCTTGACTCCAGCGTAACGCGTGCCCGCTCGGGCGAAATATCGACGCCACTCAGTTCGACTCCTTCGGGCAGATAACTCGCAACGCAGACCGCGATCGGTGCCTGCTGCAGGATCAGGTTCACGAGGGGTGTCGCGTCGATGTCGCCGACACCGCTCGTCACGGTGGCTTCGGTGGGAGTGAAGTTCAGGGTGTCGCCAACGGCGCTGGCCGTGGCCGTGGCGCTATAGCCGACGTTGAACTCGAACAACTTCACCGTGCCGGTGTACGCCACCGTGCCGTCGCCGAGGGTCATCACAGCGTCGGCGGGCGCGGTTCCGGAAGCCCGCACCAGCTGATTGACCGCGTCCTGATCGAGGTCGAGCGTGGCGGTGAGCGAGCCAATGGCCTTAGCGGTGTTCGTCGACACATCGTGGGCGATCACGTGAACGGATGCCGGCACTCCGTCGACCGCCAGGTTCGGCGCGGTCAACTCAATCTCATCGAAGCTGCCGGCGATGAACTGTGCAATGACGGAGGTACCGCCGATGGTGACGGTGATGTCGCCGGTCACGGAAGCGGGCATCCGGTTGCTGATTTCGACTTCGGCGCGGTCCTGCGCGAACGCACGCACGCCGCTATCGATGAGAAAGTAGGCGACGACCAGCAGAATCGCGAGTACGCCGACGATGATCAGCGGAACGAGGCCGCGACGCTTGGTTTTGGCCATGATTACATGCGCTCCGGCGCGGTGACGCCGAGCAGGCCCAGGCCGTTGCGGATCACTTGGCCGGTCGCGTCGTTCAGCCACAAACGGGTGCGGTGCAGGTCGGTCACCGGTTCTTCACCGAGCGGAATGACACGGCAGTTGTCGTACCAGCGATGGTAGTAGCCGGCGACCTCCTCGATATAGCGGGCGACGCGGTGCGGCTCCCGCAGCTGCGCAGCCTGCGCGACGACGCGCGGAAATTCCTGCAGCACGCCCAGCAGCGCGGATTCGCTGTCGTGCACCAGCAGTTCCGGGGCGAAGACAAAGCGTTCGACGCCGCTGGCGGCAGCATTGTTGGCGACCGAGCAGGTGCGGGCGTGGGCGTACTGCACGTAGAAGACGGGGTTGTCGTTGGTGCGCTTGCCCAGCAGGTCGAGGTCGATGTCGAGCTGCGAGTCGCTGTTCGAGCGCACCAAAGCGTAGCGGCCGGCGTCGACACCGACCGCGTCGACGAGGTCGTCGAGGGTGACGATGGTGCCGGCCCGCTTACTCATGCGCACCGGTTCGCCGTCTTTGAGCAGGTTGACCATCTGACCGATCAGAATCTGCAGGTTCACACCGGGCTCGTCGCCGAAGGCAGAGACCATGGCCATCATGCGGCCGACGTAGCCGTGGTGGTCGGCACCGAGCATGATCAGGCACTGGTCGAATCCGCGTTCGCGCTTGTCGAGGTAGTAGCCAAGGTCGCCTGAGATGTAGGCGGGCTCGCCATTGGAGCGGATGATCACCCGGTCACGATCGTCACCGAAGGTGGTCGTGCGCAGCCAGATCGCGCCGTCCGCTTCGAAGATGTGGCCCTGTTCGCGCAGGCGATCGATGGCGCGGTCGACGGCGCCAGATTCGTGCAGCGAATCCTCGTGAAAGTACACGTCGAAGTCGACGCCGAATCCGTGTAGTTTGTCTTTGATCTCGGTGAACATCAGGTCGACGCCGATCGAGCGAAACACTTCCTGCTGTTCATCGCGGGAAAGGGCTGCGACGTCACCGTCGTACTTATCGAGTACGTTGGCGGCAATGTCGCCGATGTACGCGCCGCCGTAACCGTCCTCCGGGGTGGGTTCGCCGAGGTAGCTGGCGAGCACGCTGCGGGCGAAGCGGTCGATCTGCGAACCGTGGTCGTTGAAGTAGTACTCACGGGTCACGTCGGCGCCCTCGGCTGCCAGCACGCGGGCCAGGCTGTCGCCGACCGCGGCCCAGCGCACGCCGCCCATGTGGATGGGGCCGGTGGGGTTGGCCGAAACGAATTCGAGGTTGATTTTGAGACCGTCATACAGGTGGCCGGTGCCGTAGACCGAGCCCTGGTCGACGATGGTTTTGGCGAGCGCACCGGCCGCCGCCGCTTCGAGACGAATGTTGATGAAGCCAGGGCCGGCGATTTCGACGGATGAGACATCCGCCAGCTGTTCGAGACCGGCAGCTAATTCGGCCGCGATTTCACGCGGGTTGGTGCCGAGAGGTTTGGCAATCTTCAGCGCGATGCTTGAAGCCCAATCGCCGTGGTCGCGGTTGCGTGGTCGTTCGACAGCCACGTCGGCGAGGGTGAGTCCAAGGTCTACCCCTGCCGTATCAGCCTCGCGTCGGCGTTCGCTGACGCTCTGGATGAGGTTGAAAAGGGACTGGGAGAGTTCGGCAGGAGTCACTGCATAATCGTACCGGCCCGTCCTGTTGGTAAGGTCAACGCGTGACTGATACACGCGTCTACCCCTCTTTTGCTCGTACCGCTGCACGCACCGGCGGAGCGTCCACACGCCGCCGTACCGGGCTGATGCTTGCCGGCGGAGCACTGTTCGCCCTCCTGTTGGCCGGCTGCAGCGCAGGAGGCGAACCGACGCCGACGAATTCTGCGGTCGCGACGAGCGGGGCATCCGCTGACCCGACGACGAGCGCTGAGTCGGCGTCGTCTCCGACCCCGACACCGACACCGGAAGCGACCGGCGCTCCGATCACGCAGATCTGTGGTGACCTTCTCACCCTGCAGGATGTCTACGATTTCAACCCGAATTACGGCTCCGCCCCGGATTATTCGCCGACCGCTGACGGTCTGGCCGCGACCGCCGCAACCTACAACGGGCTGACCTGCGGCTGGTCGAACCAGACCAGCGGCGAGCTCATCGAGGTCTCGGTCGTGGCCCCCAACGATGTGTTGATGGCCACGCTCAAGCAGCAAGCGGATGCCGACAGCCAGGCCGTGCCGACCTACGGCACCCCGCCAACTGTGGACGGCTTCTTCACCTACTCCGGTGGCAGCGGCCAGGCGCAGGTGTTCACCGGAACCTACTGGATCACCCTGAGTACCCCCGCATTCGGTGAGCCCGGAGACGCTGAGGGTCTCCTCTCGGTGATTCTGGCGCACCTCGGGTAGCGGATGCTGGCGGCCCGGCCCGGATGGCTCATCGCAACCGGCCCATGATGCTAACCTTGAACCACCCTGGCCCCCATAGCTCAGGGGATAGAGCACTGCCCTCCGGAGGCAGGGGCGGCAGTTCGAATCTGCCTGGGGGCACACCTGTCACGTCCCACGCTAATTCGGACTTCTGCCACCTAGCTCGGACAAGCCGCAACTGAGCAACTGGCCATAGTCTCGTTTCCTGACGCGATGCCTATATTCCGTTGTCAGGGCGGGGAGTTGTGAGTCGGCAAGCCCCCGCGCGCGAGCGGATCGAACTAAGAAATTCGCAAGAGTGCGTTGGTTCTCTGCGCACGTTCTGTCTTCGCTAGCTAGCGCCGTCGTCCGTCTCGTCACCGGATCGGTCTGGCATTAGCCCTAGGGAGCGTGCCCGACTATAGAAGGCGGCGCGGGATATTCCGAAAGCGCGCGCGACCTATGCCGTTGTCTCGACACCTTCGGTGAGCCGGTGGGCATAACGGTCATAGTTTTGGCTGTAGCGTTTAGCACCCGTTGACCGGGCATCTTCTCGGGCGTCTTACGGGAATGAAGCATCCTGCCTTCATAGGGCACCCGCGTATCATGACCACACGTTGCCGTCCCTGGCCTTGCCCCCGTTGAGTGGACACCTCACAAGAGAGAATGTTCACATGGGAAAGACACGCCGGGAGTTCACTCCTGAGTACAAAGACGAGGCCGTGA